>CABXRY010000001.1:0-75000 GCA_902514755.1 uncultured Pelagibacteraceae bacterium
AGCTAAATATTCAACTGTATCTGTTCCAGTGTAAACATCACTTTGCATTTGTCCTTGGATGTCTGTTGAAGTAGTTACCTCTTTTTTTGTTGCACAAGCTGATAACACCAGGCATGCTGCTAATAACAATAGTGTGTTTTTAAAAATTTTGCTTAGTATCATTAAATTGCTCCTTGCTGCTAATTTCTATTAATTAGTTTTTCACAACTAATTAGAGGTTTCAAGTCAAAAAATCAAGATATTTCAATTAATTAACAAACTAATTACTCAATAAAGATGACCATGATGGGTCTGACGCATCAGTTGGGGTGGTCACTAAACGCTCATTATATCCTGTTAAATCAATAGACCAGAGTTTGGCAGAAAAACCTTCGCCTTTTGCGTTAGTCTTTGTTTCTCTATAAAAAATCAAGACTCTACCATTAGGCGACCAAGATGGGGCTTCTTGATAATAATTTTCGGTTAATAGTCTTTCTCCAGTTCCATCAGTTCTCATAACACCAATATAAAATTTTCCATTATGCAACTTTGTAAAAGCAATTAGATCTCCTCTTGGAGACCAAACTGGTGTTCCATATATCCCATTGCCAAATGAAATTCTCTTAACATCTCTACCATCATTTTTCATAATATAAATTTGTTGGTACCCACTTCTATCTGAATTAAATGCAATGAATTTTCCATTAGGAGAATAAGATGGAGATGTGTCAATTGAAGGATGATTTGTAATTCGTTCAACTATTCTATTTTCTAGGTCCATTGTATAAATATCTGACTTACCATCTTTAGCAAAACTCATTATTATTTTTTTTCCATCTGGAGAAAATCTTGGTGCAAATGTCATCCCTGGAAAATCTCCAACTACCTCTTGAGTCCCTGTCTCAATATCTAAAAGATACACTCTAGGTAAATTTTTAAAGTATGACAAATATGTAACCATCTGACTAGTGGGATTAAATCTTGGTGTTAATACAAGTTCATTTCCAAGTGTCAAAAATTTATTATTAGCTCCATCTTGATCCATTATTGCTAATTTTTTTTTTCTTTGTGTTTTTGGACCCTCTTCAGCAACATAAATTATTCTGGTATCAAAGTATCCTTTTTCCCCTGTCAGTCTTTCATAAATTTTATCTGATATGATATGTCCAACTCTTCTCCAGTTATTAGGAACTGTAGTGAATGCAAGTGCCATCATTTCTTTACCTGCAAGCACGTCCCATAATCTAAATTCAACTCTCAGTTTTTCATCAACATATGTTACTTTACCAGTGATTAATGCTTGAGCTTTAATTAAATTCCAATCTTCAAATCTTGGTTTTAAATTTGCAATATCTGGTGCTTGTAAAAATGCATCTTTACTTAATGGATTAAAGAGGCCAGATGTTCTTAAATTATTTTCAACAATAATTGAAATCTCAGATCCAATATTCTCTTTATCAAGAATTTTTTCAAAATTTTTTTTAGAATTTTTATCAATAGATAATGGTGAGACTGCTAATGGTAATGGATTTAAATTTCCTCTTGTAATATCAACTTCAATTAAAGCAAATGTCTTAATTGGAATTATTAAAAATAAACATATAAATATTAATTTTTTTTTCATTTGCTTATCTTAACCTTCTAGCATCTCTCTTGCATCAAAATTTAATTGCAATTCTTTCCATCTTTCATATCCTGTATTTGGAACTCTTAACGGCTGACACAATTTAACTGCTCTTAAAGCACTTTCTGCTAAAACTTTATAGAACCCTTGACCAGGTTTATTCATTCTAGCATGATCTAATATTTCAGTTTTTACAACCGACCCGTCTGGCTCCAATTTTAATTTAATTCTAACTAATAAATCCTCATTGTAAGGTAAACCTAGTGGAATACTCCAACAACCAAAAATTTGTGCCTTCAAAGCATCTTCCTCACTTAAAGTTAGTTTATTAGACTCAATATTTCTATCTTGATCTTGTGTGATATCATTATTCTTCTTTATATTATCTATTTCCTCAATTTTAGACTTATCAATTAAAGCTGCTATGTTGCTTGGATCAAATAAATCTTTTTTTTCGAACTCTGATACTTGTTTTACTTCATTATCTAACTTTTCAGGATTTTGTCTGGTTTCTTTTTTCTTTTCAATTTTCTTAACAGTTTTATCTGGTAGAGGGATAGCCTCTGGTTTTTTGTTATCAATTTTTTCTTTTTGGCTATCTAATGAAACAACAGTTTTAGTTTTTGATTTTTTAACTTTTTTTGGAGGGGCTTGTTCAGATACTAATTTTTTTTCTTTTTCTTTTAACTTCTTTTTCTTTTTTTTCTCTATTATTTTTTTTGCTTTAGGTGCAAAAGGGATATTTGTCTTTTCTGCAATTTGTATCAGTTCAACTGAGACTATTGGAGGAATATCAATTGGTTTTTTTGCTAAAAAAGGAAGGCTCAATGCTGTAATAAAAATTAAAGCACCATGTAAAACAGAAGAAATTATTAAACTTCTATTCACTTTAAATTACCTTTGTTTTAATGGTTCAGAAATTAATGCAACTTTTGTAAAGCCGGAGCCTGATAACAATCCCATTATTTCAAGGACTCTGCCATAATTTATAGTTTTATCTCCTCGAACATAAATTCTTGTATCTGTTCTATTTTTTGAGACTGCTAAAACTTTTGCAATTATATTATCAAATTCAACCTTAGCTTCTTGAATGAAAATCTCTCCTTTTGAATTTATAGATAGAGTAAGTGGTTCAGCTTCCTCTGGAAGAGAGTCAGCTGAACTTTCTGGTAAATCAACTTGAACTCCAACAGTTAATAATGGGGCTGTAACCATAAAAATAATTAGAAGAACTAACATAACATCCACAAAAGGAGTTACGTTGATTTCGCTAATTGGTTCTTTTGATAAACGATTAAGTTTAAAAGCCATTTAGATAATCGTTAAAAATTTTTTAGAGAAATTTTCTAATTTTTGAGAATATTTTTGGGAGTCTCTATTAAATTTATTATAAGCTACAACTGCTGGAATAGCAGCTAACAAACCAAGAGCTGTAGCGAATAGAGCTTCTGCAATACCTGGAGCAACTATAGCCAAACTAGTATTTCTAGATATTGCTATTGACTGAAACGAATTCATTATTCCCCATACTGTTCCAAATAAACCAATAAATGGAGCTGTTGACCCTACTGTTGCTAAAAAGGTAAATCCTTTTTCAATTTTTGACATCTGTTTTTCAACTCCAGCCTCCAACATTGCCGTCATTCTCTCACTTAAATTAGTTTTAGACTTCTTTTTTAATAGTCCTTCCATGGCATTTTGAAAAACTATAGCCATTGGGTCTTCAACTTTTGTTGGTAAACTATTATAAAAATTTTCAGCAGATTTAGAATTCCAAAACTTCTCCTCAAACTCTTCAGATGATATATTAATTTTTTTAAACATCCTAAACTTTTCAATAATTACTGCCCATGAATATATTGAGCATAAAATCAAAATTATAATTACTGATTTTACGACTATATCTGCTCTTAGAAAAAGGCTTAATAAAGAAAAATCAGTATTTGTACCTAATCCAACTGCTTGAGATGCAATATCTGCTTCCATGATTACTCATCACACTTAAATGTGTCATGAATTTGTCTTTAATTTTTGATTACTCTTCTAGTTTATAAGTTTCATAATAAAAACTAGCTATGAGAATAGCATCTGCTTTATTAGAGTCTTTTTTTCTTGATAATTGTGATGAAAAATAGGGAAAAACTTCAATTGCTCTTGCTCTACTTGCATCTTTCTCTGAATTTAGAAGATTAAAGTATTTTTTCCATTTAGCTGGTCTCACGAAATACATTGATAGCTGCATCGCAGAACATATGCCTTTCAAAATTCCAAATGATTGACCAAAATTAAACATACTTGTAACTCCTTGACCTGGCATTGCAGATACTTGCTCAATTACCACTCTTATATCTTTTTTATCAATCTTATTTATTCTATTTGAAATTTCATTGAAAATTTGAGAACCATTCACTTGTTTTTTATTTTTCTTACCGTCGGTCATTGTAGGCATATCCACAACATCGATTATTTTTCCATCTTGAAAAAAACAAATTGATCCTGAAATACCTGGGTCAATTCCAATAATTAACATTAGATATTACCAAGTTTAACATTAGAATAAACATTTTGTACATCATCATCATCCTCAATGGACTCTAAAAATTCGATCACACCCTCTTTTCTATCATTTGTAATATTGACACTATTTAATGGAACCCATTCAATCTCTGTCGAAATAAAATTTGCAACTATTTTTTCTAATTTTTTTTTTACATTATAAATTTCACTCATATTACATTGAATTTCATGAAATTCATCGTGTGAAATACATTCATCCGCTCCCGACTCTATAGCTAGCTCAAAAATATTTTCATCAGAAATTTCATTTTTATCGATTTTGATAATACCCAATTGATTAAAATTATGTGAAGCGGATCCCTGCGTCCCTAAACTTCCACCACTTTTTTGAAATATAGTTCTAATATTTGAGGCAGTTCTATTTTTATTATCAGTCAAAGTTTCGACAATAACTGCTATTTTATCAGGACCAAAACCTTCATATCTCAAATTCTCAAAATTTACCCCTGATGCTATAGAAGATTTATCTATTGCTCTTTCTATATTATCCTTTGGCATATTAGCAGATCTTGCTGCTTGAATTGCAGATCTTAACCTTGGATTCATCGCGGGATCTTTGTCTCCTAGTTTTGCTGCTACAGTAATTTCTTTTGATAATTTTGAAAATATTTTTGAACGTTGTTTATCAGCTTTTCCTTTTTTATGTTTTATACCAGCCCAATGAGAATGTCCTGCCATTTTTTTAAGTATTTTTTAGTTGAGCTCCATTAACATAACTTTCAATATTTTTTGCTAAACCAGTTTTTATATCACATTCAACTATAACACCACACAAAGTAGCATCTCCAGTAGCTGGAAAATGTTTTGTTGAATTTTTTTTTAAAAATCTATTTAAAGAATTTTCTTTATTCATTCCAATTACAGAGTCGTAATCACCACACATTCCTGCATCTGTTTGATATCCAGTTCCATTATGTAAAATTCTTGCATCATTAGTTGGAATATGAGTATGTGTTCCAACTACTAACGAAGCTTTGCCGTCGAAAAACTGACCAATTGCATTTTTTTCACTTGTTATTTCTCCATGAAAATCAACAACTAGAAAGTCATAATCCTCTTTTAATTTAAATTGTTTCATAAATTTTTCTGAAATTTCAAAAACATCCTCACATTTTTTCATGAAAACATTTCCCATTAAATTTAATACTCCAATTCTGATATTTTCATTTGTTTCATATATATTAAAACCTTTTCCAGGTGCTGGTTCAAAAAGATTTTTTGGACGTAATAACCTTTCCTCTTTATCTATAAATTCCATTATCTCTTTTTGATCCCATACATGATTGCCAGTCGTAATAACATTTACACCACAATTAAAAAAATCATTACATATCTCTTTTGTTAAACCAACACCTTGTATTGCTGCATTTTCAGCATTAACAATTACAAAATCAATTTTTTTTGACTCAATTTCATTTAATAGACAATTCATTAGTTTTGAACACCCAGATACTCCGACCACATCTCCTAAAAATAAAATTCTCATTGTAAAATTTCTTTTTCAGTAATTATAAAATCTAATTTTCTATCAAATTTATTTGTGGGTATTTTTTTTATTTTTTGATACGAAAAAGCTAACCCAATTTTAATAACTTTTTTTACTTTTTCAATTTTTTCAATATAACGATCATAGAAACCTCCACCATAACCTAATCTATTTAATTCATTATCAAAAGAGACTAGTGGAACTAATAAAATATCAGGGACGATAGTCTTTGATGAGATGGGTTCAGGTATTCCAAATTTATTTATTTTTAATGGATCATTTCTTGACCATTGTAAAAAATTCATTTGATTATTTTCTTTTATAACTGGTAATGAAATATGAAATTTTTTTTTTTCCATCATTTCTAAAATCTTTAAGTCATCAATTTCAAAATTTGACGGAAAATATCCACCTATATTTTTAGACTTTAATTTATTAATTTTTAAAAAGGAAAAAAATTTATTTAAGTTAATTTCAAGCTTTCTATTTGAGTTTTTTTTTCTAATTTTTAAAATTTTACGTCTTAACTTAAATTTATTCACAAAATTTATTGAGATTGATTATCTTGTTTAGCCTTTTCAACAAAACTTGATATTTCATTTGCTGCTTCATCAATTAATTGTTCATATTTTTTTTGATTCACTTCAATCTCATCATTAAATTTTTGATGACTTTTTTTTAATTCTTGAATTTCTTCTTCTTTCTTATCTCTGTAATCATATATTAAAGACTTTAATTCTTTAAATTTGTTTGAGAGATCTCTTAATTCGTTTTTTTTTTGATCTACATTTTTTTTAGTTTCATAATATTCATCCATAATCTTTACAGCAGTGATTAAAAGTAATTTGTTTTCTCCCAAATTACCTAGGTCGTTTTTCAAATTATTAAATTTTTGATTTATATGAATTAATAACTCTTCAAGATGTTCTTCTTGACCGTCCTCACAAGACAATAAAAACTCTTTATTATTAAATTTAATACTTACATTTGCCATTTGTCTATTTCATCTAACAAAGTATCTGTTTCTTGATTTAATTCATCAATTTTTTCAGAAAATTCAGCCTGTTTTTTTTGTTCTATTTTTTCTTTATTTTGAATTTCTTCTAGTTTTTTTGTTAAACTTTCATGTTCATCTGCTAAAATTTTATACTTTTGTTCTAATTCAGATTTTTCAATTTCTAATTGATTTTTTTGAATACTTAAATTTTCAATATTATTTTGTAAATCAGGATTACTTAAATCTAAATTTTTTAGTTCTAATAAGGCTTCATTTAATTTTTTTTCTTTTTCGATTATAGAATTCATATATATATATTTATATTATTAAATAGAATCTTCTTAGTCTAGTCAGGATAATTTTGAACAAACTACACAATGATTTGGCAAATTGCATCAGATTTCTGTCAATAGATGCAGTACAAAAAGCAAATTCGGGTCATCCAGGTATGCCAATGGGCATGGCAGATGTAGCAACTGTTCTTTTTAAAAATTTTTTAAGATTTAATCCAAAAAACCCTAATTGGCTTAATAGAGATAGATTTGTTCTGTCTGCGGGTCATGGATCTATGTTACTTTACTCTTTGCTTTATTTGACTGGTTATAAAAGTGTTACACTTAATAGTATTAAAAAATTTAGAAAACTTAATTCTATTTGTGCGGGACACCCAGAGTATCATCCTAATACTGGTATTGAAACTACAACAGGACCACTTGGTCAAGGCATCGCAAATGCTGTTGGATTTTCAATTGCAGAGGAAATTTTAAAAAAAAAATTAGGTAAAGAAATTATAGACCACAAAACTTATGTTCTTGCTGGAGACGGTTGTTTAATGGAAGGAATAAGTCATGAGGCAATGAGTTTAGCTGGACATTTAAAACTCAAAAATTTAGTGATGCTTTTTGATAATAATTCAATATCTATAGATGGACCAACTAGTTTAGCTGTGTCAGACAACTTTAAGAAGAGGTTTGAAAGTTACGGTTGGGATTATATTTTAATTGATGGTCATAACGAAAAAGAAATATTCAAAGCTTTGAAGAAAGTTCAAAAAGCAAAAAAACCAACTGTTATTTCCTGTAAAACTAAAATTGGCTATGGCTCTCCAAATAAATCAGGTAAATCCTCATCTCATGGTAGCCCATTAGGTTTAGATGAAATAAAGTTAGTAAGAAATGCTTTAAACTGGAATTACAAGCCTTTTAAAATTCCAAATAAATTTTTAAAAGAATGGAAAAAAATTGGTAAAAAAGGTCAGAGACTTGAGAATAATTGGAACAAAATATATAAAAAGAAAAAAGAATTAATAAACAAACTGCAAAAAAATAATTTTACAAAAATTTTAAAAACAGAAAAGCTTCGTGCAATTAAAGAACTGAATAGCTTAGCAACAAGAAAATCCTCTGAGCTAACTTTAAGTAAGTTAACTAGCATAAGAAATAATTTAATCGGTGGTTCTGCTGATTTAGCTGGATCAAACAATACAAAAACTAAACATCATAAGATTGTAAAACCAGGTGACTTTAACAGTGATTACATTCACTATGGTGTGAGAGAACATGCTATGTGTGGAATAATGAATGGGTTAGCTCTGCATAGCAATTTTATACCTTATGGTGGAACATTTTTGATATTTTCAGATTATTGCAAGCCTTCTATAAGATTATCAGCATTAATGGAGCAAAGAGTTATTTATGTAATGACACACGACTCAATTGGCCTTGGGGAAGATGGTCCAACGCATCAACCGATTGAACAATTATCAGGCTTACGTTCTATTCCAAATCTAAATGTTTTTAGGCCCGCAGATAGAATGGAAACTATTGAATGTTGGGAGCATGCATTAAAAACATCAAAAACACCAAGTATCTTATCTTTAACAAGACAAAATCTAGATCCAATAAGAAAAAAATACTCAAAAAATAATAAATGTTCTTTTGGAGCTTATGAAGTTTTAAGAACAAACAAAAAAATTCACTTAACTATACTTGCAAGTGGGTCAGAAGTTAATTTAGCAATTGAAACTAGTCATAAATTGGCCAAAAAAAAAATATATTCAAAGGTTATATCAATGCCGTGCCAAGATCTTTTTGACTTACAGTCAAATTCATACAAACAAAAAATAATTAATGAAACAAAAATGAAAATTTCTATTGAGGCTGCATCAACAGATAGTTGGAAAAAATATATTGGGAATAATGGTTTGGCTTTTGGAATTGATTCTTTTGGTAAAAGTGCTCCATATAAAGAAATTTATAAACATTTTGGTTTAACGGCAGCAAATATTGCTAATAAATCAAAAAGAATGTTAAGAATAAAAAAATGACAATAAATGTTGGAATCAATGGAATGGGAAGAATTGGCCGAATGGTTATTAGGGCAATTATTGAAAGCCAAAATACAGATATAAAAATAAAGCACATCAATAATAGATCTAATTCAGAGGCAAGCTGTACTCTAATTAAATACGATTCTGTCCACGGTAAATTTAATGCAGAACTAAATTATGATGAAAATCATTTGATTATAAACAATGATAAAATCTCTTTTTCACAAGAATCAAAAATTGAAGATATTGATTGGAAAAAATTTGGTGTTGATTACGTTTTTGAGTGTACTGGAAAGTTCAATTCAAAAGAAAAACTTTTAGCACACATTAATAATGGTGCAAAAAAAGTTATTGTCTCTGCTCCTTGTAAAAATGCTGATAAAACAATTATTTTTGGTGTAAATGAAGAAGAACTAACAAAAAATGATCAAATAATATCTGCTGCTTCTTGCACAACAAACTGTTTGGCACCTGTTGCAAACATCCTTCACAAAAATTTTGAGATAGAAAAAGGTTTTATGACCACAATTCATGCTTTTACCAGTGATCAAAGAATTTTAGATAATTCTCATAAAGATCCTAGAAGAGCAAGATCAGCAAGTCAATCGATTGTTCCAACATCTACTGGGGCATCAAAGGCAATTGGAGAAATAATTCCATCATTAAAAGGTAAATTAGAAGGTGTAGCCATGAGAGTTCCAACCCCAAATGTATCTCTTATCGAATTAGTTTTTTGTACAAAAAAAGATATTGATAAAGAAAAAATTAATAATGTATTTAGAGAAGTTTCAAAAACTCAGTCTAAAAAAGTATTAGAGATAACTTCTGAAAAACTTGTGTCTATTGATTTTAATCATAATTCATCATCAGCAATTATTGACTCATCACTTACCAGCGTAGTAGGTAAAAATATGGGAAAAATTTCTGCCTGGTATGATAATGAATGGGGATTTTCAAATAGGATGTGTGATATAGCTGAATATGTCAATAAAATCTCTTAATGAAAAGTATAAAAGAAGAAGCAAATCTTGTTAATAAAAAATTATTATTAAGATTAGATTTAAACGTTCCTATAGTTAATAATAAAATCACTGACACTACAAGAATTGATAAAATTTTACCCACTTTAGAATTTCTAATTAATCAAAATACAAGAATCATAATTATTTCTCATGTAGGAAGGCCAAAAGGTAAAATTGTTAATGAACTTTCACTTAAACTAATATGCGAAGAATTAAGTAAAAAATTAAATCAAAATGTAAAATTATTTTCTAAAAATATTAAAGAGATAGACTCAAAAGAATTATTTAATAATGATGAAAGAGTAATAATGTTAGAAAATATAAGATTTTATCCTGAGGAAGAAGAAAACAATGAAAAATTTGCTAAACATCTTTCAACTTTGGCTGATATTTATGTAAATGATGCTTTTTCATGTTCTCATAGAGCACACACTTCAATTCATAAGATAACAAATTTTTTGCCTTCTTTTTCTGGTTTACAACTTGACTTGGAGGTTAATGCTTTAAAAAAAATCACTTCTGAGATTAAAAAACCTATTACCTGCATAATTGGAGGTTCAAAAGTCTCAACTAAAATTAATATAATTAAAAATTTAATGCCCAAATTTGATAATATTATTATTGTTGGTGGGATGGCTAATAATATTATTAAGTATATGGGTAACAATATTGGAAGATCTTTACAAGAAGAAAACTCGGAAGAAATTATTAAAGAAATTTTCTCACTTTCAGAAAAAGTAAACTGTAAAATAATATATCCTGAGGACATATTAGTAGGAAAAAATTTAAAAGGAGAGTCTACAATTAAACAATTGAATGAAATTGCAACAGATGAAATGATTTTAGATATTGGCCCAAAAACTACTGATAATATTATTAATATAATTGATAAAAGCAGTACTATTTTATGGAATGGGCCTGCTGGGTATTATGAAAATCCAAATTTTGCTATTGGCAGTATTAAAATTGCAAAAAAAATAATTGAAAATAATAAATCTAATGTAATCTATTCAGTTGCCGGAGGAGGAGATACAGTTTCATTAATAAATAGTTTAAATGCAGTAAACGATTTTAATTTTGTTTCAACTGCTGGTGGAGCATTCTTAGAATATCTTGAAGGCAAAGAACTTCCTGGTATAAAAGCTTTAAATTAATATGTCAGAACTTAATACAATTGCTTTAAAAATTCTTTCTAATGGTAAAGGTATACTTGCTGCTGATGAAAGTAATGGAACTATGACCAAAAGATTGGACTCAGTGAATATTCAATCATCACCAGAAAATAGACTTCTTTTTAGAGAAACACTATTTGCCTCTGACAGCATGAAAGATTGTATTGGTGGAGTTATTTTATTTGATGAAACAATTAATCAAACATCAAATTATGGAAAAACAATTCCAGCAATGATATCAGAAACAGGCTCAATTCCAGGGATTAAAGTAGATATTGGTGCAAAAGATTTAGCAAATTCATTGGATGAAAAAATTACTGAGGGCTTAGATGGATTAAGAGAAAGATTAAAAAAATATTATGAACTTGGGGCGAGATTTACAAAATGGAGAGGAGTTTACAGTATTGGAGAAAAATATCCCAGTGAACTTGCTATCAATTCAAATGCTCACGCATTAGCAAGATATTCTGCTCTAGTGCAAGAAAGTGGGATGGTGCCAATTGTAGAACCAGAGGTATTAATGGATGGTGAACATTCAGCAGATGACTGTTTAATTAAAACATCTGAGGTAATTAAAAAATGCTTTGAGGAACTAATAATTCATAAAATTGATCTATCAGGAGTAATTTTAAAACCAAATATGATTTTAGCAGGAAATAAATCAAAAAATAAAATTTCTAATGAGGAGGTTGCGTCTAAAACGCTGGAGTGTTTAAAAAATTCTGTTCCAAAAGAAGTTCCTGGAATTGCTTTCTTATCTGGTGGTCAATCAGAAGTAGAAGCAACAGAAAATTTAAACTTAATCAATAAAAATAATGATACTAATTTTATAATGACTTATTCATATGGTAGAGCTCTTCAACAAAGTGCTTTAAAATTTTGGTCAAAAGATACTAAAGACATAAAAGGAACTCAAAATATTTTTAATCATAGAGCAAAAATGAATACTTTAGCTGCTCAAGGAAAATGGTCTAAAGAGCTTGAGAATAAATAAAAAAAAATTTATTTATCTTATATCCCCAAACAAAATTTACCCTAAATTCTATCATGATTTAAAAAAAGTGCTTGATACTGGTAAGGTTGGTATATTTCAATTAAGACTTAAAAGATATTCACTTAAAAAAAAAATTTTAATTGGAAAAAAAATTCGTCCAATATGTAAAAAAAATGGGGTAAAATTTTTAATAAATGATGATCCTGCACTTTCAAAAAAACTTAATGCTGATGGGTGTCATATAGGACAAAAAGATATAAGTATAACAGAAGCAAGAAAAATAGTTGGAAATAAAATTATAGGAGTTACCTGTCATAACTCAATTAATTTAGCAAAAGATGCTATCAAAAGAAAAGCAGATTATATTGCTTTTGGTGCTTTCTTCTCTTCTAAAACAAAAAAAGTAAAATATAAGGCAACAACCAAAATTATAAATAAAGTAAAAAAGTTAACTAAAATACCAATAGTGGCTATTGGAGGAATTAATATAAGTAATTATAAAAAACTGTTATTGAACAATGTTAATTTATTAGCTATTTCAGGCTACGTTTGGAATAATAAAAAATATAAACCCTTTAAAACTATAGAAAAAATTAAATGAAACTAAATGCTGGAGAAATAAGAGTAGGAATGCTCTTAGAATACAAAAATGATTTATGGTTGGTGCTTAAAACTCAACATGTAAAACCTGGTAAGGGAGGAGCATTTGCCCAAGTAGAAATGAAAAGTGTTGGTAAAAACACAAAATTAAATGAAAGATTTAGATCTAGCGAAACAGTTGAAAAAGCGTCACTTGAAGAAAAAAATTTTAATTATTTATATGATGATGAAATCAATTATATTTTTATGGATCCAAAATCATTTGAACAAATTGAAATTAAAAAAAATATTATTGGTGAAAAAGGAAAATTATTGACTGAAAATCTTGAGGTTAAAGTAAGCTTTCATAATGAAAGTCCAATTTCAGTTGAACTTCCTAACCAGGTAAAATGTAAAATTGAGACAACAGATGTTGCTCTTAAAGGACAAACTGTTTCCTCATCTTATAAACCTGCCTCACTTGATAATGGCTTGAATATTCAAGTACCACCGTTTATAGATTCTGGCGATGAAGTAATTGTCGACACAAGAACTCTTGAATACATAAAAAAAATATAATTCAATGTTATCTATATCTGCAAATCTCAATATGATGATTAAAGCTGCTGAAAAAGCATCTAAATCAATAATAAGAGATTTTGGAGAAATTGAAAAGTTACAAGTATCAAAAAAAGGGCCACATGATTTTGTAACTAAAACAGATAAACATGTTGAAAAAATATTAATTGAAGAATTGTCCAAAACAAAAAAAAATTATTCTTTTTTGACTGAAGAAACTGGTACAATTAAAAATAAAGATAAAGAAAATACTTGGATAATTGATCCAATTGATGGAACAACTAATTTTCTTCACGGCATACCTCACTTTGCAATTTCTATTGCTCTTATGTCAAAAGAGGAATTATTAAGTGGTCTAATATTTGATCCAATTAAGGATGAGATGTTTTTTGCTGAAAAAGACAAAGGTGCCTTTTTGAATAATCAAAGATTAAGAGTTTCGAACAAAAATTCTTTAGATGAATGTTTGTTTTCAAGTAATAATGAAGGTGTAAAATTTAGTAATTTAAATATGAGATGTAGTGGGTCTGCCTCATTAGATTTAGCTTATGTTGCTTCTGGCAGACTAGATGGATACTTTCAAAATAAGATCAATATATGGGATGTAGCAGCAGGAACTTTAATGATAAATGAAGCAGGTGGAATAGTGAATGATATTCATAAATTTGAAGTGAATAAGATTGACATTAAAGCTTCAAGTGCTGCAATTAATGAAAAAATGTTGCAAAATTTAGTTAACTTTTAATTGTTTTATAAAATTCTTTTGCTATAAGTCTCGATATGAAGAAAGACATTCACCCAAACTACCACACAATAAAAGTCGAAATGACTGACGGAACTCAATTTGAAACAAAATCAACTTGGGGTGCTGAAGGTGATTTACTCAAATTAGAAATTGATCCAAAATCTCACTCTGCGTGGACAGGTGGAAAACAAAAGTTAATGGATAAAGGTAGAATAAGTAAATTTAACAAAAAATTTCAAAACTTTAAATCAGATAAAAAAAATTAAATGTCGAATGCACCTTTGATGCCAATGGCTACGGCTGTGTGGTTAGTTGAGAACACAACGCTTACTTTCAAACAAATTGCGAATTTTTGTAACTTACATGAAGTTGAAATTCAAGGGATAGCAGACGGTGAAGTTGCAAGAGGAATTAAAGCCTATAACCCTATAATCTCTGGTCAACTTTCTAGAGAAGAGATTGAATTATCATCTAAAGATGAAAATAGACCTTTGGTAATCAAAAGTACAGACATTGAAATTTCTAACAGCGAAAAAAAAATTAAAAAATATGTACCTTTATCTAAAAGACAAGATAAACCAGACTCTGCTCTATGGTTAATTAGGCAGCATAACATGCTAAAAGATTCCCAAATTGCGAAGCTAGTTGGGATAACAAAAAATTCAGTTACTTCGATAAGAAATAAAAGCTACTGGAACTATAATAATTTAAATCCAAAAGACCCTGTTGCTTTAAACCTATTTTCACAAAAAGATCTGATAGAAGCAATAGAAAAATCTGAAAGAAGAATAAAAAGAGAGAAAAAAGAAAAAGAAAAAGCAAAACAAGCTAAAGAAACTTCAAACATTGAATAAATTTAATAGACATCAAAATTTTATAGTGATAGTTACTCACCTTAGAAAAATATATGAAAATAGAAGTTAAAGACAATAACATTGAACAAGCACTTAGAGTACTTAAAAGGAAACTACAACGTGATGGTTTTTTTAAAGTTATAAAATTAAAAAATACTTACGAAAAACCTTCTGAAAAGAAAAAAAGAATTCTACAAGAAAACATTAAAAGAGTTAAAAAGTTAAATAAACTTAAAAATAGAATTTAAATATACCGCGGGGTGGAGCAGTCTGGTAGCTCGTCAGGCTCATAACCTGAAGGTCGGTGGTTCAAATCCGCCCCCCGCAACCAATTCCTAACTAAATTTTAAAATCAGATTTTTTACTGTCTACTAAAAAAGCAGTAACTGTTTCTTTTGTAAGTTGATCAAATGATTTTCCAAAATTTTCTATTTTTTCAATAATAGCTGGAGGAACAGTAATAATGTGACAACCTAATTGTTTTGCTTGCAAATAATTGTAGGGCTCTCGGACACTAGCCCATAATATTTCAACATTTTTATACTTTTTAGCTAATTTAATACTCTTAACAAATTCTGGTAACGGGTCCTTTCCTGCGTCACCTGCTCTTCCTGCAAAAATAGAGATAATTACTTTTGTTTTTTTATTAATTAACTTCAAAATTTTTTCTGTTTGTTTAGCGTTATAAACAGCTGTTATGTTAAGTTTTATATTATGATTATTTAGCTCTTTAATAATTTGACCCATAAATTTGCCTTTTGAATTAGCAACTGGCACTTTTACATAAACATTTTTTCCCCAAGTGTTAATTTTCATAGCTTGAGTTTTCATTTCTTCATGTTCATCAGCAAATACCTCAAAGGATACTGGCTTATTATTACAAATTTTAAGAATTTTTTTTGAATATGACTTATAATCTTTTGCTCCAGCTTTTCTCATTAAGCTAGGATTTGTCGTAAATCCTTTAACAATCTTTTTTTTATTAAATTTTTTGATTTGACTCAATTCTGCAATGTCACAAAATATTTTAGTATTCAAATTTATACCTACAGATTTTTAGTAATATCTTCTGTCATTTTTTTTGCATCTGCAAATAACATTAAAGTATTTTCTTTATAAAATAAATCGTTGTCAATTCCAGCATAACCAGGTGATAAACTACGTTTAACAAATAATACTGACTTACATTTTTCAACATCAAGAACTGGCATACCATAGATTGGACTTTGTGGGTCTGTTTTTGCAACTGGATTTGTTACATCATTAGCACCAATAACAAAAGCTACATCTGCATTCGCAAAATCATTATTAATCTCCTCTAACTCAAATACTTCGTCATATGGAACATTCGCTTCAGCTAATAGCACATTCATGTGCCCTGGCATTCGTCCTGCAACAGGATGTATTGCATAAGAGACGTTTATGTCATTTTTTTTTAATGTATCTACCATTTCTCTTAAAGCATGTTGTGCCTGCGCAACAGCCATTCCATAGCCTGGTACAATTATTACTGATGAAGCATTCTTCATTAAAAATGCAGCATCATCTGCATTTCCACTTTTAACTGGCTTTTGTTCTTTATTTTGTGAAGATGAAGATTGTTCAGTTGCACCAAATCCACCTAAAATAACATTAAAAAATGATCTATTCATTCCTTTGCACATTATATAAGATAAAATTGCGCCAGACGATCCAACTAATGCACCTGTAATTATTAACGCAGTATTTTCTAATGTAAATCCAATTCCAGCTGCAGCCCAACCAGAATATGAGTTTAACATTGAGATCACGACAGGCATATCTGCTCCCCCAATTGGAATTATTAATAAAAATCCAATCAAAAATGATACTGTTAATAAAATCCAAAATAAATTTGAAGATTGGGTAGAACAAAGTAGATAGGTTAATACAATTATTGAAATTAATATTAAAGCGTTTAAAGGATGTTGCCCTTTAAAAGTTATAGGTGAACCTGACATTATTCCTTGAAGTTTTAAAAAAGCAATAATTGATCCTGAAAAAGTTATTGCACCAACTGCTGCACCAATTGACATCTCAATTAAGCTTCCAAGTTTAATGTTTCCTGGAGATCCTAAATTAAAGGCTTCTGGATTTAAAAAAGCAGCTATAGCGACAAAAACTGCTGCAAGACCAACTAAACTATGAAAACCTGCTACTAGTTCCGGCATTGCTGTCATAGGAATTTTATAAGCAATAAATGCACCTATTAATCCACCAATTAAAAGAAAGATTAAAACAACTACAAATCCAATTGAAAAATTTCCAATTGATAAAAATGTAACTGTGATTGCAATAATCATACCTAGAATACCAAAGAAATTTCCTTGTCTAGATGTTTCTGGTGAAGAAAGACCTCTTAAAGCTAAAATAAATAATACCCCCGAAATTAGATAAAATATAGCTGACAAATTTGCTGATAACATTACTTTTCCTTTTTCTTTTTCTTATACATCGCAAGCATCCTTTGAGTGACTAGAAAGCCTCCAAATATATTAATTGCCGCTAATGATATTGCCAAAAAACCAAATGTGCTTGAGATATTAAATACACTATCAGGGTTACCTGCTAAACCGGCAATAATTGCACCCACAATTATTACTGAAGAAATTGCATTAGTAACAGACATCAAAGGTGTATGTAGCGATGGAGTAACACTCCAAACTACATAATATCCAATAAAAATTGAAAGTATAAAAATACTTAATCTAAATATAAAAGGATCTATTTCCATAATTTTATTTTATCAAAGTTTTATCAATTATCTCATCTTCTAAATTTATATTTATTTTTTTATTTTCCTTATCATATAAATTTGAAACAAAATTAAATACATTTTTTGCATATAAATTAGATGCTGAAGTTGGAAGTTTGTTTAAAATATTGCTCTCTCCCATTATTTTAACTCCGTTTTTATCAACAATTTCATCAACTTTAGTAAAGGCTGTGTTTCCACCTTGAATAGCTGCTAAATCATAAATTATCGAACCAGAATTCATGTTATTGATCATGTCTTCTTTTATTATCACTGGTGCTTTTTTTCCAGGAATTAAAGCTGTACAAATTACAATATCAATTTTCTTTAATGTTTCTGATAAAAGTTCTTCTTGTTTCTTTTTAAAATCATCTGAAGCTTCTTTAGCATAACCACCTTCTGTCTCAAGATTTTCAGCACCTTCAACAGTTAAAAATTTTCCTCCCAAACTTTCAACTTGTTCTTTTGAAGCCATTCTTACATCTGTTGCAAATACAATTCCACCCATTCGTTTTGCTGTTGCAATTGCTTGTAATCCTGCAACTCCTGCACCAACAACTAATACTTTTGCTGCAGGAATAGTTCCTGCCGCTGTCATCATCATTGGAATTGCTTTTTCAAAGTTAGCAAATGAGTCTATTACCGCTTTATAACCTGCAAGGTTGGCTTGTGAGGATAATATATCCATAGATTGAGCTCTTGTTATTCTTGGAAGTAATTCAAGCGAGAAAGTATTAATATTTTTTTTTACTAAATCATTTATTTTATCTTTATTTTCATATGGGTTTAAAACACCAATAAATGTTTGATTTTCTTTTATTAAGGAATTTTTATCATCATCTAATAAACCTAATTGAACAATAATATCTCCACTATTTATAATTTCTTTTTCATCTTTTAAAATTGATGCTCCTAATGCTTTATAGTCTTCATCTTTAATTCCCAAATGATTTCCATAATTTTCAGGTAAACAAACTTCAAGACCAAGTGATATATATTTTTTTGCTATCTCTGGAGTGATTGATATTCTTTTTTCAATTTTTAGATTTTCTAAAATAGAGACAATTTTCATAAAACTACCTTATAGTAAGAATATTGCCATTAAAACTAAAACACCAATAACTGCGACGGTTCCCCACAACACAAATTTAGTGAAATTGTTCCAGGTATTTTTATGGTCTTCATTATCCATAAAAATTATTTTTGTCTTGCTTTAAATTTTGGATTAGTTTTATTGATCACATAAACACGACCTCTTCTTCTAACTAATTTAGAATTAAGATCTCTTTTTTTTATAGACTTCAATGAACTTTTTATTTTCATAATTTTTCATCTTTAATAAACGAAGTTACATAATCTTTCAAATCTATTTTTCCATATTTATTAATTATTTTCCTATTATTTGATATTTTAGTTAATGCTGATGCATATCGCTCACCTGATCTTGGTTTTAAATAAATTATTTTAGTTTTAAACATTTTAGCAAGATCTTTGATAGAATAAGATTTCTTGTGACTTATGCTATAATGAACGCATTTATTTTTCCTCCATGCCTCAACACAAGTATTAATAGTATCATCTATATGGGTAAATCTCCTTGTTTGCGTTCCAGGTTTTACAATAGTTAAAGGTTTTTTTTTTTTATACTGATCCTCAAAAATACCAACTACAGTTGCCATATCTCCTACTTTAATTTGACCTGGTCCATAAACATTATAAAAATAAATAACTTCAAATTTAAAATTAAACCATTTTCTTAAGTTATCTAATAATTCCAAATTTTTAGATTTTGTAAATGCATATGGAGATAAATTTTTATCATTACCATCATTACCTAATGACGCTGAGGTCGCTGAATAAATCAGCTTAATATTATTCTCCAAACAAAATTTAAAAATAGCATTTGAGCCAATAGAATTTGATTTAAAACATTGGTCAAATTTTTTAAAACTTTGAAATATTCTTGCAAATTCTCCAAAATGAAAAATTGAATGAATTTTTTTTTTTAAATGTTTTAGATGTTTTGAAATATCAATTGTATCAGCTTTTATGTACTTAATTCTGTTATCTTTGACATGATTTTTTTTATTTCCTGATGAATAATTATCTAGACTTATAATACTTTTATTTGTTTTTTTTAACAAAGATTTAATTAAATTAGAGCCAACAAATCCTGCACCACCAGTTACAATTATGAGATTTTTCATTTTAGATATGCCTGGCAATGTCCTACTCTTCCGTGTCTTAAGACAAAGTACCATTGGCGCAGAAAGGCTTGACTGCCGAGTTCGGAATGGGATCGGGTATTACACTTTCGCAATAATCACCAGGCAGGATTTTCTACTAAAAATATTTAATAATGTAAAGATTTATATGTCGTTTAAAAATCAAAATAATCTCGGATTTTGTTTAAATTCTTAATTATTATTTTTTTGAACCAGTTTGAGATTGAATAGAGTTTGAGATAAATACATAAAATAATCCAAGTATTAACCCTAGCAAAATTGAAGTTTGTAAAATTAATTTAGTATTTTTAAGTAATTTAACATTCGTTAAATGAATATTATAATCTAAAAATTTAATATCTGTATCTTTGAATAAATCTAATTCTTGTTCTACGAATTTAAATTGTTGATAATTTCGAGTTTTAATTAGTTCAATTTCTTTATCAATTGCCTTATACCCTCTTAAATAATATGCAATATCTGCAGTATTAATTCTTAAGGAAACACTGGATTGAGATAAATTAGCATCATCTATTTGATTATCTATAATTTTAAGTTCTTTAGCTATTGTGCTTTGCTCTTTTAAATAATCTAATCTTTCTCTATCACCACTTAATGTTAATTTTTTTTGAAATTCTAGAGAATGCTCTAATGCATCGTCAATTTTTTTTTTCAAACTATTTGATACAAGATTTAATGTATCTTGTAAAATCTTCTTTGCTTCATCAGGATCGTCCCATATTAAATTTAAAGTATAATTAAAATTTTTATTATAATCATTTTCCGATTGAACAATCTCTAATAATTCTGAATATTTTAACAATAATATTTCCTGATCTTTATTACTAAATTTTAAAATATCTTCTTGAAATTTTTTTGTATTTTTTATAATAAAAAAAAATTCATTATAATCATTTAATTCACTAACAAACTTATCTAGAAACATTAGATTTGTATTATTTGATGCACCTATCGTTATTAGTTTTTGAATATCATCATATTTTCTTAAATCATAACTGTTAGATGCATTTATAGTTAATGAATTTAAATAATTTTTTGGTATTTGATATGAATATCCAAATCCTATTAGAAATGAAATTGTTATAATTAAAAGAATTTTTATTTTACCATCCCAAATAATTTTTAATGAATCAGTAAGATTTATTTCATCATCATTAAAAGGTGTATTTTTTTTCATTTAATAATCTTAATATCTTAATAATTAATTTTTATAAATCATTTTTTAACTTTTCTTTTAGAAAAAAAGGACTGAAAATAAAAACCTACTGGTAAACTATAAACTATCATCAGCCAATTGTTAAAAAAATTACCATTTGGAGTTAATGGCCAAACGGATATTAACAATCCAGCTAATAAACAAACTTGATAATCTGATAGAGGTCTTTTTTCCTTAAAAATTATAGATTTAAATTGTCTAAAAGCTGTATACATTACATATACTAAAGCACTTAATAGAAATAAAAATCCTAAAATACCTGTTTCAGCCAATAGTTGAACATAAAAATTATGTGGATGTGTCGAACATGGAGTGTCTCCTGTTGCATATTTTTTATCTTTACATATAACCCTAAACATTTTTGGACCATGCCCAAAGAGAGGTTGATCTTTGAACATGTTGTAAGCTGTTCGAATTAAGCTATCGTGCTGGGGGGTAAAAATTACTTTTTCATTAGGACTTTCAATTAAGCCCATATTTTGAGCAGGATTTTTGAACATTCTCTCATTTAATTTTGATGAATTTAAACTTAAAACCAAAACACATATAATTGCTATAATAAAGGTTAATAATCTGAATTTTTGGTATTCTTTTATTAAAATAATAATAAATACTGTTGATAAATTTAAAAAGAAAAAAGAAGATCTTTCTCCTGAGAGAAAAATAAGTACATCTACTAAGATAAATAAAACTCCAATGAAATAAATTTCATATTTTTGTTTTTTTTTAATTAAAAACAAGGCAAATAATAAAGGGAACAATCTTGATAAATATGAGCCCATAATAAGTTCATCTCCAAAAAATGATGAAACACGATTACCTGATATTTTAAATCCTGATAAACTTATACCTGTAAAAAATTGAATATAGCCATCTATTACTAAAGCTAAAAAACATAAAACTAGTGCATAATAAAAGTAAATTAAAATATTTTTATCTCTTTCAATTAAATACCAAATAAAACAACTAAACACTCCTATTCTAAAATAAAATAAAGAACTTTTTATACTAAGGGATATATTTTCAGATTCTAAGCTTATTAATGATGAGATTATGCAAAATACCAAAAATATAATAAATGGTTTTTTATTAAAATAATCAAAATTATTCATTTTAAATAAATAAAATAAAAATAATAAAGATGAGACACTGACAATTAAATCTGGAAAAAAAGGTCCCCATATTAAAAAAGGGATAATAGATACTATTGTTAAATTGATTAATACTGAATTTGAATATTTAAGATTATTCATAAACTTTTTAAATTTTAGGATTATTTAGTTTTAATTCTTACAACTTTATTTTCTTCACTATTAGTTATTTTAGGTGATTTAAAATCATTCTTTACATTTGATTGTAGTTCATAAAAATGATCAACAATTTTTGAATTTGATTGATAAGAAGGAACTAATTTTGAGAGCATATTTTTAACTTCCTCTACTTTATTTTCCTCTATTAAATTTGTTAAATGGTTTAAATCTATTTTAAGTCTACTAAAAGAAATAAAAGGATCTTGGGCTTTTTGAATTTTTTCATGAAAAGTTTTTTGGGGATTATCTCCCATCAATAATTCTTCATACAATTTTTCACCCGGTCTAAGCCCTGTTATTTTAATTTCAATATCACCCTCTAAATTTTTACTATCTTTAATTGAAAGTCCTGAAAGTTTTATCATTTTTTCAATTAAGTCTTTAATTTTAACACTTTTTCCCATATCAAGGACATACACCTCACATTTTTCAGCCATAGCACCTGCTTGCATAACTAATTGGGATGCCTCAAATATTGTCATAAAATAACGTGTTACATCAGGGTGAGTCAGGGTTACTGGACCTCCATCATTAATTTGTTTTTTGAATTTTGGAATAACAGATCCTGATGACTCTAAAACATTTCCAAATCTTACAATTGCAAATTTAGATTGTTTATTTTGATTGTCATAAAGAGATTGAACACAAATTTCAGCAAGCCTTTTTGTTGCACCCATAACATTTGTTGATCTAACCGCTTTATCACTTGAGACTAGAACAAAATTAGAAATATTATACTTAAGAGCAGCTTCTGCTAAAATAAAAGTTCCAAACACATTATTATTTACACTTTCACAAATATTTTCTTCGACTAAAGGCACATGTTTATAAGCTGCTGCATGATAAATGGTATCTATATTAAAAGATTTAAACACTTCTTCAATTTTTAACTTGTTTTGAATATTTAAAAGTAAAGAAATGATTTTTATATTATGATTTAAATTTTTTAAATCCTCGCTTATTTTATAAAGAGCGAACTCATTTAATTCGATAAGAATTAATCTTTTTGGTTTTAGTTTTATAATTTGTCGAGATATCTCTGAACCAATAGAACCTCCTGCGCCTGTGACCATTACAACTTTTGATTTAATATTTTTAGATAATAATTCTAAATTTGGTTCAACTTGTTCTCTATTTAAAAGATCATCAATACTTAAATCTTTAATATCTGATACGGATATTTTACCATCAACAATATCTTGAACACTTGGTAATGTTTTAACATTTACATTATATTCATTTAAATTGTTTATAATTTGATTTCTTTTTTGCCTAGTAATTGAAGGAAGGGCTAGTAAGACTAAGTATATTTTTTTTGTGGTAATTATTTTATCTATTTTTAATGGATCATATACCGTTTGACCTAATATAATTTGTCGATGAAATTGAGGGTCATCATCTAAAAAACCAACGACTTTCATCTCAGGATTACTTTCTAGACTAGTTAATAACTGTCTTCCAGCACTACCTGCTCCATAAATTAATACATTGGTTTTATTTTTTGTCTTTTTAGAATTTGGTAAAAATAAAAATTTAATAGCTATTCTTGTGGATGAAACTGTTAAAAATAATAGAATAGGTTGAATGATACCAATAGATCTTGGAATGCCTTGAATCCCATAAATAGTAATTACTGCAAAATATAATAATGAATAAACAAAGCTTGCAACAAACAATGTAAATATTATTGACGAACCTTGAAAACGAAAAATAGTTTTATACAATCCTATCAACCAAAAGATTGGTATTGCAAGTATTATTGAAATCAGAACTGCTAAAATTGTTACATCGTTAATTTGAATAAATTTCTCTAACCTTAGATAAAATGCAAACCAAGTACAAAAAACACACAAACCTATATCTATTAAAATTGCAATTATCCTCTTTGAATAACGAGGAAGATTAATAATATTTTTCGTTAAGTCTGTTAAAATTGACATGATTTTAATTTAATTAAAGTGTTAATAATTTAATAATAAAGCACAAATATCAAAAAACAATAACAATGAAAATCAACAAAAATTATCAGTCAGAATAATTATACTTTCTAAGTTTTTTAAACCCCCAGCTTTGAGAATGACCTAAGCTTATTTATTAGATAATTTTAAATATTGTTTTAAAGATATAATAAAAATAGTTATATAAGCTCATCTTCTTAATCATTTTTTGATCTGTTTTAGCAAGAAGTGTTGGTGTTTTCATATTTATGCCTGAAATTTGAGCAAGTCCTGTAATCCCTGGTCTTACTTTAAATACCCCTCTTTTTTTGCGCTCATTAATTAATTTTCTCTGATTAAACAAACAAGGCCTTGGTCCAACTAAGCTCATATCACCAATCAAAACATTTAATAATTGAGGTATTTCATCAATTTTGGTTCCTCTTAAAAAATATCCAAATGAACTAAATTTGATATTTTTAATTAAATGTGTTCCAGCTGATCTCATACCCACTGGCATCGTTCTAAATTTAATTAATGAAAAAGATTTAAAATTATAACCAACTCGTTTTTGTATAAATAAAGGTGATCCATTATCAAATAAACCAATCAAAAATATTAAAATTAATAGAGGAAACAGTAGTATTAATCCTATTAGTGAAAATAAAAAATCAAAAATCCTTATCATTCTCCTTGAACCATTCTTCTGATACCTTCTTCAACACTTATAGGAGGTGTCCAATTTAATGTTTCTTGTGTAAAACTATTGTCTATCCTTAATGATCCAACTAACCTATTTATTTCTTCTCTTTTTCCAAAAATTATACCTAGAAATTTGAGCATATAAACAGGCAAAGAAAATAAGTTAGCTTTTCTTCCCATTGATGAAGCAATCAATTTTATAAGTTCAGGGGTAGATAAATCTTCACCATCAGAAGCTAAAAAAGTTTTTCCACTTGCCTCTGGATGATCAATACACCTAATTAATAAGTCAACCAAATTATGAATTCCAATTAAAGAACGTTTATTATTTATGGCCTTAAACGGTAGTGGTAAATTTTTTGAAATAATATCTATTAACCTTGCTAGATTTCCTTTAGCAGCATTTCCATAAACTAATGGAAAACGAACAACTACCGTCTCCAATTCTGTATTAGCTGAAATGTTAAATAATACCTTTTCAGCTTCAAATTTATATACAGCATAAGGGTCTTTAGGTTTTGGAATATCATTATATAAAAATTTTTCCTTTCCATTAATAATATCTGTATTCTCACCATTAACTTTAATCGAACTTAAAAATACTAATCTTTTAACACCTGCTTCTGCTGCCTGTTCTGCAAGATATTTTGTACCATTTAAATTTGTTAGTTTATAAGCATCAAAATTTTTATCTTTATTCATTTTATGCGCTATTCCTGCACAATGAATAATACAATCAACTCCAAATAATAAGTCTTTCCAATTTTTTTTAAAACTAATATCTCCAACTGATATATATTTTATGTTGTTATTTAATAAAATTGAATTTAAACTTCGAACAGCTCCAATCACTGTTCTTCCAGATTTTGATAAAG
The DNA here is from genome assembly GCA_902514755.1 of uncultured Pelagibacteraceae bacterium. Classification (GTDB taxonomy): domain Bacteria; phylum Pseudomonadota; class Alphaproteobacteria; order Pelagibacterales; family Pelagibacteraceae; genus Pelagibacter. Next base: position 25,997 of record CABXRY010000001.1, read on the forward strand.
TTTCACAAAGAGAGTGTCCAATAAATCCAGAGGCTCCTGTTACTAAAATTTTTTTCATTAACATGGCCTTTTAAAAAGTTGAAGCATTCATGAAATAATCTTAAAAATTAAAAATTTTAATATACCATACACTGCAACAAAACTACATTTTTATTAAAATCACATATAGTTTTCAGCGTTAATGCAAACTCAGTAAGATAGCCGATATTTTACATACAGGTGAGAGCTTATTTTTTTTATAATTTTTAGAAATTGTAAATTTTTATTATCTGGAGAGAGAACTTTATAAACACACAAATCTAAAAAATCTAAATCACTCAAGCTTTGTTCATCAATGGCGTTGTTAAAATATTATTCCTTTTTTTTACAATACTTTTTAAGCTCATGTTTCTGTTCCTTGGAAACTTCTAATTTTTTAACATTTCAAATTAAGTCTTATTTTATTTGTAGTTTCTTTTGTATAACTATTAACTACCTGTAAGGATCAAGTAATTCTATCAATCTCGCTTTTCTTGTCCAAAATAAAGTTTTGTTTGTGGTAAGTGGAATAAATTTTTTAGTTTAAAATAATTATTTTTTTATAAATAACAAATACTTAACATTAATCACAATCAATTATAACCTTTGGGGTTTAAAGTTTGCCATCGCCAAGCATCTTCACACATTTCATCAAGCTTATACTTTGCTTTCCAATTAAGGACTTTATTTGCATGGTTGCAGTCGGCATAACTAATGGCTATATCTCCCTGTCTACGATCTACTATAGTAAAAGGTATTTTTCTACCTGAAGTTTTTTCAAAGGCTTTGACCACGTCAAGCACTGAATGGCCTTTGCCTGTACCTAAATTTGCTATCAATACTTGTGGCTTTTTCATAATTACTTGTAATGCTTTTATATGTCCAATTGCTAAATCTACAACATGGATATAATCGCGAATTCCAGTTCCATCTGGTGTTTCATAGTCTCCTCCAAAAATATAGAGTTTTTTTATTTTTCCGATAGCTACTTGTGAGACAAATGGAATTAAATTATTTGGAATATCATTTGGATCTTCACCGATTAATCCACTTTTATGAGCACCTATAGGATTAAAATATCTTAATATTCCCAGACAATAATTATCGCTTGTATTAAATACATCTTGCAAATATTGCTCAATCATAATTTTACTTCGACTATATGGATTTGATCCTGATAATGGAACATTTTCTTTAATAGGTATACTTTGAGGATTACCATAAACACTAGCAGATGAACTGAATAGAAATATCTTACAATTAAATTCTTTCATAACTTCAATTAAAGAAAATGTTCCTCCTAAATTATTATTATAATATTCAACAGGCTTTAAAATTGACTCATTAACTGATTTTAAACCTGCAAAGTGAATCACGGCCTCAATAGAGTGTTTGTCAAAAACTTTTTTAAGAGCAGATTTGTTTCGAATATCAAGCCTATAAAAAGGAATTTTACATTTAAACAATTTTTCAACACGTTTTAAAGATTCTAAAGATGAATTTGTAAGATTATCCACTGCTACTACTTTAAAACCAGCATTAATAAGTTCTGCTACAGTATGTGATCCTATATAACCTGTTGCTCCTGATACTAATATTTTCATATTTTTTATAAAATTTTATTAATTAATACTATCGAATTTTTTTTGAAAAAAATAATAATTTATATAATAAGTAAATATTTATTTTTTTTTAAATTTTGTTCGTTACAAGCTTCAACAAACTTTCAATTATTTTTTCTTTATTAAAAACTGTTTTCAGTAAATAATCATTTCGATTAATAAAATTTTCTCTCTCTTCTTTATTCATTTCAATACATTTCTTAAATAACTTTGCAATATCTTTAATATTTGATGGATCAGCATATAACCCAAGATTATTTTCCTTAACAATATTGGCAGTCTCTCCATTAATTATTGCTAAAATAGGTTTTTTTGCTGCAATATAAGTTTGTGTTTTGGAAGGAATTAAAGATGAGAATAAGGGATCATTAATTAAAGAGATAATTAAAAAATCACTATTGTTGTAATATTCAGACATCTTTGAACTTGGCTGCCTACCATAAAAAATTATATTAGAATTATTTTTTGCTAGCATCTTTAATTTAGCTAGATTGGATCCATCTCCAACTATACTTAGTTGAGATTTTTTTTGATATTCATCTGATAATGAACTGTAAGCAATAATTATATTCTCTAAATTTTGAAGTTTTCCTATATTTCCTGCAAAAGTAAAATTTACAACTTTATTAGTTTCGTCTACCTTTTTCGCCAAGGAGCTTATATCTAAATTGTCAGACCAATTTGGTAAATAATGAAAATTTATATCCTTTTTAGTGTAATGTGCAAGTTTTGTCTCAAAGCCTTTGCTAGAAATTGCTATAGCATCAATATTTCTATAAATAAACTTTACAAATATATTTAAAATATTGTGTAATATTTTATTTTTTTTAAAACCATAAGCATACAAACTTTCAGGCCAAATATCTTGTACCCAAAGAGTAGTTCTCTTTTTATATAACTTTTTTATTAATACTACAGGTAACATGTCAGTTAATGCACCCAAATTAAAACCAAATATATAATCATATTTCCTACCTATTAAAATTGCGATAATGCTTCCTAAAATCATAAAATTTAAATATTTCATTTTTTTTTTAAATGCACTATCTCTATATCCAGTGATGGCGTAAACTCTGAAAATATTTATATCTTGATAATTATCTTTTCGAAAAAAAGTGTTCTTAAAATTTGAAAAAACTTTTCCAAATGGATAAGTTGGGACTAAAGTTAAAACGTCAATATCATATCCTTTGTTTTTCCATGATAAAGCAATGTCATTGATTTTAAACTCTTCAGGATAAAAACACTCAGTTACAATTAAAATTTTTTTATTCTTTGTCAAAATAAATTGCCTTATATTGAGAATACAAAGGCCTATTTTTAACAATAGTCTCAATCATTTCAAAAATCATTTCATCGTAAGATGGAATAGTGTGATTTAATAATAATCTAGTATCAACAAAGCTTTTATCAACAAATTTACTCTCAAATTGTTTAATATTGATATTTTTTTTAGTGTGTTTATTAAATAAATTTAGAAGTTCATACTTAGTGATAGTTGAGTTATTTGTTACATGATATAATCCTGTCACACGTCTATCGACTGACCATTTAATTACTTTCGCAAGCTCTATTGTTGTTACTCCTGACCAAATAGCTTTGGTAAAACCTAAAATTTCATTTTCTTGATTCATGAACCAATGAAACAATCCTTCTCCATTATCTTTAATTTCTGGACCAATAACAGAGGTCCTCAAGGTTAGATTTTTATTATCTACAATTTCTCCTAATATTTTAGTTTGCGCATAGATACCTTGACCATCCCTATGATCAGTCTCAATATACTCACCTTTTTCGCCAGAAAATACACAATCAGTAGATATATGAATAAGTCTTGACTTAATTTCATCAGAAATTCTTGCCAACATATGGGGAAGATATGAATTTATAAAAATTGCTTCCTCTATATTTTTATTCGAACCACTTATCAAAATACCAACACAATTTATTATATAATCAGGCCTTAAATCTTTAATATAGTCTAATAACTTTCTTTCATTTCTTACATCAATAAGAGCGGTTTCTTTTCTAAACTTGGAGGTTCTAGCAATGTCAAATAATGTGTAGTCACTATTATTAATTAAATAGTTACAAAGTTGATGACCCAGCATTCCTGTTGAGCCTAAAACTAAAACCCTGGGATTTTTAAACATATTTACTTATACCACACAGTTCTATTAATATAGTCAGTATAAGAAAGAATGATTTTAAGTATTTTGTCTGAAACATTGTCAACATTATAATCTTGCACTATTTTTGTACATCGATTCTCCGTTACAACTTTAATTGACTGCATAATTCTATCTTTATCCAATCCTGACATTATCAAAGTGCCTTCATCCATACCTTCCGGTCTTTCATGAGCTTGGCGAATAGTGATAGCAGGAAAACTCAAAATAGATGCCTCCTCTGTTATAGTTCCACTATCAGAAATTGTACAAAAAGCATTCATTTGCAATTTAATATAGTCATGAAACCCATAAGGTTTGGCAAAAGTTATATTTTTACTTAAATTTTTATAATTCATAAGTTTTAGTTTTTTTTCAGTTCTTGGGTGTGTTGATATAAAAATTGGCATTTTAAAAACTTTTTCAATTTCATTAATCGAACTTAATAATTTTTCAAAATTTTTTTTATAATCTACATTTTCTTCACGATGGATGCTTACTACAAAATATTTCTTAGGAGTTAGTTTAAGTTTAGCAAGGATCTTACTAGTCTCTATTAAATTCATATTCGCATTAACAACTTCTTTCATAGGTGAACCAATTTTAATAATTGTTTCTGGTTTTATACCTTCAGAAATTAAATAATCTCTAGCGTGTTCTGATAGTGGTAAATTTATGTCACTTAAGTGATCAACAATTTTTCTATTTATTTCCTCGGGGACCCTTTGATCAAAACATCTATTACCAGCCTCCATATGAAAAACAGGTATCTTTCTTTTTTTTGCAGGTATGACACTTAAACAACTATTTGTATCACCATAAATTAATACTGCATCTGGATTTAGTTCATCTAAATGGTCATCTATCTTTGATATTATATCCCCTATAGTTTTTGATGGTGTTTCTTTTGCGGCTTCTAGAAAGTAATTAGGTTTTCTTATACCAAGTTGCTCGAAAAATAATTCATTAAGTTCATAATTGTGGTTTTGCCCTGTATGGACAATAATATGTTCAGTATACTCATCTAATTTTTTTATAACTTGACTTAATTTAATAATTTCAGGACGAGTTCCAACAATTGTTAATACTTTTATTTTTTTCATAAAGTTATTTAGCTTTAAACATTTTCAATTTGTTATATATTTTAATACTTTAATTGTTTTCTACCAAATCATCTTTTTCGATACCATAAGGGTAGTTGATCAATACTGCTTTTAAGGGCCCTTTAAAAACAAATAGACTTCCAGCTATGGCTCCAACAACCCCACATGAGTTAAAAAGATTTTTCATATCATTAAGATTTTCAGCTCCTCCCATAATAGAGATTGGAACATTAACAGCATTTCGCAAATTTTTAGCCAAAATAAGATCATAACCACTCATTGCGCCATCCAAATCAATAGAATTAATTACAACCTCTCCAGCACCAAACTTTACTGCTAATTTAGCTAGCTCTATAGGTGTTTTATTAGTCCTAACTTTGCCATTATGCGTAAAAACTTCATATTTTCCAAATAAATTTCTCTTAACATCAAGAATAACTATTACACTCTGGCCACCAATTTTTGATGATATATCTGTTACCAACTCAGGATTAGCAATAAAGGCAGCACTAATTGCAACCTTTTCAACACCAAGACTAATAATATATTCAGCATGTTCAACCGTTTTTACACCTCCACCATAACAAAGAGGCATTCTACATTCTGCTGCAATTTTTTTTATTGTTAAAAAATCTGGGTCCATGCCTTTGGTAGTTGCATCAATATCTAAAACAATCAATTCGTCAGCTTCTTTTTCATTAAATATTCTAACAGCATTAATTGGGTCTCCAACATATTTAAACGGTTTAAAATTCTTTGTCTTGACTAAGCCTTTATCCCTTATTAACAAACAGGGAATAATTCTTGGTTTCAGCATATATTAAATTTCTGCGAAATTTTTCAAAAGTTGCATTCCAAAATGATGGCTCTTTTCGGGATGAAACTGAACTCCAAATATATTCCCTTTTCTAACAGAACATACATATTCACCTCCATAATTTGCAGTGGCTTCTACATCAGACTCTTCACAAGCATCAAAGTAATACGAATGTAAAAAATAAAACTTCAAATCTTCTTTTGTATTTTTATACAATCCGCCATAAGACTTTGGATTAACATTATTCCAACCCATGTGGGGCAGAATAATGCCATTAGTAGAGTCAAACCTTTTAACTATTGCATCAATCCATCCTAATCCCTTTAATTTACCTTCCTCACTTGATCTTGCTAACATTTGCATACCTACACACACACCTAAAATTGGTATTTTTCTATCAATCACCAGATCCTCTAAATTTTTACGCATACCAGATTTATCTAATTTCATAAATGCGTAATCAAACGACCCTACACCTGGAAGTATCAGCTTAGTTACATTTACTAGGTCTTTTGAGGATCTTGCTATTAAAACCGGCAAGTTTAATCTAGTATAAACATCTTTAAATGCTTGGACATTTCCCAAGCCATAATCAACAATAGCAATCATTTATATAACCTCTTTTCTAAGCCAAATAATTGCATCATCTTTGAGCCAAAATTCACAAATAATTGTTTATTTTTATAGTCACCAACGTTTTTGTTATCACTTTCAAATATAGAATTCAATTCGCTAACAGTCAAACCTAGCTTATGAGAAACATATTCAAATTCTTTCTTTAAAAAATGATCATCAAGTTCTGGAGATTTAATTCTCTCAATTGCATCTTCTCTTGTCATTTGACTGGTAAGAATTAAACTAGAAAAATGAGCTCTCCTTTTATCAAAACCAAATTTATTGGGTAACCAGTAATCTTCAAAAAAACGAGTAAAACGAGACTCATGGTGCTTATGTTTAAATTTTTTCCAACCACAAAATTTATTTAATTCAACCTCGGCATCTGACTTTACATATGTAATAAAATTTAAGGGGTTAAATACCTGCATTCCTAAAAAGTATTTATAATAAATCTTAGATACAAATACATCAATAATTGGAAAAGTTTTTAATGGTCTTTCTCCATATATAGAATGAATATCTGTAATTAATGTTTTGTCAATTCCAGGGGTCACACCCCACTCATCTGGCTCTCTAATACACTCAGTAGAATAATTGCTTCCAGTTAAGACATATTTAACCTTATGCTTACGCGCAAACTTATACAATTCAGAAAAAAAGGCAGTGTCTTGAGGTATATCTTGATGTGGAATTTGTGACTTTAGAAATGCAACCTGAAGATCTTTCATTTCTTCCCAGTTAATAACCTCAGTATACAGATCGAGTTGCAATCCATCGACAAGTTTTTCAATATTACCAACCGCTATATCTGTATTCCATCCCGCATCCACATGGAATAGCAAAGGCCTTAAGCCAAACTTTACTTTTGCAATATAAGTTAAATATGAACTATCTAAACCACCACTTAATCCTATAATGCAATCAAAATTCTTGTGTTTACCCTCTTTTTTAATTTTCTCTATAGTTTTAAATAATCCCTTTTCGTCTTTGAGATTTTTGTTCCATTTTGGGAGAATTATATTGTAAAAGTTATTACAGTATATACATCGGCCATTTTCATCAAACTCAATACGTGAGTCTGATGAGTCCATTATGCAATTTTTACATATTCTATATTGCTTATCAATCATGATTCAACTCCCTATATGTGTCTACAATAAATTCCCATGTTTGATCTGAACAACGTTTCCAAGAATATTTATTTGAAAGTTTTTTTGCACGTTTTGAAATATATTTACGAAGTGAATGGTTATAGATAATTTTCTCTATAGCGAAAACAATAGACTTACAATCTTCTGGGTTAAAATATACGCCGCCATCCTGAAGTACTTCTGGCATTGGTCCACGATCAGAACATGCAATAGGCAACCCCGATGCCATCCCTTCAATTAAAGTTATAGGCATATTTTCACAACTTGATGCAAAAATAAAAATATTCGATTTTGATAAGTATTCAGGCACCTTGTTGTGAGAAATAAAATCAATAACTTGGACAAATGAAGCCTCAGGATCATATTTATTAATACTTTTATCCAATAATGTCTGAGCCTTACCTTCTCCTCCACCAATCAGTTGTAATGTAATATTATGACCATGCGCTCGTAAAATCGAAAGCGCTTGAACAACAACCCATTGATGCTTATACATTTCGGTATTTGAAATATATACACATCGAATTGGTTCAGTGGAATCATTCGGCCAAGTATGATTAAATTGTAATGATCTAAAATTTAAACCTACCCCATGCGGAATACACTTTACACGAGTAAGGAGACCTGTTGATCTTTGTATAACTTTTGAAGCGTATTGAGTAAGAAAAATTACTCCATCAGAAAATCGAAATGCATAATTTTGAATAAGGAGAATTGCAAGCAACCTTATCCGTTGCTTTGTATAACCATAACGCCTCATTGCTCCAGGCTCATATGAAAGCATATCTTGACTAAGAACAATCATTGGTTTAAATCTACACAGCGTACTTGCATCAGTCGTAAACATAATATCACAACCAATACTTTTAGCTTCATAACTTAGCTTAGTTGCTTGCCACCAAATTTGTTTAATTATAGACTGCTGCAACTCTTTGGATGAATGCTTAATCAACCACCTATAGTTTTCTAATTTATTTAATAAACTATCTGGTGCCCATATATGCACCTCTTTGATGCCGTAATCTAAAGGGTTTACTTCGGATAGAATTCCCATCAAATAAGCTTTTGCACCACCAGAACGATTCCTTGATGCATCAATACCAACAGTTATTCTACGCATTCATTGCTCAACAATACAAAAAATTAAAAAATTATACAACAGAAGCTTTTGATGAACTATATTGATTGTTAAGTTTATTTTGTAATACTATACCCATAGCTATAAAAAAACCATAATGGAATCTGCCGTAGACATGGACAGGGATAAAAAGATCTGCAATGATAGCCGTAATTATAAATATTTTTAAAGATGCTGCTATTGTATCATGATGCGCATTAACATTGTTAATTGAAATCTTTCTATAATTGTGCACAACAAAATATAACATAAAGAGCAGTCCTATAATTCCATACCTAAAAGAGTAAACACCTGGTACAAAGAAAATATCATGAATTCCACCATCTGGTCTATAATTTCCCGCTGATATGCCACCCTTTATTTGGGCATGTTTTTCATAGTATAACGCACCACTTCCAAATCCAAAAGGTAATGAGTATGGAAATTTATCAATTAACATGCCAAATACATTTTTAATTTCTGCAACTCGATATGCTGTACTAGCATCTACAGAATACTCTTTAGTTTGAATCAGTTTTAATGTATCCTGGTACCTAGAAGTCACATTATCGAGATTAGTAGTGAATTTAAAATTTTCACCACCAGAATATATAAGAATTATTCCCGTAACCAATGAAGCTAACAAAATCAGCAAAAGTTTATTTTTAAATTTAGTAAAAAAAACAAATATTAATGTAAATGATAATATCATGGTTATAGTTCTAGCTTTACTTTCTATTAGAATTGGATTTACAATATAGCCGACAACATAACCAATCAATAATACTTTTTTAAACCCGGAGACAAGTTTATTTCTTATAAGAAAATAAGCTAAAAAGGAATATAGGAAATGAACCTCTAAACCATATCGACTAGCATACTCAACTAATTGACCTCCTTGAAAAACATCGCTTACCTTAGAGACTACTGATCCATAATACGAAAACAACTTTAAGGTTAACAGCCCGTACAATACATATAGAATCCTATTATACTCTAAGTGATTTAACAATAATATACCTGCCGTATAACCTAAAAATGGAGCTAAATATCTCGCTAAATCTGCAGAAATATCTATGTAGCTCCACCCCATATATAAGCCAAGCAATCCTGATGGTATTAATACAACTATTGCAAAAAACAACATTCTATTCATGTGTGCTATGGCGTTTTTATGAAAAAAAATAATTAAAACATAAAACAAAAAAATAATTGCATAATTTATCTTTGGGTGAAGTTGTAAAGGAGCCAATAAAGTACTAATAAAAAGTAATATAAATATTATTAATACATAAAAATTATTATATGCTTTTAAAATTCTCATTAACTCATTGCTCTATACTTGGAAAATAAGTATTTTATTACTATTTTTATGGCCAATAAAAAAGAGCCATTTAATAAAATAAGTTTTACGCCCCTAATGTAATTGTTTTTATATTTCATTTCCATAAAAGCAATCATTACATTTAATTCTCTAATTCTTTTTATCTTTTGCAAATCATCAACGTCAACATATTTGACCCATTTATTAAAGATCATCAATTGCTCTTCAAATGCAATAACTTTTTGATTTAATGTTAAGTTATTTTGATGCTCTCTATATTTTGCAACATATTTATTAACTACTCCAACTCTATAAATGCTAGAAATCGCACAAGAAATATAATAGTCGGAAGCATTTAAATATCCTATTGGAAATCCTCCGATTTGTTTGAAAGCATTCATGCTGAATAAAATAGAAGGGCTCATGATAAAATTACCTTTCAATAACAATTCTTTTAAAATCATACCATTTGGTAATATTTTATTCTTATAGTTAATGTGAGAGAGTTCGCCAACTTCGACACCTCTTTCATTAATTTCTAAAACCTTGCCGTAGACCAACCCTAATTCAACACCATCATTGAGAGATTTATTTATTATGTCAACTTGATATTCTAACTTTTCTTTACACCAAATATCATCCACATCTAATATACCAACCCAACTACCTTTAGCTTTGCTCATGGCTTCTACCCTAGCATCGCCTAATTCTGTATGTTTTTGAGCATAAAAATATTTCAACCTACAATCATCATATTCTAAAAAAAGTTTAGCACTTGAATCACTAGACTGGTTATCCCAAAATATTAATTCCCAATTTTCATATGTTTGATTAATTACACTGTCGACAGCTTCACGAATATATTTCTCTCCATTATAGCAATTCATCAACACACTAATTAACGGCTTTTTTGTAATCACTTTAGATCGTATACTCGGTAATGGTCTACTGTTTTTTTAATTCCATCATCAATGGTTATCTTTGATTTCCATCCTAAAAGGTGCTCTGCTCTTGTTGTATCAGCATAAAGACTCATATTTTCTCCAGCACGATAAGCAATTTTTCCAAATTTCGGACTACCTTTTCCAATATAAGTTTTTACCTTTTCTATCACAGTGCGAATAGATATTGGATCTCCTGATGCAAGGTTAATTATCTCCCCATTTACATTATCGCTCTTTATTGCTCTCAATATTCCATCTGTAATATCATCAATATAACAAAAATCACGCAACTGTTCACCTGAAGAGGTTTCAAATTCCTCCCCAGAAAAACAACCTTTAATAATCTGAGGTAAAAATCTACCACTATTTTGACCTGGTCCATAAACAAGAAATGGTCGAAGGATTACAACTGGAAATCTCTCTGTTCTATATAACATTTGCAAAAAATGAGTTGCTGAAGTTTTGGCAATTGAATAAGGAGAGATAGGCATTTCTCTTTGGTTCTCTTTTTGAGGTGCAATGTTTGCTCCGTACTCATCACTACTTCCAATTTGAATAAACCCTTTTAGAAAATCCTTATTGATACTTTTGACTAAATTTAAAGTTCCACTGAAATGTGTTTCAAAAACTTCTTTACCACCTTCACTAAAATTTTTATGGTCCACATAGCCACCTAAATTTAAGACATATTCAAATACCCTATCTTTTAAAATATGATATAAATCTTTTTCTCTTGAAATATCTACATTAATATAATCAACACAATTTATTTGTTTGTTTTGTGGATAATTATTTTTTGAGATAACTGTAACTTTAAACCCATTTTCCAAAGCTTTTTTGGCAACATTTGAACCAATAAAGCCTGTGCCACCTACAATAAGTAAATTACTATTATTCAAATTTTTACTTAATATCATAATTATTTATTACTGTCTTATCTGTCTAAATTTTATGCCAATCATAAGGAAAATTTTTTAAATCTTTATTTTCACTTTCTTTTGGATCATGTTCTATGCTAGCTAAATTAAGTAGCATATTATCTGAAGACAATCCTCTAAAGGCAAGCCATAAACCAGGTCCAACCGTTAATCTCTGGAAATTATTTTTTGACAAATTAACGTTAAAAAAACTTTTATTATCATAAATAACAAACTCAATCTCACCTTTAACAACAATTATATTCAAGGTCATTTTGTTATGTTTTTTCCAACCTTTTATTTTACCTTGATAAACGGATGAAAAGTAAGCTTCTCCAAACCCAGAAAACTCCTTTTCACTTTTTTTCATTGCATGAAGAATGTCACCCTTCAAATGTGTTATTTTTTTTAATGGTGTTAAAATTACTCCGTCCATGCAAGTTTTTTATTTTTAGCAAAATTTTCATATTCAATAATCTGATTTGTTGTTTTTATTTGTGCAGAATCAGGTTCTGTGTAATAGTTTTTATACCATTCAGAAGTAAATCTAATTGTATCCTTATAATCTAATACAGATCGCCAATTCAATAAGGCAAGAGATTTTTCACAATTAAGTTTTAGTAGTGTTGCTTCATGAAAAGAAATTGGGTCTTTAACAATAAATATTTTTTCATTAGTATCTAAATCCCAGTATCTACTTAAATCAGATAAAAGCTCTTTAACAGTTCGATTTTGTTCTGATGAAGGACCAAAATTAAATCCTTCACCGTTTAACTTCTTATTATTAAAAAGTTCCTTTCCTAAATTTAAATAACCACTAAGGGGTTCTAGAACATGTTGCCAAGGTCGAGTTGCTTGCGGATTTCTAACTTTAACAGGTTTATTTTTGCTCCATGCTAAAACTGCATCAACAACAATTCTATCTTTTGCCCAATCACCACCACCAATCACATTTCCAGCTCTTGCAACTGCTAGGCATACATTGGACTCTCTAAGTTTGAAAAATGAGTGATAATAAGATTTAATTATTAATTCTGCTGCTCCTTTAGAACCACTATAAATATCTTTGCCTCCCATTTGATCATTTTCTTTATATCCCCAAATCTGCTCAACATTATCATAAGCTTTATCACTCGTTATAATAATTGCTGTACATTGATGATTTGAATTTCTTAATGCTTCTAATATATTGGTTGTACCCATAGTATTAGATGAAATAGTTTCTAATGGATCTGTATATGAGGTAGATACAATAGCTTGAGCTGCTAAATGAAAAACAAAGTCTGGTTTATCATTTGAAATAACTTTACTAATATCTTTATAATTTCGAATATCAAGAACGACATTACGGATCTTATCTGAAAGTTTTAATATATTGAACATTGACGGGTTCGTTGGAATATCTTTGGAGACCCCAATAACATTTGCACCTAGATGTAATAACCAGGTTGTTAACCATGTTCCTTTAAAGCCAGTATGTCCTGTTAATAATATTTTTTTTCCACGGTAAATATTACTAAACATCAATCAGCCCAAACCACCCAAGGTGCTTTTTTGCTATTATAAATTTCATTAAGTTTATTTTTGTCTCTAAGAGTATCCATTGGCATCCAGAAACTATTGTGTTTATAAGTAAAAATCTGTTCATCTTTAACAAGATTTTTAAGTGGTTCCTTTTCAAAGACTACATCGTCACCATCACCGATATAATTAAAAACCTCTGGTTCGCAAATAAAGTAACCTGCGTTAATCCAAGACTCCTCTCCTTGAGGTTTTTCCCTAAAATCAATCACCCGATTGCTTTTATCCACGTTAAGAGCGCCAAACCTACCACCTGGTTGTGCCGAAGTCATAGTCATAAATTTTCCATGTTTTTTATGAAATTTAAGTGTCTCTTTAATATTAATATCAGCAAGCCCATCGCCGTATGTAAGCATAAAAGTTTCATTGCCAATATAATCTTTAGCCTTTTTAATTCTTGCACCGGTCATGGCGTTTGAACCAGTATCAAGCAAGGTTACTTTCCATGGCTCAGAAGATTTGTTATGCATTTGTATATCACCATTTGACATATCTATAGTTACGTCACTTTGATGTAAGATATAATTAGCAAAATATTCTTTAATAAAATAACCCTTATATCCCAGTAAGATAATAAATTCATTCACTCCATAGTATGAATAGGTTTTCATAATGTGCCATAGTATTGGTTTACCTCCTACCTCAACCATTGGTTTAGGTCTTATATCAGTTTCTTCACTTAGGCGAGTTCCATAACCCCCAGCTAGTATTAATGCCTTCATATTTATTTACTTTTCATTACTATTTATTCACTTAACAACCATTAATTCTTTTAAAAGCTTTGTGATATTAATAATTTTCATTACTGACTTTGTCTAAATAAATTCTTAGCCTCTTTATGCCATACATAATTTTGTTTTGGTGTTTTCCAGTCATCCCCATACGTATACTTTAAAACATCCTCGGGTTCAACTGGCACAATTATATCTGTTCCCAAAAATTTAATCACTTTAAATTTCATTAACTCAATTGGAAAGCTATAACCAACAGTGTCAAGTTTTTTATAAAAATCCTTTATTAATTTAGTCTTAATAAATTTTGGCAGCAAAAGTCTAAAAAAAAATAATGGAATTATAATTAGTAGCTTACCAAGCTCTATAAGCTTTCCATTGCTTGATTTAATTGTTTTTTTGACGCTTTTTTCGTTTGCAAGAAATTTGAAAACAAAGTCATACAATTTAAAAAAAAAACCCTCAGGCAAAGCTATCCATTTAATATATGCTTTCTCCTTATCTCTAGTATAAAAATTAATATCTACTCTCTTTTCATTTATTAAAAAGTGTAAGCTATTTATTTCCTCTATAATAATTTCTTTTTTGAAACGATTGTCACTTAAAAAGATTTCAAGTATATCTTCTTTGGAGTATTCATCCTCCCATACTGCAAAATCTATGTCACTATCCCAAGAAAGTAACTTATTATCACGAATAATACCTAATAAGGTGCCATGACAAACCCAATAATTTATATTGTTATCTATTAATATTTTTACAGCCGTTTTAAAAATATTATTATTATCAAATATCATTTTTGTAAAATTATTCTCATCAATACTGGATTATCATTTTTATAAATTGATAGATTATTTTCCTCAATAAAATATAATTCTTTGAAGCCTAAATCTAAAACTTGTTTTCGAAAGACTTTAGTATCTATAAATCGTCGTTTATGATTGTCAGTCACAAATGTATTTTCACCACAAAACTCTCCAATTCCATACAGAGGATCATTGATTGTTCTTACTTCAACGCAAAATAAACCTTTTCTTTCTAAATTATCATAAATTTTTGGAAGTAATTCAAATTCATCACTTTTAGAAATTGAATGAATAGTAAACCTAGAATAAAAGGCATCTATTTTTTCATATCTTGAATAATCTTCCTTGACAAAATCTTGTGCTTTAGAATGTAAATTCATTGCAAACTTATTGTCTAAATTTTGTTTTTGGATATTAATCACTTTTGTACTTTGATCAATAGCGATTACATTATGACCGTTATAAGCAAAAAAAATTGCATCTCTTCCATTTCCAGATCCAAGCTCTACAATGTTAAATTTCCTTTCAGAAAAAAAATTTTTTAAAATAAATTTTGCAAAACTACTAGGGTCACTAATTTCTTTATCTCCCCCATGTAGTTTATAGTACTCATCCCAATAATTTTTATCCATTTTTAATTCCTATAATTTTGAAATGCCAAATAAGTAGTGGCAAAATATTCTACAATAGCTCTTAAAATAATTAATGCTGATAAAATTAACAATATAAAGGTAATATCAACATCAGTTATCCCATCGATTAATAAAATTAATATTAGAAAATCAGTACTTCTTGCTCTTGCATCTAAAAAGGATGTATAAATATTATATAGTTTTGTTATTTTTTTCATTTTTTTTCCTTGTCTCAAATCTTCCTCAAAGTTATTTTTCTTTTTATCATTTGTCTTATAGTCATCTCTAATATTTTTATAATAAAGAAGATCAGAGAACGTATTAAATTTGGTTATTAAAATTACAAAGGCGAATAATGGAAAAAAAATTATATATTCCGGGTAATAATTCGTAGTATAAAAAACAAAAGCCATTTTGAATGCCACATCACAAATATTTGCTCCATAAACATCAAGTGCATGGCCCAAAAATGAGGTTTTGTTTAATCTTCGTGCTAAAGCTCCATCAGCCCAGTCAAAAGTTCCTTTGGTAAAAATCATAAATAATCCAAGGTAAAAAAAACAATTATGAGGACTTAAAATAACTAGGAAGGCACCAAAAACACCAGTTAAAATATAAAGAACTGTAACAAAGTTTGGTGATTTAATAATTTTTTGTGTAATGAACAAAAATAGAGAAGCAGTTTCTATATAGTAAACAGCTTTAATTAGTGAGTAAGGTGAATTGATATTTAAAATATTTTTCCAACGTTCAAATTGAACACTATAAATTTTCTTTCTAATCTTTTTATACTGCTCCATAATTTAGAATATTTTATTAAGTTCTTTGATTAAAATTTCCTTTTCGATATTTAGTGGATGATTTTTTAACCTTTCGACGTTGACTGAGTCGACTATAAGTTCTAAATCTTCTTTTTTAACTCCTAGATTAGATAACTTTGTTTCTAAGCCACCTACTTGCATTAAATTATACCAATACTTTTCAAAATTTTTAATATCAATATGCAACATTAAACATATATCATTCATAACTTTTTTGAGATTATCACACCCAGAATTATAATTAATTTTTCCAATAAATCCCAAAGTTAAAGCCACAGCATGCCCGTGCGAAACATTATATTTTATAGTCAGAAAGTAAGATAATGCATGTGGCAAGGTTGTTTTTGATATGTTTATTGCCTTCCCTGAATAATATGCGGCCTCTACCATATTCTTTGTATTTTTAGACTCATTATTTAAATATCCTTTTAAATTCATATTGATTAATTCAATTGCTCTTCTAGCGTATTTTCTGCTCATGTCTGTTGCATTAACAGACCAAAAGGACTCTATAGCTTGAGAAAAAGCATCAAATAAAGTACATGCTTTTAGATAATTTGGCATTTCTTGAACTAATGAAGTGTCTGCTATTACATACTCTGGTAATAATTTTTCGCTAGCAATAGAAAATTTTTTTTTACCAAGATATACAACACTAAAACTTGTCGCTTCACTACCTGTACCTGCAGTAGTTGGCATAACTAACAAAGGTAAAAATTTATTTTTTATAATTTCTTTTCCTCTTATTACATTTTCATAATTTTCTTTAGAAAGAGCTGTAACACTAATTAATTTTGCTGCATCAATAATTCTTCCACCTCCAATAGCAATAATTAAATCTGAATTTGATTGTTTGAGTTTTTCACATCCGGAAATTATAGTTTTAAAATTTGAGTCAGTCATAATAAATGTTTCTATACTGGCACTTTTGGTGTAAGGCTTAATTAAATTCTCGATAGATTGATAAGCGTTATTTCCAACAACTAAAAAAATTTTTTTTATCCTAAGATCATTTAAGATTTCAGGTAAAATGGTTATGCCTTGATTAATAAATACTTTTTGCAACTACTTAGTACCTGGAATGATTTCTAAAATTTCTTTAATAGACATGCAGTCTGACTCAGCCTCCAAGCTTCTTCCATTTTTTAACAAAGATTTGGCAACTTTTGACATTGCAGGATAAGCAGCTCGCAACATATGATTTGCAGAAATAACAACATTAACACCCATTTTAATGAACTCTTCTACGGTTACGGAATTAAAACTTGTTGGCACCACTACTACAGGCGTACTATTATCTACAGCTCTAAATTTTTCCATAAATTCAACTATTTCTGCTGGATCTTTATGTCTTGAATGTATCATGATCCCATCAGCACCTGACTTGATGTAGGCTTCTGCTCGAATTAATGCATCTTTCATACCAGCCTCTAGAATTAGTGACTCTATTCGCGCAATTATCATAAAATCATCACTTAGTTGAGCAGCTTTTCCCCGATTAATCTTATCACAAAAGTTTTCAATAGTCTCTTGTGTTTGTTTTACCTCATTGCCAAAAAGAGAGTTTTTTTTAAGCCCTGTTTTATCCTCTATAACAACTGCACTAACGCCAGCTCGCTCCAAACTACGCACATTAAATTCAAAATGTTCAGTTTTTCCACCTGTGTCACCATCAAATATCATTGGTTTACTAGTTACTTCAAAAATATCATTCACTGAACTAATTCGTGAAGTCATATCAATAGCTTCGATATCTGGCTTTCCTCTAGCTGTTGAGTCTGTTAAAGAGCTTGACCAAACACCATCGAAGTAAACATTTTTGCCATCTCTTTCAACAACTGTGTTCTCTGCAATAAGTGCACTTAATGCATTATGTGCTTCTAAAATACGAACAATTGGCTTAGCATTTATCAATCTTCTAAGCCTTGCTCTTCTTACGTCAACCGTTGTGCCAATTTCTGCTAAAGCATTGTTTAATTGTGTTGAAGAAATTCCATGTGTATATTTAATTTCAACCAACTCACCACCCCAATCAGCAAGAGTATCAATTACTTGTTGTCTTGTTTTAATCTGAACTCCTTCTTTCCAATCATCACCATGAACTACAATGTCAGGTTTAATCCTTTTAAGATTTGGCCTGTAATCTAAAGTTTCTTGAGCAATAACACTTGATACTCCTTTAATATTTTCAATCACTTCTTTTCTCAGTTCAAATGACATAAAAGGCATTCTTTTATAGCTTGCTATCGCTTTGTCAGTAAGCAATCCAACTGTCACATCACCTAATTTTGCAGCTTCTTTTAAAATATTCATGTGTCCTGGATGCACTAAATCTGCACTCATGCCAACGTAAATCTTCTTACTCATAATCATTTTCTCTAATAAATTTCATTAAATCTTCTTTGTTTTTTTTTGGTGTAGTATTAGGTCTTCCTAAATCTTTTCTAAAACCTTTCTTAACCTTAATCTCAAAAAATACTTTACCATCAAATTTTTTTAATACCTCCATAGATTGAATAATTTCTTTATTTGTTTTAGCATGCAAAATTAAATCATATCCACTTGCTTTAGCGATATTTTGAAAATCTATATTAAAGCCAACTGTAGATTGTCCACCAACGGAGTCGTGGGCACCATTATTTAAAACTATATGTCGAAAATTATTACATTGTAAGTTACCATTTATTGCGATTGAACCCATATGCATCAAAGCTGCTCCATCACCATCGAGACAAAAAACTCTTCTACTAGGCTTTTGTAAAGCAATTCCCATTGCGATTTGATTAGCATGTCCCATTCCACCAACTGTTAAAAAATCTTTATTATGACTTTTGTTTGTTTCTTCTCTATATTCAAATAACTCTCTTGATGCAACGCCAGTGGTAGATATTATGATATCTTTATTATCTAGATTTTTAACAATTGTTTTTATTGCATCCTCTCTAAATAATTCATAATTAGCATAATGATCAATTTTTGTTGTATATTTAGAAAAAGTGTCTTTTTGAACAACAATCGCGTAAGGTACATTGTTATTTAATGCTTCATTGGTTGCTGTTTTAATAATTTCGTCAGCTTGTTCATCTGTTTTATCTGTAGATAAAATTTGATAAGGTACTTCCATCGTTTCTAACATCTCGATTGTAACCCTTCCTTGTTTTTTATGTTGAGGCTCATCTTTTATACCAGGTTGACCTCTCCAACCAATCATTAATAACATTGGAATAGAATAAACTTCAGGATCGCTTAGAGATAATAATGGATTAACTATATTGCCAAGTCCAGAGTTCTGCATATAAATTAGAGGCAATTTACCTGTTGCCAAATAGTATCCTATACCAATTGCTAATGCATTACCCTCATTAGCGGCAATAATATGATTCTTTGAGTCTGCATGATCTGAAATATATGCACAAATATTCTTTAAGAGAGAGTCTGGGACTCCAGAAAAAAAGTTAATATCATTTTTAACCAGGCTTTTAAAAAAAAATTTAGTATTTATCATAATTCAAGATTTTTAATATACTTTCCTAATCTTAAGGATAATGCAATTATAGTAAATGTTGGATTTACAATTGAAGACGTAGTAAAGACAGAACTACTAGTAATATAAAGATTAGAAATCCCAAAAACTTTACAATTTTTATCAACCACTCCTGTCTGTGGATCATCTGACATTCGAGTTGTTCCGATGTGATGGTTTATGGGATCATTAAAATTAAACGAATTTCCATTTAATAACTCTTTTTTAAATCTAATCTTGCCTGCACCTATTACTCCAAGTTCACGAGCCATAATTTTTACCGACTTTATAACAGTATCTTTTTCAATTTTACTCAAATTATCCCAATACATGTCTATTTTTGGCATGCCTAATGTATCTTTAATATTAGATAATTTTAAATTATTTGTTACTCTAGGGGGTTGTTCAAGTCCAACAGACAAATTCCATTTTTCAGGAATCGGATCACAATTATTTTTTTGAGAAAAAATCTGATCATTAGGATCGTTTATATCTTTCATAGACAAATTATGTCTTAGAATTTTTGATTCCAACCTCTCCTTTAAGGATGTTGTATATGAAACTTTATATTTTTTTTTTTTTAAGTATTTATCAATACATGATTTTTTTTCAGTTTTTAAAATTTCTGCAACATTTTCAATACCAGGGTGACTCATAAAACAAGAGCCAACAAAACCAGAATTATTTCCTATTCCTCTTTTATAATATTTATTAGAGGTTAATAAGATTCGAGGATTTTCCAAAGCCCCACAAGCTAATACAAATATTTTTGCTTTGACGAGAGCGCTATTGCCATTCAGATCAGAAATTGAAAGACTGTCAACATCTATACCATTTTTTGCCAAATTCAATTCTGTAGCAGTAGAATGAAAAATAACATCTGTATTTTTGGAAGTCTCAAATTCTATTTTATATTTTTCTGCAAAATCTTTATTTTCCGAAGTGGAAAATTGATAAACTTCAGTTGTTAAAAAAGAATTATTTCTATTAAACTTCTTAAAACTTTTTTCCTTAAAAGTATTTCCTAATAAATCTTTATTATAAAATTTTTGATATGATATGCCCAGCATCTCAGCAGCTTGCATATAGTAAACTTTCAAATCATCTAGAGTAATAGGCCAACCACTTAAAGATGAGAAAGATTTTTTTTCAAAATCATCTTTTTTAAAAGGTGCACAATGTCCAGCCCATATCTTGCCTGCACCCCCAAAACATCTAAGTCTAGAGCTGTCAAGTGACAAGTAACTAGGTCCTGAATTAATACCTACATTTAATTCCTGATATTCAGGTTCTGGTTCAAGTCCACCTGACTCAAGTATAGCAATTTTTAGATCTGTGCCTAATAATTGTTTAGCTACACTTAAACCTGCAGGCCCAGTACCAACAATACAAATATCATATCTTAAAATTGAATTAGAAGAAAAATTCTTTAAATCTTTAAACATATTTTCGTTTAAGTTCTAAAATACTAGCCTCTGTGTTTGATATAATCCAACCATCAAATAATTTAAGATTTCCTGACTGATAATCATGCTTAATATCTTGATCAATAGATATTATTGTTTTTTCTATCCCTGTGCTAGACAGCATCAATTTGATCTTATTTTCAAATAAATCTGTCTCCTTACTCCAATTTTGATTATATCTTAATTTTAATGGGATAATATTTTCATAATTAGACAAAAAAATTAGAATTTTTTTTTTTTTTTTATTTTTTTTACGATTTAGGCCTACACCTGAAATTAATGCTATTGATAAGGTAGACAAACCTAATACGAATTTTCTTCTGCTTAATTTCATTAATTATAATAATATATTTAATTAGTTTATTAAAACCTTAATTGTAATTTTTGTGATCAATTCAGAATATTTCACAGAATGTTTTGGCGAGTGCCCATCGTTTTCAAACATGATTGCAAACACTCTATTTCCAATATCAACATATCTCGATGGTGAAATGGGATCATTATAAATGGTGATATCTTTAATATTATCATATGATTTTTTAACTTTCATATCAGTTATAGGTGACCAAAACACTCTTTCTAGACCTATGATGGGACACTGAATATCGATTACACGTTTATGAGACTCAAACTCAAAACTATTGTTATTTATTGTCTCATACTTCTCAACAATTGCTTTTACGCGATTATTAATATCATGTACCCCTAGTTCAATTTTATAATCTATATTTTTCAGAAATATTAGTCCTGCATATACATCTTTAGATAATTTTTTATAAATACTTATATTGTCTAGAGTGTCAATTATCATTAGGCGCCTTATTTTAAACTACTTTCTCATAAATACTCTATAATGATCACCCAATAATAAATCATTTAATGTATCTTGAATATTTATAATTTTATCTGTTGTTTCATTTTCAAACTCTTCTAGTAATATAGTTTGAATATCAAGTCCGTTGGTTTCTAAGTATTCTATTTTCAAATTAAACTTTTCTGCGAATTGACTAATAACTTTTTTTGAAAAAAAAATATTATGACGTCCACTTTCTATATATCTTGTTGGAGAAAAATTATTCTTTTTTAGATATTCACTTATAAAGCAATCAGCTGAAGGTACTTCAAAAATAACCATTCCATCATTGTTGAGTAATTCTTTTGCTTTCTTAATTGTGGCTATAGGATCTGAGATGTGTTCAAGCACACCCCATAAAGTAATAATATCAAAAGTTTTATTAAATTTTATTTTATTAAAATCTCCTTGATGAACCTTAATATTATAATTTTCTAATACTGTTTGTGAAACTGTGGGTGAAGGATCTACTCCTTCAACATTCCACCCATTTTGCTTACACACATCAAGGAAAGTGCCACTTCCACAACCAATGTCGAGTAACGCAGGATCACTATTTTTATTTATAAATTTTTTTATTTGAAAAAATTTTCTTTCCTCTAGCACTCCTTTTCGTATTTCTTTTCCCTTTTTAACAAGATTATCTTGGTATACTTGATAAGTTCCATCGCTATATAAGGCATCTAAAACACCATCACGCAAATGGGGTTTAGTATATAAAGAGTTACAATATGAACATTCATGGTAAGAAAATCCATCTATTTTAAATGCTTCTTTACTGGTATCACTATTACACAAAGGACATTTTCTTATATAAAAAAATTCATCTTTAGGGCTTTGATTGTTATTAAACCATTTACTAGTGCTTTTTTTAAAAAAATGATAAATACTTTCTAAATCCTTTTTTGATTTTAGTTTAAATAAATCTAACTTTATTTTTTCAATCATTGGTTTTTTTTTTTT
This sequence comes from uncultured Pelagibacteraceae bacterium, assembly GCA_902514755.1. Taxonomy (GTDB): domain Bacteria; phylum Pseudomonadota; class Alphaproteobacteria; order Pelagibacterales; family Pelagibacteraceae; genus Pelagibacter. The sequence continues at coordinate 49,172 of CABXRY010000001.1, forward strand.
TGATTTATAAGATAATTATAAATTTTATTTGAAACATAAAAACTTTTTAAACACCACATATTAGTATTTTCAATAACTATATCTTCAAGTTTTTTTTTATCTATAATTTCTTTTGTCAATAAATTTAAAGAATCATAATTATCTATCCTCATATTATCAATATATTTAATTCCTTTATCAGGCAAAAAAGACGAACGATATTCAGGATCAATAAAAAAAGTCGGTAGACCGTGTCCATTAAGTTCATGTGCCATTGTAGAACCGTAAGTAATGGCAAATTTAGATGAAAATGCAATTTCATAGCTATTTAAATCTTTATCTAAAGTTTTTATTCTTGAATTCTTTAATATATCATTCTCAATTTTATCCTCTCCTGCACTACTATGATGAATAGAGACAATATTAATTTCTGGATTTTCAATACTTAACTTAGCTGCCCAGCGATATAACGAATAATAATCCTCCATAAATTTATTATATGAGTCTAATCTTTCATAAGCATTTGAGGTGTTGATTCCTAATATTGCTATATCAAATTTTTTTATATTTTCTTTTTTTTTGTTAAAATAAGAATATTCCATAAAAAGAGATCCTACAGGTTTAATATGTTCAATACGTCCACCATATTGTTTTAAACTATTATATCCGTCATCACCTAAGGTTAACAAAATATCAATATCAATATAAAAAAATATTGGATCAATTTGTATTATATTTTTCTGAATTGAGGTTGATGCAGTACCACCGAGCTTTCTAAATAAATAGTTTTTTATCGGTTCAGTATTATAATGTTTGCCTTGAATTATAAACTCAGCCTTATTTGTCTCTAATAAAGATTTAAATGATAAATAACTATGAATGATTTCTAATGAAATAGGAAATAAATTTACTCTTGTTTTGACAGAAACTATAAGAACAATCCAAATTCCATAAAAAAACTCACTAAATATAGACTTCAATAAATCTGATAAATTAATACCACAAAATACTTTTTTATTATGTATATGATATTTTAAAAAATATTTCTTAATATCTATATCTCTTGTTACACACAGAACATTGTCACTGCCAAATAGATTTAATAATTTTTCAAATCTTTTTAATTCATTGGCTGAAGTGATATTATCAATTATTAATTTGAATTTTTTAACCCTCTTCTTTACTTTGGAAAAAAATAAAGCATAAATTAAAGCTCCATATTTTAGTAAAAATCTAGGTATATTTCTTAATTTTAGTTTTGAATTAAACTTACCTCTTTTCATTAAATATGAACGAGCTAAATATTGTCTGAATGATTGTTTAACTACACTTGTTGGTAAATTATATTTTTTTTCAAAATAATTATATAATTTTACTAATTCTTGTTGATCTGTATAACTATTTATTAAATTAAAGATTTTATTTGTAGTAATTTTACAATCAGTTTCTCTATAATGCCTAAATTTTAACAAATCTATATTATTATCTACAGTTTTCATTATATCTTTTTTAAGAATTTTTTTTATTATAAATCATCTCACAAAAAACAAAATCTTCTTAAGTTTTTCATTTGTAATCGATCAGACAAACCCTTGAGAGGAGTTAGGCCTATTATTTCTTTAGACATTATTTATCTTCTTTATATTTGTTTGAGGAAATACTCTCAATATATTTTGCAATATTTCTGCCAGGGTTTCCCTTGCCAACTGGATATATATAGTTGTCAATTATATCCTCTCTCCATTTTGAAGGTAAATCTCCTGCTTTATATCTGTTTAAAAGATCAAGTAATTCAGACGTATTTTTTGCTATATAACATCTATTGCGAAGATCAGATAAAACTAAATCATTTATTCTCATTTTATCAAAGTCACGGTCATAAATAATTACTGGTATCTTTAAACTAAAAATATGTTTTCGAACTCCTGAGGCAAGAAAATCCATAATAATAAGTTTATAGTTTCTTGATATAGTTTCAGCAGAACCTCCATAAATAATATTAGTGTTCTTAAATTTTTTATTTTTAATAATATTTATATAATTATTCAAACTAAATCGATCACCTGTAGGATGCAATTTTATATCAACTGATAAAAAAACTTCTTCAGCTGTTTTGATTACATCGAGTGATTGTTGGTGTTTTTTATTTACACTATAATATTCCAACAAATGTCTAAATGAAAAATTTACATCAGGACCGAGACAAAAAAAAATATCTTTATTAGGTTTTTTATACAAAAGTTGATTTCTTTCGTATTGTTGAATGGAACCCATATTAAGAACTTTCGTTTTATTATTTTGAAATTTTTCTACATCTTTCTTAGATTGAACTATTAATGTCTTAAATACTCTTTTATTATACTCTAAACTTTCATCATATGCCTTATCGCTAAATATTCTGTTTCCACCGTGTTGTTGTATAATTATTGGAATACTATATTTATTTGCTAAATGGCAACAAGCTGTATCAAAAACATCTCTGGTACCCGAGCCTAGTAAAAAAAGACAGGGTTTATCTTTTTTAATCATAAGTTCGAATTGTCTTTTAAAAGAACTCAATCTACCCACTACCTCTAAATGATATGAGCTGATTATCAAATAAAAATATTTATTTAAATAGAAAAAGTGATCCTTAGCAAAACTTTGCAAAGTATTTTCGATAGATGAATTGGATATATCTTGAGGCTTTTCTTGCTTAATATCTTGCCTTAATTTAGTAATTGGATTTAAAAAGTTAAACTTAGGTAAATATTTTTTTAATGCAGTTATCTCATATGCATCGTGAAAGATATATATATTTTTATTTACTACTCTTATATTTTTGTCCTTGTTAAAATTTTTAAAAATTTGCTTTCTATCATAATAACTTTTCAATCTGTTTAAAAAAAAACTTATTCTATATTTATATGGAATATCTTTATGTGAAACATTCTTGTCTTGTAAAAAATATACATCAATTGAATTATAAATTAATTGAATTTTTCTTTTATCTGATTTTTCTAGTAATAGTGAAATATTATTCTCAACCCCGAAGGAAATTAATTGTAAAAAACTAATCCTATTATTTGATATTCTTTCTGGTTCACAAGTTGCGTATAAATGTATTTTTTTATATCTGTTTTTGATAGTTTGAATTAATTTTTCTAAATATATTAAATCATCAAACCACGTTGATAAATAATGTTCATTTCCACTAAATGCATATGGAAAATCCACAAAAGTTTCACAATTTTTATCAAGTTGTGTCAGAAAACTTTCTGTTTTTTTTCGATAAATACATACATCTTCATAGTATTGACCTTCAGAATAAAAGTCCTGAATTACCTTGTATTTAACTTTTTTTTTGTCCAGTTCAACCATGACACTCTGGTCAAATACTAAAATATCAGTGGAGGTAGAGAGTAATTTTTCTAATGAAGGAAAGTCATTAACAGATTGCACAATAATTAATTCCATTTATGAACCTTCAAATTAAATCCTATTTATTATTAAAGTCATGAATCACTAAACAGTCAGGATCTATATTTAAATTTTGATTAAATTGGTGTCTACGAAAAATAAAATCAATATTATTTTCTTTTGCCGCATGAATATCAGCGCTAGCGTCGCCAATCATTAAGCATTTTTTTGGTGAAATACCATTCTCAAGCATACTCTCTTTTATAGCGCTAGATTTAGAAGTGGGAGATCCAAAAATTTTAAAAAAACAATCATCTATATTAATTAACTGACAAATATCTAATAATTCATCTTGGGGTGTAGCTGAAACAATTATAAATTTGAATTTTTTTTTATTTTTCTTAAGAAATGGCTCGACACCTGGAACCCAATCTGAACTTATAACTTTATTTTTAACAATTTTACTAAATTGAGAACACATCTCATCGACCTTCACAGTTGTCGGTTCTTTACCAGACCATTTTAAATATAATGGAATCTTATTAAATCGCGACATGCCAGCATTTTCAATATGATGATTTTTAACTTTATTACGGACTATGTCACCATAAGTTTTGAACAACTCCTCAAACGCATCTGTCTTTACTGAAACAGATTCTTTAATAACCCCATCAAAGTCCCAAAATACCATCTCATACTTATCTAAGATCATAAAAATTTATTTATTATTATGAATTTCTTCAATGATATTTAATATGCCCTGGCCTAAATCTACAAATTCTGTTGGGGTGATTTTCATTGATGGCTTCGGTGTGTACCTGTAAGGTGTATTCCCGTAATGAGATGTATTAATATGTTTGTCTAAATACTTAATATTTACTTCCTTGCCCTCAATCTCAAAGATCATAGTAAACATATCCGAAACTTTGATTGATTGCTGACCAGTTATAGTAACTGCTTTATTTTTATATTTGTCCTCTAAAACCTTGACGCTTAAATTGGCAGCATCTTGTACGTGAATATACTCTCTTACCTCTGAACCATTTCCTGAATACTCTAAACAACCTTTTTCTATGACTTGTTTTGCAAATCCTTTGATACCATTCCAGTTTTGAGACCTTGGTCCGTACAATGATCCATACCTCAAAAAAACATATTCTATACCATAATTTTCATTATATGTTTCAATTATTATTTCTGCTGCCTGTTTAGTTGCCCTATAAAAGGATCCATGAGAACTATAAACATACATAGTTGAAGCATAAATAAATTTTTTTACATTATTTTTTACTGCAGCCTCTAGTGCCTTTGTTAATCCCATTATATTTAACTCAATAGTATTATATGGGTCGGATTTAGCCTCACCAATATCTGCAATACCAGCAAAATAGTAAACATAATCAATTTCCTTCATAGATGAGTCCAGAATATCTTGCTCCATCATGTTTCCAACAATCATTTTTTGATCACTTTTTAACCATTTAGAGTGTGTCTTATCTAGAATAGTAACTTTGTGACCATTTTTACTCAAAATATCTGCAGTATGGCTACCTACAAATCCTGAACCACCAACAACTAAAATATTTTTTGTTTTTTTGCTCACAAACCCTCTCTTTGAATGTCATATTCTTCTTTTGGCACTTCTCTCTGCAATAATTCACCTGTTAGAAATCTAATGGCTTCTTCTGTAGCTTCAATCTCCATTTTGGTTCTACAATCAATTGACATAGAGCCAATATGTGAGGTCATTAAGCATCTTTCTATCTCTTTTAAAGGTCCACTATATGGTTCCTTTTCATAAACATCAACAGCGGCACCACTTAAATGACCAGATTTCATTACATTATAAAGATCATTTTCATTAATTATACCTCCTCGGGAGGTATTTATAATTATTGCATCCTTTTTCATTAACATTAAATGTTCTTGTTTAATTAAATTCTTAGTTAAACCTGTCAATGGAAGGTGAAGAGTTATAACATCTGCCTCTTTAAAAATTTTTTCCTTATCTACCCACTGAACAGGTAAATCTAACTCTTTTACTGATTTAGATAAATCATTTGCTAAAATATGTGGTGAGTCAAAACCTTGTAAATGTTTTATAACACGAAAACCAACACGTCCCACACCTATAAGACCTATAGTAACATTTGACAATCGTTTTCCAAAAACTCGGTGCCATTCTCCATTGTGCATTTTTGAATTAGAGACATGTGTTGAGCGCAACAAAGTAAGCATCATTCCAATAGTTAATTCTGCAATAGCTGGTGCTGGTACATCTGGTGTGTATGAGACTTTAATTCCTTTTTTTTCTGCTGCTAACAAATCTACACTATCAAGTCCAATACCAACACGAGAAATATGCTTTAATTTATTAGCTTTATTTAATACTTTTTCAGATATTTTTTCAGTTCCAGCAATAATAGCATCAAAATCTACTATCATTTTTATTAATTCCTCTTCGTTTAATTTTTTATTTAAAGGATTTATTATATATTCAATGTTAGATTTTTTAAGTAAATCTAATGGTAATCTATTTTTATCTCCAAATGGAACTGTGGTAATTAAAACTTTCAACTTTTAAAATCCTATTTTTTAATTTTGATTTCAAATTTGTTTTTTTATAACAAAAGTATTATTACAATACTCTAATTCTAATAAATTTCTAGCATAAGGTAAAATGAAAAATAGAAATTAAATTAATAATTTAAGTTTTGTTCACAAACTATCTTAAATAATACCTGTTAACACATCATCGCAAATATAAACTTTCTCTACTTCTCCATAAATCTGGTTAATTGGTAAGTCTTCACCATTCATCCATAAATTTAATGCTTTAGATTTTGAAGGACCACTAATCAATTTATAAACGTATTTTGATTTATTTAGTCTTGAATAAGATAAGCTTATTCTTTCTTTGGGATATTTTGGTGAATTATATTCAATTACAACACTTTTATTTTTATTGTAAAAATGATTTGGAAATAATGATGCCGTATGACCATCTTCACCCATTCCCAACAAAACTAAATCAAAATTAATTATATCTTTTAAAGCTAATCCATAATGCTTAACTGCATCCTTGGTATCTAATTCAGCACATATAAAATTTATATTTTTTTTTGGAATCTTTCCATTATTAAGCCATACTTCATTAATTTTTTGATCATTTCTATTTTTATCATTTGCTGGTAGACAACGCTCATCAGAAAGATAAATATACCAATTACGCCAATTAGATTTTGACTCTCTCAAAATTTTATAAGAATTAATAAAACTGTTTCCTCCAGCTAAAACGATTGTAAATTTCCCATTTTTATTTATAGATTTATTGGCAATAGATAGAATATCTTTAGCTAAACACTCAGATAGCATATTGGTATTTTTAAATCTCATCCAGTTACTTTTTAACATCTTTGCCTTAAAGAATATTTGAGCATTAAAACTAATTACTTAAGTCAGATTATTTTAAACCTTATTTTAAAATTCATCTATCCTAACTAATGATTCTATACACTTCAAATGCTTCAGCCATATTTACACCAATTGTATGACCACGATGCTCTGCAAGGACTTTGACATGTTTCAAGCTTCTAGAATGTGGTGAAGATCTCATTTCTTCTTTATATAATTTTAATGCTCTAGTTTTAGTTGTCAGAAATCTAGTTATATTAACAAACAAAGTGGGTGCAAAACTAGATTTTTGTGGTGCTGTCCATTCTGTACTTGATATCACTTCAAATCCATAGATTTCACGAACAGTTGAATCTGGAACTGGTCTGCATGCAGTCATCACGGCAGCATGTGTTAATTGATGATCAATATTTAAATCACCATAACAATGAGTATAAATAACCGATGGTTTAATTTTATTAATTATTGGCTCAAGCTTTTGCACAATCTCAAGAAGTGGAACGCTATCCATAGAGTTATCTGGAAGATTTAAATAATGAGTAGAAGAAATTCCTAGTAACGATTGGACTGACTTAGAAGCTTTTAATCTTCGATTTAATTTTACTTTTGACGAATCAAGACGAGAACTAACTCCGTCTGACATAAAGACTGAGTGTACTATGTCGCCTTGAGCCACATGTTTAACTATAGTACCTCCGCAGCCTAACACTTCATCGTCTGGATGGGCTGCAACAACAATAATTTTTTTTTTCATTTCTGCCCCACCTAAGATAAATTAACTATTTTTCCCTAAAGAAATAATATTATTTTCAATATGTTTATATTTATAAAAATAAATCTCAACAAATTTATTAAACTAATTTTGAAATTTTTTTTTATCTTTTAACAAAATAGTATCTACAATTTTTGATAATTCTTTGTGCATAGAAAAATATTGCTTTCCCTCTACAGTTTTTTGTTTTTTCGTATTTATATAGCCATTTTCTAGTAATTGTTTGATTGGAGATAAATAAGAGTAAAGTTTTTTATTATAATAAAATTTTTTGCCAAGTTGTTCTATACTAGTTGGTAGTTCATTTTCTAAATTTATTTTGTAAGTAGAAACTACGTTACCAGTATCTACTCCTGAATCTAGCAACATGGTAGAAGTTCCAACTTCATTTTCTTTATTTAGAACAGCCCATCTCAAACAATCATCGCCTCTATAGTATGGCAAGACACCTCCATGTGATGAAATAACTCCATGTTTTGAAGTATTTAAAAATTTATCTTTAACAATTACGTCCAAAACAACAACTAAGATTAAATCAATATTAAGTGTTTTTAAAAGATTTATTGTTTTATCTGATGTTACATTATCAACTTTATATAATGGTATATTTAATACATCACATTGTAGCTGAAGTGTATTCACAGTTGCTTTTGAATATTCGTTTAACAAATATTTTGTAATGTTATTTAGACTTGGCTTCACAATGACTATTGCTGATGGAAAAACATCTATACCTCCAAGTAAATATATCAAATTAACTGTTTGAATTGGTTTTTGTGAAACAATAACAATATTCATAATATATTTTCTTTTAAAGAATTAAGACTTATCTCAATTTCTTTTTTTAAATTTAATTTATCTGCTAATACACTTTTTGAATCTAAAATCTTTAATGCCAGATTTAAAAATCGCCAATCGTTTGATATCATGGAATGTTTTGAGCAAATAATTCCAAAGTTAACTAATTCTCTATCATTAAATTTAAGTTTAATTCTATCCTGCTCTGGAGAGTCATAAAGTCTTTTTCTTTCAACAAAAAGTAATTTCTGTTCAATATTTTTTAAAAGGCTCATGATAATTAATGTAGACTATTCTATATCATGGTTACCTAAGAATATCATAGCTGTATAAAAGAAATGTTTGGCTCAAAAGAAAAACTTTCAATTTTACAGTCTCTTATATTTAAACTTTCCAACATAGCCATAGTTTCACCTTTCCAATTTTCAGCATGTAATTCATCAAATGCAATGATAGACCCTTTGCTCATTCTTGGTAAAAAATGTTTAAGTGCCATCTTTGTTGGTTCATAAATATCAAAGTCTAAATATAAAAGTGATACTAAAAGATGCTTATTCTTCTCGATGTATTCAGCTATAGTTAAGTTTGCATCTCCTTTAACTAATTCTATTTTGTCAATATTATTGAGAAATCTATTATTGTTATATTCTTTAATACATTCGAGAAGTTCCTCATAAGTATTATAATCCTCAGCGAACATTCCTTCTTTTGAATTATCTATTTCTGATACTGATGGAAAACCCTCGAATGTATCAAAACCAATAATTTTTTTTTTATAATTATAGGGTTCTAATAAACTAGAAATTTTAGCCCAAGCCATTACCCCGCCTCCATGGTGAACACCACACTCTACAATGCTGCCCATAACATTAAGTTGCCTCTTAAAAATTTCATACTGAGCCATAAACCTAGCTAAATGCTGTCTTTTTACATATTTTGAAAAATTCTTTAATTTTTTTTCTGTTGAGCATTTTGATTTTTCAAACATTTTTTTCCTATATAGTTAAATTATTTTTTAATATAATAGATTTAATATCATTATTATCATAATTCATCATTAAGTCTAATATTGATAAATGTGATATGAAATTCTTTTTATTTCCTTTTTGCGTATAAATTGGATGTTTATAGTCTTGAAAGATTAAATTAATATTGTTTTTTTTAAAAGCTTCCTTATTAGCATAGTTTTCTCCTTCACCTCCAAATATATAAGTAGAGGCATTTAATTTTAGGCACATATCCAGAACCAAATCACTCTTTTGTCCTTGAATATTATAGTCGCTTGCCATTACAATTTTTATATCCTTATCAATTATTTTCAAAATATATTTATAAAAAAAAATATTTAATTCCATTAATTTCTGCCATTTTTTGACAAGATACATTTCTTCTAAAAAAGACTTGTGATTGTTAAAAAAAGGGTGGTTTTTATAAATCAAAAAAATTGTTTTATAATGCTTCCTTGACCAGTTGGTATCATTGTTAACCTCAATCTCACCAATAGTTTTTTCAAAATGATCTTTTGATTTTGTTGGGACACTAAGCATCAGTTCGCCATTATTAGAGTAAATTTTGTTCCTATTGTCCCATTCTTTTTTTTGATATTGGGCGATATCAAAAAAACAAAAAACATCAGCAAACAAAATTTTATGAAATGTTCCAAGCCATGGCAAATAAGTAGGCTGATGTGCAGTTAAAATCAGTTAAAGCTCCTATTAAAGTATAATTTTTTAAAATTTACTAATTTAATTTTTTAATAAAAAAAGATAATTTTTTTCTTCATTTTTTTAAATTTACTTTTTCTTTCAATATTGGTTTTCCTAATCCATCAATGTCTTGTCTAGTTCTGATTGGTTTAAGTTCACCTTTTATATTGGAGTTTATTTCATCAATATATGTTTGTTGAAAATTTTTATTTGATTTTCCTATTAAATATCTCAATGAAATTCTAAATTTATCAGACTCATTTTCAACTGGTTGTGTCCCATGTAATGTGCAATTATGCCAGATTGCTGCATAGCCAGGCTTACCTGTTAAAATACATTCATCGCACTCAACCTTCTCTCCTTGCTCATTTTCATATATCCATAAGTCATTATTATTTTTTTTTAATTTATGAGGAAATAATGTTGCTCCAAGTCTATGACTATTCTTTAATAAATGTAAAGGAGAATCACTTTTACTAACTTCGTGAATATAAACATAAAGTGTGAAAAAAGTTGATGGATCTAAGTCGATCTTTCCTTTTGGCCAGTCAATTATGTCCTGATGGAAATCTATTCCTCTAAAATATGTAATATCTCTAAATTTATTCTTTATATAAGGTCCTAAGTTTGGAACATTAATACCTTTTATTTCTGACTTTACCCACTCAGGCAACCATGAGGACGGCACTCCACAAACGGCTTTTCTTATAACAATTTCATAATCTTTACCTAAAAGTTCCGTTATTAAGCTATTTATTGCCTCATTTTCTTCAATAAATTTTAAATCATCATTAAACTGATTAAGAAAATTGAAAGTTTTTGTTGGATTATGTTTTAAATGACTTTCCTCTAATTTATACTCTTCTTTTGTTTGAAACAAAGAAGAGCTAAAATTTCTTTTTTCTCTTATTTTTTTATAAATACTCTCAACACTATCTTTGTCTAGAAGCTCTTTAAAAATATAAAAACCATTGTTATATATTTCCCTTGCTGGACCTGTCATTTTTTATATACTTCAACTATATTAGTTAATAATTATTATTTTTACTCTAATAATGAGCAATATCAGAAAAATAAAAAAGAATCTACTAACATAGTATTTCGGTAAGTTCATTTCTAAATTAAGAAACTTGCTAATAAGTTGCCAATATCAACTTAATTATAAATTAAACTCTGATTTTTTAACTTCTATTATATCTAAATAAAACTTTTCTGTTGCATCAGCCTCATTACATGTTTCAAAAAAATGAGAATTTTGATTATTAACTTTTTTTAAATGAAATCTTTCTTTTAACTTAAATCCAAATCTGTTATGTAACAACATTGCCATAGAATTATGTGATAATACTTGTGCATTAATTTCATCTACTTTAAGCACTTCAAACGCCCATTCAATAATAGATTTCTCAGCAAAGTATATAAGGTCAGTGTGTCCCCCAGATTTACCTCTGATGACATTATCCAACTGAGCTTGTTTAGAATTAATTTCATCCAAGCCTATATGGCCAATTAATTCATTGTCCAAATAAATACCAAAAAAAATTCTATTTGGTTGAGCTATTAAAAGATTTTTAATGTAATGCGTGGTACTTTGAACTGTTACTTTTGACTGATTGACAAAGAATCTGTTAAAAGTATTACGCCATTTCATAAATGAGTTTATCAATTCATCATTTTTAAGTGCCCAATTACCGATTGGAATTAGCTCTGCTAAAATTTGACCATCTAGATCACAAACATGAATAGAAGAAGCTGCCGCTTCTTTGAATTCATTTTTTTTTAGTTTTTGTAAATCAATCATGATTAATCTTTTTTAAATCTATGACCTACTTTAACTTCAGAAAATTTTATCCTCATAGGCAGCATGTGACTGGGTAGAGCCTTATTTAAAAATATTTGAAATTTATTTTTATCAATTTTTATATTTTTTGCCAATTGAACAGTAAGCTCGACATGTTGACCTGTTATTGGATTTGGCTTACCCTCTGCTTTAACTAGACTTACATCATCATATTGCAACGCTACACGCTCAACTTCTGATGCCATAAATTTTAAACCTCCAACATTAATAACATCACTGGTTCGACCTGTTACCTTATAGTATCCATCACACTCTTCTACAATATCTTTTGTATTATACCAGCCTTCTTCATTAAAAGGACTACTAGCATTTAAATATCCTAACATTCTTGTTTGAGAACGAATTTCAAGCACATTGTCCACTACTCTTGTTTCAATATCTTCACCACCAATTTTCATAAATAAACTATTTCGAGCTTTACTTTTAACACGAACAATTCCTAGCTCAGACATTCCAAAAGTTTGTCTAAAATCTACATAAGGAAGTAAATCACAAAGCAAATCTAGTGTTGGCTGGTCCATACGTTCAGTTCCATAGGTTATAATCCTAAGAGATTTTGGAACTTTATCAGGTATTAAACCGCTCATTAACATCATGCGAAGAAAGGTTGGTGTTGTGGGAAGCACTTCAATTTTGTGCTCCTCACAAGTTGCTAAAATATCCTCAACACTTCTAGATCTTGGCGCTACAACAGTACCTTTATTAAAAAGGGTGTGAAGAAGAGTGTTAAGTCCCCCAATATGATCAAACAATAGAAAATTAATAGCTTTCAATGTAGGACGGGGTGTTTCAAATCGCTTCATAAACACAGTTAAATCATGCAAAATTGCTTTTGGTCTACCGGTAGTTCCTGTTGAAAAAAGTACTAATCCTGCATGTTTTTGAGATCGCAGGTTTTCGATTAATTCATGTTTCTGATTGTGATGAATACGCTTTATTGTGTTGCCATCTATTATTATATCAACAAATGCTGACTGAAAGAAGTATTCATGTTGCGATTTAGTTTCAGTTGTAAGAGGTACTAGAATAACATTTTTGTCAATCAGCTGTAATAGTGTCAATATTGATTGAGGGTCAAAGTCACCTATTAGAGCTACTACATCACCACTATTGACATCTGATAAATCTAGAGATTTATGATAAACTATTTCTTTAAAACTTAATTTACCTTTAGAATGCTCGAGAAAAGGATGATCAATATCTTCCCAACGCTTCTTAAGCTTGTCTAAAATCTTCACTAAACACCGCCAACATTAAGGACTTGTCCACTTAATGAGGAGGCTTTTTCATCAATTAAAAGTTCAACAAGATCACAGATATCTGACTTCTGATATTGCTTTGGTACTATTTGTTGTGAAGTAATATTTTTGATCTGACTATCTGTAATGCCTTTTAGTAAGTCTGTTTTTATCGGTCCGGGTGCTATACAGTTTACGCGCACATTAAAGTCAGCCATTTCTCTCGCAAAGGTTCGTGAAAAAGTCTCAACCCCGGCTTTAGAAGCTGCATACACAGATTCACCTTTTAATGCTAGTGCCACTGCAATCGTAGAAAAATTTATGAAACTTCCATATTTTTGTCTTAACATTATTGGTGCAAATAGCTGACAACAATATATTGTGCCAACTAAGTTTGTTTGAATCAAATTTTGAACAGTTGACTTGTCAGTTGTTATTGCTAAGTTCATTGACGCTATACCAGCTGCATTTATAAAAGCTTTTACTGGCATCTTCATTCTTTTAATTTCGCGAGCAGCACTTTTAACAGACAAGTAATTACTTACATCACACTCGATACCTTCAATATGAAGATCATTTATAGATCTTGAGAGACCAACGACCTTCTCACTTCTTTCTATCAAACGCTCAGTAATTGCCTTTCCAAGTCCACGGCTGGCTCCAGTAACAATAATCAACTATGCCTCCGATTGTTTTTTAAACTCTTCAGCAAGCGCTGCTACACTTCGAAACATACTACGTGATTTGGACATTGCTTCTTCTGAAGTCCAGTCAAATTCAAAATCATACTCATCAGCTATATCCTCTAGAGCAATACATAATTCCACAAGCTTCATTGAGTCTAACAAAGATTCGCTTCCGATTAGACTCATTTCTTCTTTTACTTCAACTTTACCAGCTAACAAATTAGAAATTGTTGTAATTACAATCTCGCTAGCTTTATTATATTTCATTTAAATTCTTTAAGTTAAACAATTTTAATTAAGTATTTTTTTATATTAACAATTATTTAATAATTGAAGAATACAAGTAATATTTTATTAGATAGTAAATAAATAATCAACACAATGATGCTTCACTTGCAATTTGTGCAATTTTAATTACATCCGCTTGTTTTAATCCTGGATAGGCAGGCAAAGAGACAGTGCAATGTGCTAGAGATCTGGCATATGGAAAATTATTTGGATCACCTAATAATTCATATTCTTCAATAGGAACAATAGCTTTAACATCTGCTTTTGCAAGCGCGCTTATTACTTTTTTTGGATTCTTGCATTTCATTACTATTCTATAGCGCACTGGTTCAATTATTTTTGATTCATCATCTATAAGATTTAGTCCGGATTGACGATAAATTTCAAACCATTTTTGTCTTTGCCTTATGAAATTAGGTAATTTTAGAAGTTGCGCTCTGCCAATGGCTGCTTGTAAATCCGTCATCTGAAAATTAAAACGAAGATTACTATCCTTGCGACAATCAAATTCACGGTAATCCCGAATATAATCAATCAATTTTTTATTTCGTGAGATTACAGCACCTCCTTGTCCACCACTTGTGATCATTTTTGTAGCATAAAATGAACAAATTCCTAATTCTCCACGTAAACCAATTCTTTTTCCCTTAATTAAAGCGCCAAATGATTGTGCTAAATCTTCTACAACTTTATAGTTTCGTGATTTTGGTAAATTTAGAGGGATACCAAACATTGAAGGGGCTATCAAAATATCAATTTTACTTCTTGCTGCCTGCTCAAGATCAAGATTAGGACTTCCATCAGCACAATCAAGGCAAACGTTTTCGCCTCCAAGCATGCCAACGGCATTACGAAGTGAGGCACATGAATATACCGGGTAACCTATTTTCTTATTCTTTCCATTCAATGACCAGAGTGCAAGATATAAAGCAGCAGATCCACTGGACACAGCGACCACATGTTTTTTTGGAAGTCCAAAAAAATCACATAAGTCTGCCTCGAATTTTTCCACTTCTTCTCCTTGAGCAACATGGCCCGATGAAATAATACGGCCTGCAGCACTTTGCTCCTCTTTACCTAGTGTAGGTTTATTATGAGAAATAATCACTTTACTATCTTAATTATAAGTTTATCAAATTTATCTTTGCTTGAATTTTTTCGACTCTATAACAAGGAGAAGGAGGAGATTTTTTCTCATTTTTTGAAATCTCCAAGAGAAATTTTTTCTCCTTTCTTAATATCACGAGAAGAAGTTAAGCCGATTACCTGATAAATAAAATCAGGTGGCAATCCTCCACCCGTTCTCTTAAGACCAATATTTGTATCACTAAATTTTTCACCACATATAATATTGTTTATCGCTACCAAGCTTCTTCTTGCAATTAATCGAACTTCGTTCTCAGTTTCTGTTGGTCTAACATGTGGACAGCCTAGCATAGTATCAGCTTTATGAATATTTGTTATCCAATCTGACAACCCAACTGGGTCTTCTGAAAACCAATGATCTGGACCAGGTAATTCTTTGTCCAATGTAAAATGTTTTTCAAAAATTCTCGCTCCAAATGAAACAGCTAATGAAGCAGCTAGCGGTCCTTGAGTATGATCAGAAAAACCAATTAATAAACCTGGAAATGCATTTTTTAATGTCGCTATCTTTGAAATATGAACATCTTGAGGAGGTGTTGGATATTGCGAAGTGCACAATAGCAAAGCAATTGGGTATCCTTCAAACCAATTTGCGGCTTCCAAGGCTTTATAAACCTCAGAAATATCGCTCATACCACTTGAAAGTATTATTGGTAAGCCTGATTCTCTATATTTGCTAATGAGTGGAAGATTTGTTAAGTCGTCAGAACCAACTTTAATTGCTGGAACACCAACTTTTTGTAATGTTTCTAAATCAGTGATGTTTTGAGGTGTAGAAAAAAATGTAATACCAACTTTTTCACAATAGTTTTTTATTTCAACCCAACTACTTTGAGGTAGCTCAAAACGACTGAACATTTCTAACATTGACTCTATTACTTCTTTTCCCTGCGACTTATAAGTAAACATTTGACCTGGTATACAGAATTCATCAGCTTTAAATGTCTGAAATTTAACTGCGTCAGCTCCAGCCTGTTTAGCTACTTCAATCATTTTTTTTGCTTGATCTAGAGAACCATTATGATTTATACCAACTTCAGCAATACAATATGGTGGATTATTTATACCAATTTCTCGGCCATTTATTGAAAATGGAACATTTTTAACAGTCATATCAACTTCTTAATAACTCTATTAATACCTTTTCCGTCACAAATTGAAAATGCTTTTTTGCTCATTTGTGAACAGATATTTTTATCTCTCATAAAAAACCTAAGCGCTTTTTTTATATCATTTTCCAAATTAATATTTGGTTTTAAAGTTACTGCTACTCTATTTGATTTCATGGCTTCTGCTATTTTTTTTTGATTTAGTCCAGTAACAACTATTATTGCTGGTAATCCAAGACAACATCTTTCCCAAGTTGTCGATCCTCCTGCTCCTATTGATAAATCTGCTTTCTGCATCAAAAAAGCTAAACTTGGAAGATTATTGTGCAAAGTTATGTTGGGGTGCTGATTTGTCATTAATATAACTTCCTTTGCATATCTGTTCTTTAAATCAATAACAATATCAACTGATATATCTGGTCTATTTAATTTTAAAAATATTGATAGCGTCAATCCTGTTAAGTTGTTTTGATCAGAGCCACCAAAAAAAATTAGAATGCGTTTTATTTCTCCAATTCTTGATTTTGTAGATTTATGCAATCTCTGATATTCGGGCTGTAATAATGCATATTCTGGTCCTAACAAAGAAATACATTTTTTTGGCAAAAGGTTTTTGTATCGAGTTTTATAATTTTTAACAAGGTTTTGGTCTAATAGTATATCGCAATCATGATTACGATCAGCCAAATCATCTATGACCATAATTTTATTTGATTTTAGACGAAGTTTTTTTTCCCACTTAATATCAATACCATAATGATCGATTACTAAAAGATCAACTTTATCATTATTAAGTAATTTAATTGTTTCTTTCGCATCAACTTGCCAACTTGTTTTGAGCCATTTAGCATGAATTAAATTATAATTATCAGAGTTATTTTTTAGTTTTATTCTTTTACTGTCCAAAATAACTCTTACATCGAAACCTTCTTGTCTTATTTTCTCAATTAAATTTCCTTTATTATCGCGGCAAATAAATTGGCATTTTTTTCCCAATTTTCGTAAAGCTTTTGCAAGAGTTAAGCATCTCATAACATGGCCAGTACCTATTATACTAGATGCATCACTTCTAAAAAATATCATCTAACTTTAAATAAAGGCTTCAAAGGTTTGCATCTTAATTTTTTATTTATATTGTCATTATATAAAGCGTCATAAAGTATTGGGAAAACTTGATCATAACATTTAAATAATTGATCAATGTCACTATCCGTATGAGAATAACTTAAGTTATGACTTCCAAGCATATAAATACCTCTAGCAAAAACCTCTTGAAGGAATAATGTCTTTAATTTTAGTGAATTAATTGTTTTATAAGGTTTAAAATTTATAAAACTCCAAGATGGATGACCAGTTATACTTATATTTTGAGATAAATTATGTTTTTGGATTAACTCATTAGTACCTTTAATTATTTTTTCTCCTTGAATTGAAAGTTTGGAAACAACATTTTTTTTCTTATATTTGTTTATTACAGCTATCGCTGCTGCAATTGAGATTGTTTCGCCTCCAAATGTTCCAGAAAAAAATATTTTCTCAACTAACTCCATATATTTTCTTTTTCCTGTCAATACTGATAAGGGAAAACCATTTGCTATCCCCTTGCCAAAAGTAGCTAAATCTGGTGTGACTTTAAAATAATTCTGTGCACCTGACAAATCGAACCTAAAACCCGTTATAGTTTCATCAAATATTAGTAAAGCGCCATGTAATTTTGCAAGATCTGCAACTTTCCTAAGATATCCTTTCTTTGGCCAAGCAATATTCATTGGCTCCATTATTACAGCAGCAAACTGACCTTTTTTCCTATCGAGCAAATGTTCAAGGGAATTTATATTGTTAAATTCAAATTTATGTGTTTTATTTTTTCCTTCGGTTGTTACACCTAGGTCTCGTGTAGTACTACCTATATACCAATCATGCCATCCATGATAACCACAAACTGCAATATGCTCCCTTCCAGTATAAGCTCTTGCTAGACGAATAGAAGCTGAAGTCGCATCAGAACCATTTTTTGCAAACCTTACCATGTCAGCACAAGGTATCAATTCCGTGATCATTTTAGCTAACTTAGTTTCTATTGGATGGCTAAGTGAAAAAGTTACTCCTTTTTTTAATTGTTCTTTAACTGCCTTATCAACATCTGGATCTCCATAACCTAATGTTACACTTGCTAAAGCATTCACAAAATCAAGAAATTTATTTCCATCAATGTCAAAGAATTTACTTCCTTTCCCTTTTTCTGCAAAAAACGGTGAGACACCTTTTGGTAATGCAGTTTTACTTTTACTAAAAGTTTGTGAACCAAGAGGAATTATCTTCTCAGCCTTTGACAAAAAATTTTCAGATTTTTTAAATTTAGACTTCATATTTTATTATGATATTTGTTATATAAGTATTTTGCTAACTCTAATTGATAAGATGTGTCAATGTCTACGGATCTTTCAGGTGGCATGATATAAAGACCTGGATTTTTTGTTATTAAATTTCTGTTTTTAATAAAATCTTCTACAATTACAGAATAAGTACTACCGTTATCAACATAATAAGTTGGAATATCATTTTCTCTTAAATTAAATTTCTTAGGGAAAATTTTTTTTGCTTGTCCATTTTCCAAAACTAAGGCTTGATGAACTGGTAGCGAAAATGTCGTAACAGCAAGACTAGATAAAAAACCTTCAATTCGAATTTTATTAAATACATTTTTGATATCCTTGGATGTTCTCATTGGGGCCGTAGGGTATAAGACAGTTAAAAATTGATATTTTCTATTCTTTTTAATCTCATTTTTTAAAAAAATTATCACATACCTCATTAACCGTGGATTTATCAGTAGAAAATGCTTTAGGTCTAATTACAATATCGTTGTGATATTTTGATGAAATTTTAAATATTTCTTTATCATCAGTTGATACTACAACTCTATCAAAGCAACCACTTTTTAATGCTGCTCTAATAGTATAAGAAATAATTGGTTCACCATGAAAATCAACAATATTTTTTCTTTTTAATCTTTTTGAACCACCTCTTGCTGGTATAATTGCTAAACTAGTCATAATTAAAATAATCTGAATTATTCAACTGATTTACTTTTATTATCTCTATCAAATAATTAAACTTCTTAATACTCTGAAATTTATTATACATTTAATCCAAGTAAAGTTAGTTTATTTTTATAATTAAAATAAAAGCAATTTTAAATATTTATACATTAAACTCGTGCCATTAAAGCTAAATTTAAAATTTCTAAAGCCTCCTCAACAGTTTGTAGATTTTTACATTCAGAAATGAAATCAATCAACATTTCGTTATATTCTAAATCATTTGATACTGGACTGTTCTCTAAATATGTCTCTATAACACGGTCGGTCCCATAAAATTTTACTGTCACTAATTCTGGCTTTCTTCCGTTGCTCTCCCATACTAATGTACCATTTTCTCCAATAATTTTTATACCTCTACTTTTCCAACGAGATAAAAAATCAAGCTGCATAGAAATATGAATGCCATTTTCATTTTTAAGCCAAAGATGTGCATAATCCTCAGCTTCAATTTTTTCATTTCCTAAAGACGCAATCCAAGAATTTACAAATAATAATTTTCCGAATAATTTATATAATAAGTCAATATCATGAACACAGTCTAAAATTACACCACCTTCATTCTTTTTGGCAGCATATAAATTTTTAGCTTTGGGTCTCATTTGTGAAAGCCTGTGTGAAAAATACGAAGTTGCAGAATATATTTTTCCTAAGTTTTTAATATTCTTATCTAATGTCTGAAAACCATTATGATATCTCATATTTGCCACGCACCAAATTCGTCCTTTATTGTTTTGATAAATTTTAAGTATATTTTGTGCTTCTTCCTTAGATGCAGCCAATGGTTTTTCTAACAATATTTTTGCTTTTGATTTAACGGCTATTTCCAAACATGATAAATGAGTATCTGGGGGTGTAGAAATAATAATAATATCTGGTTTGCTATCAATACAGGACTTCGCCGTGTCATAAAAAGTAACTTTATCTTTAATTAACTCACTATCAATTTTTTTTACATCATAGCAACCAACCAAAAACCCAAGCTTACTTAACAAATCAATATATTTAGATCCAATTGATCCACACCCAAATACTACAGCTTTTTTTTTAGTTACTTCCACGAGAGATCACTAAACTGTACCATTTGACCAGACTCTATATCTTTTATAAAAACATTGTCTTTTAATAGTTCAAATTGATCTGCATGAATGCCTAATCCTGGTCTTCTGAATTCAACTTTACAATCTCCTAAACGTTGACCTTTTCTTGCAGGCTCCAAGAGAAATACACTTCGTCTAAGCAAGTTACGTTTTTTTAATTCATCATTATGCATAATTCTTCTTCCGCTACCTAAGGCCTTTTCTAAATCCCTTATTGTTCTTACAAAATTTTTCATTTCTTTTGGCTCAATTGACATTATATGTTCAACACTTGGTGTCATTCGATCTTCTGTAATTGTTTTTTCAACCATATTTGCACCAAGAACAACAGCTGCTATATCCATTTCATTTCCTGGTGTATGATCAGAAAAAGCTACAGGATATGAAAACATATTTTTCAATGTATTAATAATTCTTAGATTTATACTATCTAGTCTTGCAGGATAACCTGATGGACAGTGATGAATAATAATATTTTCATTTCCCTCTGAACGCACAACATCTACTGCCTTCTCAATATCACCGAGTGTTGCCATGCCTGTATCAAGCTGTATACACATTCCTGTTTTTGCAGCTTGACGTATCAATGGAAAATGATTTACATCTGCTGATCCAATTTTTATTGAATAACAGCCTAATTTTTCTAACAGCTGAATATTTTCTTTAAAATCTACTGTTGAAAAAAAATCTATACCGAGTTCATCGCTATATTGTTTTAGCTCAATCCATTGTTCATCTGGTAAAGAGCGTCGTTTAAGCAAATCGTATAATGGCTCTTCCACAGTTTCAATTTCACCTGTTTCTTTATTTTTTAAAATACCATAAGAAAACATTTGTTTTTTATCTGATACTTCTCTATCCGGATCTGAAATTTGAAATTTAACAGCATTAGCACCAGCGTCTGATGCATGCTTAATTAATCTTTTAGCTGAGTCTAATCCATTATGAGTGGGTCCAATCTCAAAAGTTATATAGCAAGGGTGCCCATCACCAATAATGGTTTTGTTAATTTTGGCCATATTTTTTATTATACTTTATTCTTGTTTATAATCCAGAAACGCATCTGAAATTATATTAATCACATTATTTTGATTTTCCAAACTTAATCCTACATAAACAGGGATTGATAACGCAGATTTAAAATAACTTTCTGCATTTGGACAATAACCTCTTTTAAAATTTAAAGATTGATAATATGGCTGCAGATATACTGGAATATAGTGTAAGCTCACTGAAATTTTATTTTTCCATAATATATTATAAATTTCTTTTTGAGTAATTTCATTTTTATTTTCTTGGATACAAATTGGATATAGATGATAACTTGACAGAGTGCCCTTGAGCTGAAAAGGCACTTTAATTGGCAAAAAATCAAATGCTTTGTCATAGTGCTTTGCAATTTCTCTTCTGCGACTAATAAATTTATCCAGACGTTTTAATTGACTTAATCCTAGTGCCGCCTGAATATCAGTCATTCTGTAATTAAATCCTAGTTCAATCTGTTGATAATTCCAAATCTCATTTTCTGGACGAGGTTGCATGAATAGTTTATTTCTAGTGTTTCCACTATTACGAAGATGAACCAAACGATTTGCTATCATCTCATCATTAGTCAATGCCATACCACCTTCACCCGTAGTTATTATTTTAACAGGATGAAAGCTAAAAATTGCAATATCACTATGTGCACATGAACCAACTTTAGTTTGATTATATGATGCTCCAATTGCATGTGACGCATCTTCTATAATCTTAAAACCATATTTTTTTGATAACTCGTGTATTGCAATCATATCACATGGTTGGCCAGCTAAATGAACTGGGATCACAATTTTAGGCAATAGTCCTAATTTTTCTGCTTCAGCTAGTTTATCTTTCAAAGCCTTGACACTCATATTGTAGGTATTTGGGTCAATATCTACAAAATCTACATTTGCACCACAATACAGTCCGCAATTTGCAGTTGCTACAAAAGTATTAGGCGAAGTCCACATCCAATCTCCAGGCCCAAGATCTAATGCCAGACAAGCAATATGTAGTGCACTTGTAGCGCTATTCACTGCAATAGCATTTGAAGCACCACAGTAGTCAGCTACTGATTTTTCAAATTTAGGAACTATTGGGCCTTGTGTTAAAAAATCTGAACGTAATACTTTTTCTACCTCTAAAATATCATTATCTGTAATTTCTTGCCGACCATAAGGTATCATGACTTATAATTTGCCTATATAGTTTTTATTCGTGTCAAGCCAAGTCTGTAACTGCTCTTTAGTCATCCATTCTGAATTTGTATCACTTGAGTAAACAAAACCTTCGGAAACTTTTACGCCATCTTTGATCCGTTGAGTATCTTTACCCCATTCATTAATTTGTGGTAAAATTTTATAATGATTAGGATATTCGAAAGTTGAGTATGAGTCTTCAGCGCTAATCATTTGTTCATGTAGCTTCTCTCCAGGCAGAATACCAATTATTCTATGTTTAGTATTTGGAGCAATAGTATTTGCAATATCAGTTACCTTCATAGAAGGAATTTTTTTAACATAAATTTCACCTCCTATCATATCATCAAATGCATGCCAAACTAACTTAACACCTTCCTCAAGTGAAATCATAAAGCGCGTCATGCGTACATCAGTAATTGGAATAGGTCCTTTTTCTTTAATTGACATAAAAAATGGGATTACAGATCCACGAGAACCCATTACATTTCCATATCTTACAACCGAAAATGACGTTTGATGGATTGAAGAATATGAAGAATTGCTTGCTATGATTAGCTTATCTGATGCTAATTTAGATGCTCCATAGAGATTTGCTGGACTGCTTGCTTTATCAGTAGAAAGTGCAACTACACGCTTAACTCCCTGATCAATACAAGCATCAATTAAATTCATCGCACCATCTACATTGGTTTTAATACACTCAAAAGGGTTATATTCTGCAGTTGAAACAATTTTAGTCGCTGCTGCATGGACGACAAAATCAACACCTCTTAAAGCTCGCTGAAGACGACTTTTATCTCGAACATCACCTATAAAAAATCTTACTCTTGGATCATCCTTAAATAGTTTTGCCATCTCCCATTGTTTCATTTCATCACGTGAAAAAACTACTAATCGCTTAGGTTTATATTTTTTTAGTGTAAGTGGTACAAAAGTATGTCCAAAAGAGCCTGTTCCACCAGTAATTAATATAGAAGAATTTGAAATCATTTTTTTTTATAAATTGCCAGCGCTATCACGAAAACTTGTACTTTTTTTAATTAATTCTTCAAAAGTTCCTTGCACTTCGATTTTACCTTTGTTTAACATAAAAATAGTATCACATCTTTTAACGGTACTCAAACGATGCGCAATTAAAATAATTGTCATCTTTTTTTCAAAATTATAAACCTCATCCATTACAGCTTGTTCTGTTAAGTTATCAAGAGCACTAGTAGCTTCGTCTAAAATTAACACTTGGGGGTTGTGATAAAGCGCTCTTGCAATACCAATTCGCTGACGCTGTCCTCCTGACAACCTTACACCACGTTCACCAATAGTTGTTTGATATTTTTGATCTAACTCGTTAATTATAAATTCGTGTATATTGGCAATTTTAGCAGCTCTTTCTACGGCTTCTTGATCAATGCTTTCATATGCAATGCCAAAAGCAATATTTGCTGCAATAGTATCATCAGATAAATAAATATTCTGGGGCACATAGCCAATAGTCCGTTGCCAACTTCTTCTATTATTTTCAGTGATTATTTCACCATCTATCTCTAATGTTCCTTTTTGCGCCTCAAGCAATCCAAGAATAATATCTACGGCTGTAGTTTTGCCACTACCAGTCACACCTACAAGCCCAACAGTGGTATTAGCCGGAACACATAAGTTGATATTTTTTAATGCTGTTCGTGATGCATTTGGATAATCGTAATAAATATTTTTTAAAACTATATCTTTATTTAATTTAATTATTTCTTTGTTATCGTGAATTATTGTTGGTTTAAGGTTTTTAACATCATTGTAAAGAGTATTGAGTGCTGGAGCAACAAATCGTAGTTGGGTAACTGCAACATATATACCTTGCAATGCAGGCATTAATCGATAGCCAGCAAAGGCATAAAGAGCTAGAATAGGCACTGCGTTTATAAAACTACCACTTTGAGCCATGAGGTATAAAATCACTATAAGCATACCTCCAAAAGCAACAGCCTCTAAAGCAAAACGAGGAAGTTGACTTACAATTGCTACAGAAGATACATGTCTAGCATATGTTTGTGCTGGTTCTGCAAATTGTTCAACAAAATGTTTTTCTAGACCACCCACTTTTACTTCTTTAGAGGCGCCAAAAGCCTCGCTTACAGCAGTAAAACGCATTTCATTAACCTTTACACGCTCTTGTCCAATCCTATTAATATAACTACGAGAAAATTTATAAATTATTCCATAAGCAATGCCAATTGTAAAACCAGCAATAAGAGCAATCTTAGGATCAATAAAGATTAGCAAGCTTATTAAGGCTATTGCAACAAAGCTTTTAGCAATTAACTCCATCATCGGAGTTAATCCATGTCCAATTATTATACTAACTTCAGAAAGAATGGACTTTCCAAGATCTGCACTATGACGACTTAAAAACCAACTGTATGGTTGGCTTAAATAACCTTCAACCAAACGTCTACCAATAGTGTATTCTCGCAAATTAGTAAAACGTAATTGTATATAACTTGTAAATGCTTTAAAAATTATAGAAGCAATTAATAATACAAATACCAAAACTCCCAAAGTAAAAAGAAATTCTTTCTCTGTTTCAACACCAAAAACAGCTGAATATTTAAATAACATGTTTAAAATAACATTAGTCTCAATAATTTCAGGATTAATTAAAACTGCCATGAATGGCATAATCGAAGCAACACCAATCATATCCAATAAAGCCATTACCGCTATCATACTCAATAATAAGTATACTTGTTTTCTTTCTCGAGATGACAACAAGAAAAGGAATTTTTTAAAAATTTTCATTAGTTTAATTTAATAAAAAGAATTTTTGAAATTTATTTTTGAGAGATATTTTGATTTGTTTATTATGCTTACAATACATCTGATTATTAGTACCTTAAAAAATTTTTGTTGATTATTTATGAAATCATAAAAGGCTAATCTAATATATAGCGAATTAAAAAATACACAATTATCTTTTTAAACTATTGGAATAAAATTCATTTTTAAATGATTATTG
>CABXRY010000001.1:80000-85903 GCA_902514755.1 uncultured Pelagibacteraceae bacterium
CCTCTATCATACTCTAGCTGAAAAGTTTTAATGGCAGTTCCAGAGTTAAGCTCTGGGATTTCACCACTAACTTTTTCAACCACCTACGAACTCTTTAAGCCCAGTAATTCCGAACTACGCTAGGTCCCTTCGTATTACCGCGGCTGCTGGCACGAAGTTAGCCGGACCTTCTTATTCGGGTACAGTCATTTTCTTCCCCGACGAAAGAGCTTTACAACCCAAGGGCCTTCTTCACTCACGCGGCATCGCTGCATCAGAGTTTCCTCCATTGTGCAAGATTCCCCACTGCTGCCTCCCGTAGGAGTTTGGGCCGTGTCTCAGTCCCAATGTGGCTGATCATCCTCTCAAATCAGCTATTGATCACAGTCTTGGTAGGCCATTACCCCACCAACAAACTAA
Organism: uncultured Pelagibacteraceae bacterium; assembly: GCA_902514755.1. Lineage (GTDB taxonomy): Bacteria > Pseudomonadota > Alphaproteobacteria > Pelagibacterales > Pelagibacteraceae > Pelagibacter. The sequence goes on from CABXRY010000001.1 coordinate 80,400, forward strand.
TCAAGTGCAGGCTCATCCAATGGTGCATAAAGCTTTCTCCGTAAAGACTTATCCGGTATTAGCACAAGTTTCCTCGTGTTATTCCAGGCCAAAGGGTAGATACCCACATGTTACTCACCCGTCTGCCACTAAGTATTGCTACTTCGTTCGACTTGCATGTGTTAGGCGTGCCGCCAGCGTACGTTCTGAGCCATGATCAAACTCTCAAGTTTAAAAACGGCGCACACTAGCTTCTATATAAATTCTAAGAATAAAATTTATATAATGTTGAAGTGTGTACGACAAATTTTGGTAACCTTAACCGTCCACACTTCTCTTCTTAAATTTTTACTTTTTAAATATCTAATTGAGCTTAAAAGCCACAATAATCCTAACAAATTTATTGTGTTAACAATAATTTATTAGAGAAAGTGTTGTGCTTATAGGCTAAAATAAAAGGAAATCAAGCAATTATGAATAAAAAAAAGATAAAAAATTGATGATTTTATTGGGTTTTTTTTGATTTTTTAACATTGCTCAATTAATAATTCATAACAATACATTTTAAAATGCAAAAAAAAATTATTTTTTTTTTAACAAAAAACTTAAGAATAATAGGGTTAATTTTTCTAATTATATTTGCAATTACTGTCGCCCTTTATTCTAATTATCAAAAAAACTTAGGCTCCAAAAAATATAATAATTTTATTGATAATGTTTATTTAAAAAAAACACTTAACGAAATTATTAATAATTTAGAACCTAGATATAAAAAATATAATCATAAAATTAAGTCTGGTGAAACTTTTGATAAGATACTTAAAGAATATTCAATAAATAAAAAAGAGATTATTGAAATTAAAGAAAGTCTTCTCAAAAAAGTAAATATTAATAAATTAAATACAAATCAAAAAATTAAAATTGTCTTAGATCAAACCAATAATAAAATTAAAGAATTTATTTTTCAAATCTCTAACACAGAAAAAATTTATTTATCAAGGGATGATGAAGGAACAAAATTTAATCAAAAAATTTTAACTGTGAAATTAGATAAAAAAGTTTTTTTTAAAGAAAATACTATTTTACAAAGTTTGTATAAAGCAGCTACAGATCAAAATATTCCACCAAACACAATAATTGAATTTGCAAGAATTTATGGTTTTCAGGTAGATTTTCAAAGGGATATTAGAAAAGATGATAAATTTCAAATCATGTATGAAGTATTCATTGATAAAAATAAAAAAGTAATTGAAACGGGAGAAATTATTTTTGCAAATCTTAAACTTAGTGGTCAAGATAATTCTCTATATTATTTTGATAAAGAAGATCTAATAGGTCATTATGATAAAAATGGTAAAAGTGTTCAAAAGGCATTAATGAAGACTCCAATTAATGGAGCACGTTTATCCTCATCATTTGGACTTAGGAAACACCCAATAGATGGTTTTACTAAAATGCATAGAGGAACTGATTTTGCTGCACCTAAAGGAACTCCAATTATGGCGTCTGGGAATGGAATTATAAAAAAAGTAGGTTGGTGTGGTGGTGGAGGTAACTGTATAAAAATAAGACACAACTCAACTTATGAAACTGTTTATGCTCATATGTCCAAATTTGCACGTGGAATAAAAACTGGTGTAAGAGTCAAACAAGGTCAAACAATAGGATTTGTTGGATCGACCGGAAAATCAACTGGTCCCCATTTACATTATGAGGTTATTGTAAATGGAAAAAAAGTTAATTCCCAAACATTAAAACTTCCATCAGGTAAAATTTTAAAAGGAAAAAATCGACAATTATTTGAGACTAACAAAATTAAAATAGATGTTTTAAAATCAGAAAAAATTATTGGCTTAAATTAACTAGTTTCAATACTTTTTTTTGTCGTAGGTTTAATTTCAGAAACATTATTTGTAGTTTCAACCTTGTCCTCAACTTTTTCAGATGTTTCCTCAACGTCTGAAGCACTTTCGTCTGATTTGCTATCAGAAAACCTTGTTCTTCTTTGACTTTCTTGTTCATTTAAAATTCTTGTAAAATGATCTGCGTGCTGAAAATAATTCTCTGAAAGAATTTTATCTCCATTTGATGAGGCTTCTCTTGCTAAATCATTATATTTTTCAATTAATTTTGAAGCATTATGATTATTTCTACCTGGAGCCTTTCTCTTAAAATTTTCATTGTTTGAATAATTCGACCCAAATTTTGGTCTATCAGCATTACTTTTGAAATTTCTGTCATTTCTTCTGAAATTGTTTCTTCTTACATTGTTATTATTTCTAAATGTGACCATAATTTTATTTAATAAATCTTTGTACTAACAATGCATCTATCGTTAAACGCAAGATCTTTTAAAGTACAATTTATATAAAAACCCTTTTCTTTTAATAGTTTAACTACTTTATTTTTTTGATTAAAACCTATCTCTAAAACAAATTTTCCATTTTTTTTTATCAGTTCAGATGATTTTTTTATTACTTTTCTGATTTCTGATAAGCCATCTAGTCCACCATCTAACGCTAGCTTTGGCTCAAATTTAATAACATCAATCTCCAAGTTTTTTAGTTCAAAACTTTTAATATAAGGAGGATTAGATATAATTAAATCATAATTGCCTTCCACAAATTTGTCAATATCTGATTTATAAAATTTTGTTCTTCCATCCACTTTTAGTCTTTTTGCGTTTATTTTGCATATATCAAGGGCATTTTTACTAATATCTATACCTGTTCCATAAAAATTTTTTCTTTCTTTTAAAATACTTAAAAGAATACATCCTGATCCAACCCCAATATCCAATATATTCATCATATTTTTATATTTAGTCAATTTTAAAACCTGCTCAACAATCACCTCTGTATCTGGTCGAGGGATAAGGGTGTTTTTATTAACAAAAAATTCATTATTCCAAAAAAATTTTTTGTTAATTAAGTGCGCTATTGGTTTATGGCTAGCACGTTCTTTTATTAATTTATTAAAATATTTTAAATTTTTATCTTCTAAATCTTTATTGTTATTCAATATGATAAATTTACGATCTTTTTTAAGTGTTTTAGCCATTAAAATTTCAGCATCTAATTTTGCTGTATTTATTCTTTTATCTGTTAAAATATTTGTTCCATGTTGGATTGCTAATTGTATATTCATTTAATTTAAATTACTTAAACTATCTTCTTGTGCCTGAAGTGTTAAGGATTCGATCATTTCATCAAATGCTTCTCCTTCTAAAAACTCCTCTAATCTATGTAATGTAAGATTAATTCTATGATCAGTGACTCTTCCTTGAGGAAAATTGTAAGTTCTTATTCTTTCAGATCTATCACCAGTTCCAATTTTTGTTTTTCTATCTTGTGATCTTTCTTGATCAATTCGAGATCTTTCTAACTCATATAATCTTGATCTTAAAATTTTCATACCTTTTGCTTTATTTTTGTGTTGAGATTTTTCATCTTGTTGTGAAACAGATAAGCCAGTAGGAATATGTGTAATTCTTACTGCACTATCAGTAGTATTTACTGATTGTCCACCAGGGCCACCAGCTCTAAATACGTCAATTCTTAAATCAGACTCATTTATTTTAAGATCTACTTCCTCGGCCTCCGGTAGTACTGCAACAGTAGCAGCTGAAGTATGAACTCTTCCTTGAGTTTCAGTGTCAGGCACTCTTTGAACTCTATGAACTCCACTCTCATACTTTAAAGTAGAATAAATATTTGTACCCTTTATTGAGGCTATTACTTCTTTTAATCCACCGGCATCGCTTCTTGAAATAGATATTAATTCTAGTACCCATTTTTTTTTGTGACTTACTTTTTCGTACATCTTAAATAAGTCTGAAGCAAATAAACTTGCTTCCAGTCCTCCTGTTCCTGCTCTAATTTCTATGATCGCATTTTTTTTATCTGCTTCATCTTTGGGTAGTAAAAATAACTTTAGCTTTTTTTCATTTCTTTCATATTCATCTTTTAGCTCTGATAATTCCTTATCAGCTAATTTTTTCAATTCTTCATCTGCAGAATTATCATCCAAAATATTTTCTAATTCTTTTTTATCTTTTTCATATGATAAATACTTTTTTGCACTTACTATTACTTCACTTACATCAGAGTATTCTTTAGATTTTTCTGCAAAAAGCTTTTTGTCTAAATCTCCAGATGATAAATCTTTTTCTAAAGTTGAGTGCTTTAATATTAGCTCTTCAATTGTTTTTGCTGGTATCATGAATTTTTATCTAATTCAGAAGCTTTTTTTTCAACTTCTGACACAACTTTTTCTATAATATCATCCGTTAAAACTTTTTCACTTTGAACTCCTGATAAATAAAGCATGTTATTACCTTTCCCACCACCAGTTATACCAATATCTGTCATGGCAGCCTCTCCTGGACCATTCACAACACATCCTATAATTGATAATGTGACAGAAGTTTTGATATGAGAAAGCTTTTCCTCTAATATTTTTACAGTATCAATTACTTGAAAACCTTGTCTTGCACATGAAGGACACGATATTATCTTAACTCCTCTATTCCTTAAACCTAAAGATTTTAATATTTCATTTCCAACTTTTATTTCTTCAGGAGGATCATCTGACAAAGAAATTCTAATTGTATCACCAATTCCGTCCATTAATAGAGATCCAAGGCCTATTGAGGATTTTATGCTTCCAGATACAAAACTTCCTGCCTCTGTTATCCCGAGATGTAATGGATAGTCCATCACTTTAGAAAGTTGACGATACGCAGCAATTGATAAAAAAACATCTGACGATTTTACACTTACTTTAAAGTTAAAAAAATCTTGATCCTCTAAAATTTGAATATTTCTTAAAGCGCTTTCAACTAATGCCTCTGGGCATGGCTCTTTAAATTTTTCTAATATATCTCTTTCTAAAGATCCTGCATTAACTCCTATTCTAACTGAACAATCATTATTTTTTGCAGCACTAAGCACTTCATGAATTTTTACTTTATCACCAATATTTCCTGGATTTATTCTTAAACATTTTGCTCCATTTTCAGCAGCTTCTATTGCTCTTTTGTAATGGAAATGAATATCTGCAACAATAGGTACAGTTACATTTTTGACTATTTCTTTAAGTGCTAGAGTGGAGTCTTTATCGGGACAAGAAACTCTTACAATATCAGCTCCTTCATTTACAATATCATTAATTTGATTAATCGTAGCTTTTACGTTTGTTGTTAATGTATTTGTCATAGACTGAACAGAAATAGGGTTGTCTCCACCAATTTTTACGTTTCCTACATTAATCACTTTTGTTTTTCTTCTTTTTATATCTCTGAAAGGTCTAACACTCATTTTAATCTAATTTAAATTCTTTATGTAAAACTGCTACTGCTTTTTTAACATTTTTAGATGACACTAAAACTGATATTTTTATTTCTGAAGTAGAAATAACTTGAATATTAATTTTTTGTGATGCTAAAGCTTGAAACATTCTATAAGTTATTCCTGGAGTTGTTATCATACCTACTCCGATAATCGAAACTTTGGAAACTTCTTTAT
>CABXRY010000002.1 GCA_902514755.1 uncultured Pelagibacteraceae bacterium
CAGATAAAAAAAAGATAATTAGTAAATTTAATTTTGATTTTTTAAAATTACAAATTCAAAATGAGCTTAACTATGAAAAAATTTTTAAAAACGGATTGGTAAAATTTGATTATAATAAAAATAAAAGTGAAATTTCATATGAAATTAAAAAAAATTTTTTAAATTTTGTTTTTTTAGATAAGTCTCAAAATAAAAACTTTCAATATAAAGGTAAGATCAATTTTATTCCCTTTTTTTCAGAAATATCTGGTGACACTAAAAGAATTAATATAAAAAACTTTTTTAATTCTGAAACTTTTTTAGTTCAATTATTAAAAACAAAATTATTGAATAATGAAAATTTAAATATAAAAACATCAATTAATTCTAAACAAATTTTACCTTACAAAGATCTAAATAATTTAGTGTTAAATTTAAAAATTGAAGATGGCTTACTAGATATAAATAAATCTAAATTTAGTTGGTTAGATTATGTTGATTTTCAAATATCTGATAGCTTACTTTATGTGAAAGATAATAATTTAGTCCTAGACGGTAATTTTCTAGTTAATGTTTACGATGTTAATGAAATTTATAAGTTTTTTCAAACGCCTCGAAATTATCGAAAGGAAATAAAAGAAATTAAGTTTAATTTTGTTTATAATTTTGATCAGAAAATTAGCAATTTAAATTACATTGAGATTGATGGTAATAATAATCAACAAGTTAATCAGATATTAAGTCAGATTATTCTAAAGGATACTGCTCTTCAAAATAGAGTTTATTTTAAAAATTTGATAAATAAAGCTATTAAATTTTACGCTGGATAGATCATTTTTTTAGGATCAACGATTTTTTTATATTCTTTTTCATTTACTAATCCTGTTTTCAATGTCTCAAATTTCAATGTAGTATTATTTTTAAGAGCAGTTTTTGCAATTTTTGCAGCGTTGTCATAACCTATGTGAGGTGCTAAAGCAGTTACTAGCATTAAAGAGTTATCAAGATGTTCTTGAATTTTTTTCTTATTAGCTTTTATTCCTTTAACGCAGTAAAGAGCGAAATTTTTTGTACTATCAGCAATTAAGTCAATAGATTGTAAAATATTATGTGCAATTAAAGGTTTAAAAACATTCAATTCAAAATGTCCATGTGAACCCGCAATAGTTATGCCATTATGATTGCCAATTACTTTTACACACACCATCGTCACTGCTTCACATTGTGTAGGATTTACTTTGCCAGGCATAATTGATGAACCAGGTTCATTCTCTGGTAAAATAAGCTCTCCATATCCAGCTCTTGGTCCTGAGCCTAAAAATCTTATGTCATTTGATATTTTCATGAGCGCAACAGCACAAGTATTTAACGTTCCTGAAAAATTTACAATTGAGTCGTGAGCAGCAAGTTCTGCAAATTTATTCGAAGCTGGCTTAAAAGGTATTTTTGTAAATTTTGCTATTTCTTTTACAATTTTTTTATCAAAATTTTTTTTGGAATTTATTCCAGTTCCAACAGCTGTTCCACCTTGAGCGAGATCAAATATTTCTTTTAATGCGTGTTCTATTCTTCGAATACTTTTTTGTACCTGCACATGATAACCTGAAAATTCTTGTCCTAAAGAAAGTGGCGTCGCATCTTGTAGATGAGTTCTTCCAATTTTAACTATATTCTTAAACTCGGTTGATTTTCTTTTTAATTCTTTTTCTAAAATTTTTAAATTTGGTAATAATTTATTAATTGTTTCTTGAGCGACAGAAATATGCATAGCAGTTGGAAACACATCATTTGTAGATTGAGATTTATTTACATGATCATTAGGATGAACTGGTTTTTTTGTTCCTTTTCTACCACCTAAAATTTCAATAGCTCGATTAGCAATTACTTCATTAACATTCATATTAGTTTGAGTTCCAGAACCTGTTTGCCAGACTTTTAAAGGAAAGTTTTCGTCTAATTTACCTTTAATTACCTCTTCAGAGGCTTTAATAATTGCTTTAGATATTTTACTGCTAATTAACTTATCTTTAGAGTGAACTATTGCTGCTGATCTTTTGATGATTGCAATAGATCTTATAATTGAAATATTAACTAAAATTTTTCCAATATTAAAAAATTTATTTGATCTTTGAGTTGAAGCTCCCCAATATTTATCATTTGGGACATTAACACTTCCTATACTGTCAAATTCTTTTCTTAATTTCATTGATTAATATGTAAGTAATAAATAATTATTAACATACAATAAAATTATAAAAACTTACAGGAGCAATATGTCGAATTTTAATAAAGTCGGAACTTTTATGAAAACTTTTGGTCAAGAAGTCAAAACGAAACCATCTTTCAGTACCGAAAAGATCAATAATTTAAGAATAGATCTTATTAAGGAAGAATTGCAAGAACTTACAGAAGCAATGAATAATAAAGATTTACTAGAGGTTGCGGATGCATTGACAGATATATTGTATGTAACCTATGGTGCCGGACATGCTTTTGGAATTGATTTAGATAAATGTTTTGATGAAGTTCAAAATTCAAATATGAGCAAATTGGGTGAAAATGGAGAACCTATTTACAATGAGTCAGGCAAAGTAATGAAAGGACCTAATTATTTCAAACCTGATTTATCAAAATTTGTTTCTTAGATTTGTAACTTAAAATCAACTGCATCTGAACTGTGTGTAATGCTTCCAATAGAAATTCTGTCTACACCAGTTGAAGCAACTGATTTAATTGTTTTTAAATTAATATTTCCTGAAGCTTCTGTCTCGTAATACTTTTTAGCAATCTTTACTCCAGCCTTAAGATTTTTAATATTCATGTTATCAAATAAAACAGTATTAAATTTGAGACCCATAATTGCCCTAAGTTGATTTAAATTATCAACTTCAACTGTAATTTTTCTCCCTTTTTTATTCTTGATAGCAAGTGATACTAAATCTCGGATATTTGATGAGGCAATATGATTATCTTTAATTAAAAACTCATCACTTAAATTAAATCTATGATTGGTGCCACCACCTAATTTAACTGCATATTTTTGAATAACTCTTAGGTTTGGAATAGTTTTACGTGTGCAACAAATTTTACATTTTTTACCAGCAAGTTTTACAAAATTATTTGTTTTTGTTGCTATACCAGAGATATGAGACAAAAAATTTAGTGCAACCCTTTCAGCAATTAAAATATTTTTTGCTTTCCCTTCAATTATTGCAATTAAAGAGCCTTTTTTAACTTTAGATCCATCTTTTTTTTTTACTGAAAATTTAATTTTAGGATCAACTAAATTAAAAGCATGTTGGGTAAATAATAATCCACCAATAATTGCTTCCTGATTTGATAGAAGTTTGACTTTAATAATTTTATTATTGTTAACTAGGTTAGAGGTTATATCTCCAGAAGGATAAAGGTCTTCATTTAATGAAAGCTTAACAGTATTACGAATAAAATCATTGCTAAGTTTTATTTTGGACACTAGAATTTTATCTGCCTACGGCAGCCATTCTTTCAACTGGAATTCTTGCTTTTTCAATTGTTTCTTTATCCATTATTATTTCACCAGTCTCATTTTCAAGACAATCTAATATTTTTGGAAGAGTAATTTTTTTCATATGAGGACATAGGTTACATGGTCTAATAAATTCTACATTAGGGTTTTCAACTTGAATATTATCACTCATCGAGCATTCAGTAACCATCATAACTTTTTTAGGTTGATTATTTTTTACATAATCTATCATGCCCCCAGTAGAACCTGCAAAGTCACTTGCTTTAATAACGTCTGGCGGACACTCTGGGTGAGCTATAATTTTAATTCCAGGATTTCTCTCTCTAATATCAAAAATTTGTTGTTCATTGAATTGGTCGTGAACCATGCATATACCTTTCCAGGCAATAATTTCTACATCAGTTTGTGAAGCTACATATTTTGCTAAGTAATCGTCAGGTAAAAATATAACTTTTTTAACATTCAGGGACTCTACAATTTTTACTGCGTTTGCTGATGTACAACAAATATCTGTTTCTGCTTTAACGTCTGCTGAAGTATTTACATAAGATACGACTGGTACGCCTGGATATTTTTCTTTAAGTAATCTTACATCTTTACCAGTCACTGATGATGATAACGAACAACCTGCATCCATGTCTGGAAGCAGAACTTTTTTTTCAGGACTCATTAATTTTGAGGTTTCTGCCATAAAGTGAACTCCAGCCATGACAATTATATCTGCACTTGTTTTTGCTGCTTCTATTGCAAGAGCTAAAGAGTCGGCTGCTACATCCGCTATACCATGATATATTTCAGGAGTTTGATAATTATGCGCAAGAACAATTGCATTTTTTTCTTTTTTTAATTGATTAATTCTATGAATGTATGGAGCATGTACTGACCACTCAATTTCAGGCATTACTTTTGAAATCTTCTGATAAATAGGATCAGTTGCTATTTTGACTTCTTGCGTAAATTCCATGATAAAAATTATCAATTTGAAACATCATTGTCATTAATTTATTATGAGACATATTGCGGTTGTGCTGAAATTGGTAGACAGGCACGGTTGAGGGCCGTGTGGACCTAGTCCATGAGAGTTCGATTCTCTCCGACCGCACCAAAAGCGTAAAGAAAACGTAAAATTTATATTGTCATAAATACTGAGAATTTCCCGTCAGTAAGCTGATAAATAACATAAGGTTCATCTTTATCACCTGGCATTCCTGGAGTACCAATAGGCATCCCCGGCAAAGCTATGCCATCAATATCGGGTTGCTCTTTTAATAGTTTATTTATTGCCTCAATTGGAACATGGCCCTCTATAAAATATTTACCCATAATAGTGGTATGACAAGACTGCATTTCAATTGGGATATTGTATTTTTGTTTTATTGAATGAAGACTTCTCATATCTGTTTGTTTTACTTTATATTTTTCTTTTTCTAAAAATAAAACATATCCATAACAACACCCACATGTGGGCGTTTTAAAAACTTCAACAATTTGTTTGTTATCAATATTAGCTAAAGCATCTTTTTTATCCGTGAAAAAATTGAAGATATAAAAAAATGATAATAATAATGCAGTTAGAACAGTAATCTTAATTAAATTATTTTTAATTGTCATATATTATTGTTAATTTATGAAGATTTTTAACAGCGATAATCAGTGCGGACTATTGTCCAAATTGTTCCATGTGGAAACATTTTTTTTTTAATCGCAAAAGCTCCTCATTCTTAATAAATTGATTTGACTAACCTTTGTTATTTTAATTAAGTCATTTTATGATTTTGTTGATATAGATAGTCAATTGTGTTCAATAAAAAGTATTTTTAGACTCATAATTTTAAATTTGATAATGTTTTTTTATGAAACAAAAAGGTTTCACCCTAATAGAACTTCTAGTTGTTGTAGCGATCATAGGTATCCTTGCTGCAGTAGGGATAGTTTCTTATAATGGGTATACAGCTAGAGCAAAAGATACGGTTTTAAAAAAAAATCATAATATAGTCATGAAGTTTTTAAAGACCAAAGCAATGGAATGTGAGTTGGGTAATCAAAATATAATTTTTAAAGACGCATCAGGAAACAACGTTAATTACAGTTGTGGTTCAAAAGATAAAACAGATTTTGCCAATAAAATTAAAACTCATATAAATAATCACATTTGTAAAAATATTTATAGGTCAAATAGAGGATGTATGGAGCTTACAGGAGGATACATTGAGGAAGCAATTGCAGTTGATATTAATACTGGTCGTAAATCGTGTGCAATTTATATAAGAACATTTGTAGATAAAAATTTAAATGCCTCACCATGGGAATATGGTGGAACATTATTTGAAATGCCTAGCTGGTGTTAATAATTAAATGGATAAATTACTATCAGTAATATTTATGGTTGGAGTTTTACTTCTAGTCCTTCCAGGTTTTTTACAGTCAAACTCTCAATTAAAGCAGTTTATTAAAAATTTAAGCATTTGGGTAATTGTAGTGCTTATAATCTTAATATTTGTTTATATATTTAAATAACTTATTAGATTTTTATCCAGTTAGGTTTCTCTATTTTTATCGAAGCATCCTTAGTATTAAAATCAATATTTTCACTAAAATTTACATCTCGAAATTTTATTAGAGCAAAAGGGTAATCCTTTTCAATTAATACTTTACCAATTTCTTTTTGCTTATGATAAATGCTTTCACCTTCAGTTAATTCACCTTGAACCGAATTGATAGGCAATAATCTCTTTGAAAGTTTATTTTTAAGCTTAATTCTTGCTGTATTTTCTTGTCCAATATAACAACCTTTTTTGAAATCAATCCCATTTAATTCTTCATAATTACACTCAATACCAAACAGTTTATTTTGTAATTTATTTAAATCTTTTGGAACTATTCCGAGTTTATGGCTATGTAAATAGTAATCTTGTAGATTAGAGTCTTGTAGTTCTAGTTTTTTTAGTGATAAATAAAGCTTCTCTAAATTTATAACGAGCCTTGCTCCTAATTGTTTATTTCTTGGGTCTAAAAAAATAGGATCTTCTCTATATTTCAAGGTAAATCCAGCAACATCTTGCGCTTCTTCAAAGGTTAGAAATTTTTCATGACTAAAGGCTGCAACTACAAATTCGTTACTTAAGTTTAAAATTTCAACCTTTGATCGTAATTTATAAACACTTAGTTGCTTAAACAAACCATCTACTTGAGGTTTTTCACAATCAATTATGTAGCCAGATTTATGTTTAATAATAATAAACTCGTATAAAAATTTTCCTTGTGGAGAGAGAAGAGATGTAAAGCAACTATTTGTGTCGCTGACTTTATTTACATCATTGCTTATAAGATTTTGAAGAAATTCTTTTGCATCTTCTCCATTCACGTAAAGGATGGCTCTATCATCTAAAATATAAACATTTTTAATATTCATAATTGATTAATCATAAGATGTAATATAATAACAATTTCTTAAAATGTTAGATCTTATAATCAAAAACGGACAATGTTACATCGATGGACAATTAAAAGAAGTAAATGTTGCAGTTAAAGATGGAAAAATTCATAAAATTGGTGAAATTTCTGATGAAGCTCAAGAAACTATAAACGCTGAAGGTCAAACTGTTTTACCAGGATGTATAGATACTCAAACTCATTTTAGAGAACCTGGCTCAACAGATACAGAAGATTTGCACTCAGGAAGTAGAGCTGCAGTAGCAGGTGGAATTACTAGTGTATTTGAAATGCCAAATACTAATCCACCCACATCAACTAAAGTAGAATTTCAAAAAAAATTAGACCTTGCTAAAAATAGAATGTATTGCAATTACGCATTTTATTTTGGTGCAACGGCAGATAATGGAAATGAATTGGCAGATTTAGATAAATTAGAAGGTTGCTGTGGAATTAAACTTTTTGCTGGTTCATCAACAGGTAACTTGTTAGTAGCCGAAGAAGAGGATATTGATAGAGTATTTCAAAATAGCTCAAAAGTTGTTGCAGTTCATTCTGAAGATGAAGCAATTTTAAATACTAATAAAAAACTAATTAAAGATGGAGATGTTCACACACATCCAGTTTGGAGAAGTGCTGAATGTGCAATCTCGTCTACAAGAAGAATTGTAAGACTTGCAAATAAATACAAAAAAAAAGCTCATGTTCTTCATATAACAACAAAAGATGAAATTGACTTTTTATCACAACATAAGGGAAACATTACTTTTGAGATAACTCCACAACATCTAACTCTGTATGCGCCAGATTGTTATGATAAACTTGGAACGTATGCTCAAATGAATCCTCCTCTAAGAGACAAATCTCACTTTGATAGATTATGGTATGCAGTTAAGAACAATTTAAATGACACAATAGGTTCTGATCACGCTCCACATTTAAAAAAAAATAAAGATAAAGTATATCCTAACTCACCCTCAGGTATGCCAGGTGTTCAAACTCTAATGCCTGTTATGCTAAATCATGTAAACGATGGAAAGCTTACTCTAAATCAATTGATGAACCTTGTATGTGAAAACCCAATAAAAATTTTTGGCATTAAAAACAAAGGATTTATCAAAGAAGGATTTGATGCTGACTTTACAATTGTAGACATGAATAAAACAATTGAAATTAAGAATGAAAATATTGAAAGCAAATGTGGATGGACTCCATTTAACGGGGATAAATTCAAAGGTACACCAACACACACAATTATTGCTGGAAAAATTAAAATGCAAGATGGTAAGATTTTAGGAGATCCTGAGGGAAAACCTCTAGTTTTTTAATATATTATTTTTAATTAAATCTTCCTTAATTTCAGTTAGAATTGCAGGATCATCAATAGTAGGTGGCACTTTATATTCTACGTTATCTGCAATTTTTCTAATAGTTCCCCTTAAAATTTTACCAGATCTTGTTTTAGGTAATCTTTTAATGACAATTACAACTTTAAATGCTGCTACAGGTCCGATTTTATTTCTAACCATCTGAATACATTCTTTTGAAATAGTTTCATTATCTTTGTCTACTCCAGATTTAAGAACGACTAATCCTATTGGAAGTTGCCCTTTTAATTTATCTGCAATACCAAGCACTGCACATTCAGCAACTGATTGATGTTCAGATAAAACTTCTTCAATAGCACCGGTTGATAATCTATGGCCCGCAACATTTATAATGTCATCAGTTCTAGACATAATCCAAATATAACCATCATCATCAATATGACCTGCATCATACGTTTGATAGTAACCGTCATAATTTGCCATATAATTTTCTTTGTATCTTTGATCTGCATTCCATAATGTTGGAAAAGTTCCTGGTGGTAATGGAAGTTTAACCACAATGTCACCCATTTCATTTGGTTCTGCTAAAGTTTGATCTGGTTTAATAATTTTTACATCATAACCTGGAACTGCTTTACAAGCTGAACCATATTTAGTTTTCATCATTTCAATTCCGGTACAATTAGAACTTATTGCCCAACTTGTTTCGGTTTGCCACCAGTGATCAATTACTGGAACTTTCAATAAGTTCTCTGCCCACTTAATTGTATCTGGATCTGCTCTTTCACCTGCAAGAAATAAGCTTTCAAAATTACTAAGATCATATTTTGAGAAAAACTTACCTTCAGGATCTTCTTTCTTAATTGCTCTAAATGCAGTAGGGGCTGTGAAAAGAGATTTTACCTTGTAATCAGATATGATTTTCCAAAAAGCTCCAGCATCAGGTGTACCAACTGGCTTTCCTTCAAATAGAACAGTTGTACATCCTTTAAACAATGGAGCATAGACAATATACGAATGTCCAACAATCCATCCAATATCACTAGCTGACCACCAAATATCATCAGTATCAATATTGTAGATATTTTTCATAGTCCATTTTAATGCAACTATGTGACCCCCAATATCTCTTACAATACCCTTGGGTGTTCCAGTTGTTCCTGAGGTATAAAGAATATATGCAAATTCATTTGAATTCATCTCAACACAGTCAGCATCTTTTGCATTCGACATTGCCTCTTCCCAACTGATTTCTAATGGAGCATTTAATTTAACTTCATGACCCGATCTTTGAAATAAAATCATCTTCTCAATTTTATGATTAGCTAGTTTAACAGCTTCATCTACTAGAGGTTTATATTCAACTGTTCTTCCAGGTTCAAATCCACATGATGCAGTGACTAATAATTTTGCTTTACTATCATCAATTCTGCTAGCAAGCTCATTTGATGCAAAACCACCAAAGACAACAGAGTGAATTGCTCCAATTCTTGCACAAGCAAGCATAGCAATTACCGCCTCTGGTATCATTGGCATATAAATAATTACTCTATCACCTTTAATTACACCTTGGTCTTTCAGTGCTCCTGCAAATTTTGAAACTTTTGATCTTAGTTCTTCGTATGTGAATTGACTTTTGTTACCAGTTATCGGGCTATCGTATATTAAAGCAGTTTTTTTACCCCTGCCTTGATCAATATGAATGTCTAAAGCGTTATAACAAGTATTAGTTACACCATCTTCAAACCATTTATAGAAAGGAGGGTTAGATTTATTTAAAATTTTAGTAGGTTTTTTAAACCAAAAGATATCATTTGATGCTTCTTGCCAAAAATTTTCAGGATTTTTTATAGATTGCTTGTAAATTTCACTAAATTTTTTAGTCATAAATTTTGATTCGATTTCGTTAAATTTGTCAGTTTTTAAATTAAAAATTGCATTTAATTTTAAAAAATAAGTAAAATCAATGTTAATTAATGACAATTAAGTCTTCTATAATCTAAAATTATTTGTTATTTAACGCACTATCTTGGTTTAGGGAAACCTAAGCCTAGTTTATATAAACTAAAAAATAAAAACTAACTAAAGAGGGAGTTTTTTATGAAAAAACTTAAATTGTTTGCGCTTACAGCTGTTGCACTATTAGGTGTTACAGGTGTTGCAAACGCAGATGTCATGTTAGCACAAGATGATTTCGTTGGAATTTCATTTTGGGTTATCTCTATGGGAATGTTAGCAGCTACTGCTTTCTTCTTCATGGAAACTGGCAACGTAGCAGCGGGCTGGAGAACTTCAGTTATCGTTGCAGGTCTAGTAACTGGTATTGCATTCATACACTACATGTACATGAGAGAAGTATGGGTGACTACTGGGGACTCGCCAACAGTATACAGATATATTGACTGGTTAATTACTGTGCCTCTACAAATGGTTGAATTCTATTTAATTCTATCTGCTGTAGGTAAAGCAAATTCTGGAATGTTCTGGAGATTGTTAATTGGTTCAGTAGTAATGCTAGTAGGTGGATACTTAGGAGAAGCTGGATACATCAACGCTACACTTGGTTTCATAATCGGTATGGCAGGTTGGGTATACATTCTTTATGAAGTATTCTCTGGTGAAGCAGGTAAAGCTGCAGCAAAAAGTGGAAACAAGGCTCTTGTAACTGCTTTTGGTGCAATGAGAATGATCGTTACAGTAGGTTGGGCAATTTACCCATTAGGTTATGTATTTGGTTACCTAACAGGTGGTGTGGATGCAGAATCACTGAACGTTGTTTACAACTTAGCTGACTTTGTTAACAAAATTGCATTTGGTCTAGTAATTTGGGCTGCTGCAACTAGTTCAAGCGGAAAAAGAGCTAAGTAGTTTTACTAAGTAAAATATTTAAATTAGGGCGAGTATGTTTATACGTACTTGCCCTTTTTTTTTAAGAGCTTATATCTAATTCATGACAAAAATAAATTACATTACTCACGATAACCAAACTCATACAATTGATGTTCAAAATGGACTTACAGTTATGGAGGGCGCAGTTCAAAATGATATCCCTGGTATTGACGCGGATTGTGGTGGAGGAATGGCATGTGCAACTTGTCATGTTTATATTAATGAGGAATGGTTAGATAAACTTCCAACCAAAGAAGATGGTGAAGAAGATATGCTTGATATGGCGTTTGAGCCCAAACAAAATAGTAGATTGAGTTGTCAATTAACTGTTTCAAATGAATTGGATGGATTAGTAGTTAATATTCCATCAAAACAAGTTTAAATGATTAAAAAAGATGTATTAATAATTGGAGCAGGACCTACAGGAATATTTTGTGCGCACCAATTAGGAATAATTGGTTTAAGCTGTGAAATTGTTGATAACCTTGATAAAGCAGGTGGACAATGTATTGAACTTTATCCAGATAAACCAATTTATGATATACCAGCTGTTCCGGAATGCACAGGCGAAGAGTTAACAACTAATTTGTTGCAACAAATAAAACCTTTTAACATTAAATTTCATTTAAATGAAAGAGTTGAAGAGTTAAAAAAAGTTGAAGGTAGATGGCGTGTTAAAACAAGTGGAAAACAAGAATTTGATGTAGCAAGTATTGTAATTGCTGGTGGTGTTGGCTCATTTGAGCCTAGAAAATTTCCTTTAAAGGAATGTGAAAAATTTGAGGGATCTTCAGTATTTTACTCAATTAAAGACAAAACAGTTTTTAAAGATAAGACAATTTCAATATTTGGTGGAGGAGACTCAGCACTAGATTGGGCAATTGAACTTTCAAATATATCTAAAGTAAATTTGATCCATAGAAGAGATGGTTTTAGTGGAGCAGAGGCTAGTGTTCAAAAGGTGAAAGATTTAAATGATCATGGAAAAATTAATCTTTATACAAAGTACCAAATAGACTCTGTTTTAGGAAATGGCAAAATTGATAGCGTCAAAATTAAGCATGATGATGGAGAAACTAAAGAGTTTAAAACAGATTATGTTCTTGGTTTTTTTGGGTTAATTATGCAATTAGGTCCAATATTAGATTGGGGACTAAATATTAATAAAAAAACCATTGAAGTGAATACGGAAAATTTTGAAACCAATATTGATGGAATTTTTGCAATCGGTGACATTTGCACTTATCCAGGTAAACTAAAATTAATTTTATCAGGTTTTCATGAGGGAGCTTTGGCAGCTAGAGGCTGTTTTAAATATGCAAAACCGGATGAAAAGCTGAGATTCGAGTTCACAACAACATCAAAAGCTGCACAAGAAAGACTTGGCGTTAAAAAGTGATAGAACTTTTTACCGCTGATACACCAAATGGTAAAAAAATATCTATTATGCTCGAAGAAATTGGGTACGAGTATAAAGTAACTAAAATAGATTTAAGTACTAATGATCAATTTAATGAAGAATTTATAAAAATAAGTCCTTTTAGTAAAATCCCAGTAATTACGGACCTCGATAATAACGAGAGTATTTTTGAGTCAGGGGCAATCCTTATGTATTTGGGAGAAAAAAGTGGAAAGTTTTATGATCAATCAGATAGATTAAAAATCAACCAATGGTTAATGGCTCAAATGGGAACAATTGGACCAATGATTGGTCAACATCATCAATTTCATCATTACAACCCTGGTAAAAGTGAATTTGGAGAAGAAAGATATTTTAAAATTACTAATAGAATATATCAAGAATTAGATAATAGATTAAATGTTTCAGATTTTCTTGCAGGTGAAAAATATACTATAGCCGATATTGCAACTTGGCCCTGGATTGCTAGACATGAGTGGCATGATATAGGTCTTAAAAATTTTAAAAATTTATCAAGATGGTATTCAGATATCTCTAAAAGAGAGGCAGTAATAAAAGGATATCAATTTATGAATAAGAAAGATTTACCTCCTCAACCATAATTTAGTTCATCAATTTAAACAGAGAAGTTAAGATACCATTACCTGATAGTTCAATGGCTAAAACAATAATGATAATTAATATTAATTTACTATTCATCGTGTAAACACATATAACAACAGAACTATCCAAATAATAGGATAGTAAATATAAATATATTTTTTAGCAAAAAGAAACGAAATTGAATTTTGTTTTGATTTTTTTCTTTTCATTTTTAATTATAATTGACCTTTTTTAGGAGACCCTTTATAAAAAATTTCTTGAAGATTGTCATTTTCTTTTTTTTTTAATTCAAGATCTTTTTTATTCATTAACGACTTAGATCTTCTAATTTTTTCATGAAAATTGTAATTATCTATACCTCTTGCTAATTGAACACTATTTTTACCTAAAATCTGTCTAACATTAGTTCCAATATAACTTTGAATTACAAAACCTATTCTTCGATCATCACTTTTATTTAACTCTGAACCATGTACGGTAGTTGGATGGTGTAAAGACATTTGACCAGCAGTTAATATTAAAGGCGTCGTCTTTTCTTTTGGTATATTGTTAATAGTTTGACCTCTAGTTAGTAAATTTCCTTCATTAAACATCTGATCATGATCTTTCAAATTGTCTTTATGTGAACCTGGCCACATTCTCATACAACCGTTATTTTCATTAGAGTCTGTTATTGCAACCCAGGCTGTAACCCAATTATATGGCTCAAGGCCTATATATTTTGCATCTTGATGGTAGCTTACAAAACCTTTTTCATTTGGATTTTTAATAAAAAGAGTTGTTCCACATACAAGTATATTTTCACCAATTAAACTTTGAACAGCATCTAAAATTTTAGGATGATGTGTGACCTCATCTAATAGAGGTGAAATTAAATGAGCATTATATCTTCCTGACTTATTTAATTCACTAGGCATTTCTTTTTCTATCAATTCTATTTCATCTCGAATTTCTTTTGCCTTTTCTTTTGAAAAAATATTTATTGGAGAAACAAATCCTTCATCCTCATATTGTTTAAGTTGATTTGAAGAAAGATAAGACATATTATTTTGAAAACTTTATATGAGTGCCAATATATCTTCAATAAATTACTGTCCAGTTAAATCTGTATCATTTCAAACAATTGAAAATTGTGAAATTAAAAAAGATATTGGAATTGTTAATGATAGAATTTTTGCATTTGCAAAAGACCTAGATCAAGAACAGGCAAAATTATTTGAAATAAGCCCTGATGATAGAAAAGGCAAGTGGAATAAAGTTTTGACATTAAAAAACTCTCCAGTATTGAATAAATATAACTTTATATTCAAAAATGAAAAACTAACGTTAACTTTAACTGATAAAGAAATTTTAACTATTGATATAAATCAATTAGAACAACGTGAAACACTTTCAAATAAAATTTCAGAATTAGAAGATTCTTTAAAACAACCTATAGTATTAATGAAAAATCAGAAATTTCCTTTTTTTGATACCTCAATTTCCAATAAAGTAAATTTTGTAAATTCAGTTTCACTTATAAACATTCAAAGCATCAATGATTTTCGAAAAAAAATTGATAGAAACGTCGAAAGCTCAATATTTAGAGGAAATATTTATATAGACGGAATTGAACCTTGGAAAGAACGTGAATGGATTGGTAAAATTATTAAGATTAATAACGTTTCTTTTAAAGTAGAAAAAAATATTCCAAGATGTGTTGCAATTAATTTAAAACCACAAACAGATGATAATTCATTTAATTTACTTCAATCATTAAAAAAAACTTATAATCATTTTGAAATGGGAATTTATTTAACTGCCTTAGATGATGGTAAGATAAATATTGGAGATACAATAAATATTTAGCCTTAGATTCAATTACAAGTTGATCTTAAAATTCAAGTTTATTTGCATCAAATTAGAAATCTTGTTAACCTTTGTTTATTATTAAACAATGGGAGAAAGATAATGAATAAATTAATTAAATCGATTTCAGTTTTTCTTGTTATTCTTTTTAGTATTTCATCTGTTAATGCTGCAACGTTAACCGATAGATTAAAAGATGGACACAAGTTAAGACTAGGTTTTGGTACTGCAGTGCCATGGGCTTATGCTGGTGATAACGGTGAAGCTTTAGGTTTTGTTAACATGATTGCTTTAACAGTTCTTGAAGAAATGGGAATTACTGAGCATGAAACTAAAGTATTTGAATGGTCAGGATTAATTCCAGGAATTAATGCTAATAGATCAGACATGATTACTGGTGGTATGTACATTTTAAAAAGTAGATGTGCAAACATCAACTTTTCAGACCCAATTGGAGTTTTTGGAGATGCGATGTTAGTACCTAAAGGAAATCCAAAAAATATTAACAATTATGCTGATGTAATTAGCACAGGTGCAAAACTTGTAACTGGTGCTGGTTTCAACACAGTAGAAGCTGCTAAGAAATTTGGTGTTCCAGATAGTCAAATGTTATTAGTTGAAGGTGAAGTTGGAATTTTAGCTGCTATGAAAGCAGGTAGAGCAGATGTTGCTGTTCAAACTTTCTTTGGTGCTAAAGAGCATGAAGAAAAAACAGGTGGTGCATTTGAAGTAACAGATCCAAAGTTAATGCCTATGGAAACTGTAAATGTAGTTGGTATTGGTTTTAGAAAAACTGATACTGAGTTTAGAGATAACTTTAATGCTGCTTTAGCGAAAGTTATGGCAAATCCTGCTAAGATGTTAGAAAGAGCTGGTAAATATGGCTATGATAAAGCTCAATTACCTCCTCCAGAAATGACTACTGAGTGGGCTTGTTCAACTAAATAAAAATATTAATTTTTGAATTAATCAGGCGACCAATTCGTTGTCGCCTGATTTTTTTTTAACCAAAAAGGTTTACGGGTGAGCTATTTTGCATTTTTGTCCGAGCATGGTCCAACTATGTTATTTGGAACGGTTACTACTATTAAGGTATTAGTCTGCTCAACTATTCTTTACGTAATCATTTCATTAATTTTTGGATTAATGCGTTTATCAAAAAATCCACTAATTCAAGGAACAGCAACAGTTTATATAGAATTTTTTAGAGGTACATCTTTATTAGTCCAATTATTTTGGTTTTACTATGTATTACCATTTTTTGGCTTAACATTAGAAGCATTTACTGCAGGGGTGGTTGCTATAGGAATGAATTTTGGTGCTTACGGTGCAGAGATTGTTAGAGGTGGAATTCTAGCTGTACCAAAAGGACAATGGGAAGGTGCGTTTGCACTTAACTTTACGCCTGCAAAAAGAATGAGAAAAATAATTATACCTCAAATTTTTCCAATAATATTACCACCTGCTGCAAATTTGACTGTAGAACTCTTAAAAGCAACTGCACTTGTTGCATTAGTGACAGTAGTTGACTTAACATTTGAAGCAAAACAAATAAATTCTATTACTTGGCTTTCAGCTCAATGTTTTGGAACTGCACTTTTAATTTATTATATAATTTCAAGATTTTTTCTTGTCCCATTTTTACGTTGGTTGGAAGTTTTAGCAGCAAGAAAAGTAGGAAAGGATAAAATTTAATATGAATGCCGAATGGAGATGGGATTTTGCAATAGAGATATTACCACAAATGTTATTGGCAACTTTAAACACAATTTTAGCTGCTGGAATTGGTTATGCTATTGCTGCAGTAGTTGGTTTATTATTTTTATTAGGTCAAAGAACCCCAATTAAGATAGTAAATATGATAAATAGAGAGATAGTCGAATTTATCAGATCAACACCTCTACTAATCCAATTATTCTTTGTTTATTTTGTACTTCCTCAATTTGGAATTACATTATCTGCCTGGGTTTGTGGAATGATAACAATTGGTCTTCATTTTGGAACTTATTTATCAGAAGTGTATAGAGGAGCTTTAGAAGGTGTACCTAAAACGCAGTGGGAAACTTGTAGAGCCTTAAATTTTTCAACATTTTATACATATAGAAAAATTGTTTTGCCTCAAGCATTTCCAATAGCAATACCAGGTATGGGAAATTACTTAGTTGGTATATTTAAAGATACACCACTATTATCTACTATTGGTGTTGCAGAACTATTTCATGCAGCAACTGCTGTTGGTGGATATAATTATCGTTATTTAGAACCATATACTATAGTAGGAATAATATTTTTAACTTTATCAATTCCTGCTGCAATGTGGATTAGAAAATTAGAAAAAAATGTTAACTTAGCTCAAGGAAAAATAAAAAAAGAACAACTTTAATATGAAAAAAAACTCTTCAGATATCATAGTTAATTTTTCAGATGTAACAAAACAATATGGAGATTTGGTTGTTTTAGATAAATTAAATTTGGAAATAAAAAAAAATGAAATGGTCTCCATAATTGGACCCTCTGGATCAGGAAAAACAACTGTTCTAAGAGTATTGATGACTTTAGAAAAAATAAATCAAGGTGTAATTCATTTAGATGGAGAACCTTTAACACATATGGACTCTGATGGTAAATTAGTTGAGGCCAGTGAAAAATATCTTCGAGATAGAAGATCAAAAATTGGAATGGTATTTCAACAATTTAATCTATTTCCTCATATGACAGCTTTGCAAAACTGTATTGAAGCACCTATTGAAGTTTTGGGTATGAAAAAGGATGAAGCAGAACAAAGGGCTTTAGATTTATTAGAATTGGTCGGTTTATCTGATAAAAAAAATGAACACCCAAGTAGACTATCAGGTGGTCAGCAACAACGAGTTGCAATTGCTCGAGCATTAGCTATGAGACCTAAAGTAATGTTGTTAGATGAAATAACATCAGCTTTAGATCCTGAAGTTGTAGGAGAAGTCCTAAATGTAATAAGATCTTTAAACAAAGAACACAATTTAACAATGATTATGGTTACTCATCAAATGGGTTTTGCACGAGAAATTTCAGACAGAGTATGTTTCTTTAATGAAGGTAAAATTTTTGAGCAAGGTCCACCAGAACAACTATTTGGTGATCCACAAAATGAGCGAACTAAGCAATTTTTACATGCTGTTTTAGATGCAAATTAATTTTCAAGTTTGATTGAAGCTCAATTCTAAGACTATTTTAAATTATTAATGACAAAAAAACAAAAAATAATTTCAAATATTTTATTATTATTTATTATTTTAATTACAGTCTATAGGGTAGTTGGCTACAACCAAAAAACTGGAGATCAAATTAAAGAATATAAACCAAATATAAATATTAAAGAATTTAGAGAAAAAAGGTTTAGTGAGCTTGATAATATGTTGATAACAAAGAGAAAAGTTGATGAAGCACTGATAAAATTAGCTATAGAAAATATTCATCCTGATGAATTATACGTTATAAATGAAAGTGATTTAACAACTCTTAAATTTAATAGTGGACAAACTCCTAAAATAGACAAAATTGTAAAAGAATATAATATTTTACTTGAAAAAGAGGGTTTACAATATGAACTACCCAGAATAAGTAAACCAAAAAAAAATCATAAAAAAGATTCCAGTGAAATAAAAAGAAATAAAAAAAATAATGATTTTATTGAAGCTAATAGGCACGCTTTTGATAGATTTGAAAACGAAGATGATAAAATATGTATTGCTAATTTTTTTTTAAATAATTTAAACGAGGATGCCTTAGATTATATGCTGATACCAGGGTATCCTAAAATGAAATATAATATTGATTATATTGTGTCGGATATTCTGGAAAATCATTATAAAAAATTAATAGATTTGGGTTATAGTCAAGCTGATATTCAGGTATTAACAAGAACACCACTCATTTTACATAGCTCTGATATTGAAAAACTTAATAAAGATTTTAATAATATATTTATAAAATATGGAAATTATGACCTAAATTTTGACTATCAATACCAGTTAAGAGTTATACCAAAGATTAATTTATATGAAGGGTTAGCTTTTAAAGAATGTAATTTAATGACAGAACATTCTAATCAATAAAAATAAGTTAAAATTTAATCATCTGCATGAACTTTTTCATCTTTTTCATGCTTCTCTTGTGCAACGATTGTGTATTTAGCTACGGGTCTTGCCATTAATCTTTTTAATCCAATTGGTTCAGCCGTATCTAGACAATACCCATAAATATCTTCTCGAATTCTTGCTAACGCTTTATCGATTTCAGAAATCAATTTTATTTGTCTGTTTATAGCTTTCATTTCAACATTTTTATCAGTGTATGAACTTGCTTGATCAACAATATCAGCAGATATGCTGTTATCATCCATACTACCGTTATAAAGTGCCTCATTATTTGCTTTAACTAATTCTTTTTTCCATTCTGTAAGTTTCATTCTAAAAAATACTTTATGTTTTTCGCACATATATTTTTCAGTATCTTTTGGAACATAAGTTTTAGAAATTTTTATAGGTGCTTTAGCAACTACTTTTGATTTACTTATAGTTTTAGCTTTTACTTTAATAACTTTAGCTTTAACTTTTGAAACTTTAGCTTTAACTTTTGAAACTTTAGCTTTAACTTTTGAAACTTTAGTTTTTACTTTTGAAACTTTTTTTTTAACTTTAGTGGTCTTTGGCATACTTAAAATTTGAATTTTCGGAGTATATTCGGCAAATTAAGGGTGTCAAGTAAGCTGAATTAATATTAATATTTATAAATGACCAATTATAACAAGAATATAAATAATATTTTTTACATCTTTGTTTTATCACATCTTATATTTTGGACATTAGTACCTTCTCTAACAAACCATAACTTACCACTTGATACGATTGAGGCTTTAGCTTGGGGAAGTAATTTAGATTGGGGTTTTAATAAACATCCACCAATGAGTGCTTTTTTTCCAGAAGTTTTTTTTCAAATTTTTGGCTCTCAAGATTGGGTTTATTATTTACTTAGTCAACTTTTTGTAATTACTTCTTTTTATTATGTATTTAAGCTTTCAAAGGAAATTTTAAAAAATGATTTATTAAGTCTCATTTCGGTTTTACTTTTAGAGGGTATCTACTTTTATAATTTTACTACTCCAGAATTTAATGTAAACGTATGCCAACTTCCATTCTGGTCATTAACAGTTTATTTTTCTTGGAAAATTTATAATGGAAAAAACATTAAATTCACTGATTGTTTTTTAGTTGGACTTTTTGCAGCTTTTGGGTTTTTATCAAAATATTTATTTCTATATCTTTTAGTTTCAATTGATCTTTTATTTTTTTATTTAATTTTTATTAAGAAAATTAAAAAGTTTGATTTTAAATATTTAATATCACTTGAAGTCTTTTTAGTTGTTTTAGTCCCTCATTTAATTTGGCTAAACAATAACAATTTTATAACTTTAACTTATGGACTTGCAAGAACTGGTCTAGAACAATCAAGTTTAATTGATCATATCAAATTTCCATTAATTTTTATTGCAAAACAAATTGGAATATTGATTCCATTTTTATTTTTAGTCATGTTGCTAGTTAAAAAAATAAAATTAAAAATAAATTTTAATAACAAAGAACAGCTTTTTTTAATTGCAATTAATGTCATACCTATCTTTTTAATGTTTTTAACTTCAGTAATTACTGGATCAAAAATAAGAACTATGTGGATGACACCTTTTTATTTATTTTTTGGAACTTTTTTTGTTTATTTTTTAAAAACTCAAATAAATATTAAAAAGATAAAACCTTTTATTTTTGGATTTCTATTTTTATTTTTTATATCTCCAGGGACTTATTCATACATATCAATTTCAAAAGAAGATAAGAGAACAGACTATCCAGGTAAAGAAATAGCCATTAAAACTCAATATGCTTGGGATCAGCAATTTAATTCAACTATTAATGTTGTTTATGGCAATGAATGGAATGCTGGTAATTTATCTTATCATCTAAAATCAAGACCTGTTTGGGATGGTATTGTTGAAAGGAATAAACTTGATCAATTGAAAGATTATATGTGTCTTGATAATGTTTGTGTTGGTTCTAAATAGAGATGAAAAAATATATAATCTTAATTCCAATATATAATGACAGAGATTCTTTAACTAAATTAATAGAAGATATTAATTTTGAATTAAAAGATCTCACATCTAAGATATCAATAATTGTTGTAAATGATGCCTCATCCCAACAAGTTGCAGACAATTATCCCAATACTGAAAACATAAATTCAATTGAAATAATTAATATGAAAGAAAATAGGGGTCATACAAGATGTATTGCCTCAGGATTAAAGTATATTTTTGAAAAAAAAGAATTTGATTTTGTAATTCCAATGGATGGGGATGGTGAAGATAGACCAGAAGAGATCAAAAATTTTATTCATCAAGCAAAACAATCTGATGATAAAACTATAGTTGGAGAACGAACTAAAAGATCTGAAAGTTTATTTTTTAAAATTTGTTATCAATTACATAAACTTTTAACCTTAGGTTGTACCGGACATTCAATTAAGTTTGGGAATTTTACCTGTTTATCAAAATCAACTATTGAAAAAATGTTAAACGAAAAAGCTACCTGGAATAGCTTTTCTGGCTCATTAAAAAAAGTAGAAAAAGATTTATTATCTATACCTTCTATTAGAGGAATAAGATATTTTGGCCCATCTAAAATGAGTTTTTTTAATTTATTAAAACACTCTCTTTCAATTATAAGTGTATTTCGAAAAACAGTTTTAATTCGCTCGGCTTTATTTATAGTTTTTTATATTTTACTGATGCAAAGCAATGCATCTATTATCACCTCAGTACCATTAGTATTGTTATTGATCATGATTTATTCAATCTCAAGTTTAGCTTTAAGAGAAAATATGGATGAGTTTGATAAGTGTTTGTTAAATATTAATGATATTGAAAAAATAAAGTAATGAAAAATTTAAATAGCTCTAATTGTTGGTAGAGAATAAAAGTCAGCCGTATCTATCTTAGAAGAATACTCTCTTTTCATGTTCCACCTCTTTTGAACACCAGCACTTGCAACACTTAAAGTGGATCTTCCATATCGATGATTAGTGTTATCTATAGACCTCATTAAACTGCTTATTTTCTCATCTTTTTCAGATGAAAATAGGTTTGTTTTTTCATTGGCGTTAGACAATCCTGTAAGCATTACACCTGCTTTTTGATATTGGTAACCATTTTTAAATATACTCTCTAATATTGTAACTGCAGTTTTAACTACTTCGATACTGTTGTTTGTTGCAATTGGAAAATCAATGGTCTTTGTATTTGAATAATATCCATAGTTTCTTTGAAATGGACTAGTTCTAACAAATACAGTGATTGCTTTTGCAACTAAAGACTCTGATCTAATTTTTTCAGATGCATTTAAACAATAGTTTGCAACTGCTTCTTTTAATTCTTGAAATCTTTCAACTCGTTTCCCAAATGATCTTGAAACAACACAACTTTTTCTTTTTGTTGTAGTAGTTTCTAAATTAATACAAGGGATACCTTTAAGCTCCATTGCGGTTCTAGAACTTAAAACATTAGAAGATTTTTTAATCCAACTGTTAGATTTGTTCTTAAGCTGTTTTGCATTATAAATGCCATTCTTTTGGTAAAATTTTGTTAACTGTCTACCAACACCCCACACATCATTAATTTCTACTTTTTCAAGAACAGGATCCAAGTTATCAATTCCAACTAAACTAGTAACTCCTGATTGCTTTTTCTTTGCTATATGGTTTGCAATTTTACTTAGAGTTTTTGTCTTAGCAATTCCAATACTAGTTGGAATACCAGTCCACTGTAAAACTGTTTCTCTAATTTCTTTTCCAACTTTTTCTACATCTTGATCTGGAAAGTTTGATAAATCTAAAAATGCTTCATCAATGGAATAAACTTCTATATCAGAATTAAATCTTTTAAGAGTTCGCATTACTCTTCTAGATAAATCACCATATAGAGAATAATTAGATGAAAAAACTTCTACTTTATTTTTAATAATAATATCTTTTGCTTTAAAGTAAGGCTCACCCATTTTAATTCCTAAGGATTTTGCTTCATTAGATCTTGAAATAATACAACCGTCATTATTAGATAAAACAACAACAGGCTTTCTTCTTATTTTAGGATTGAATAATCTTTCGCAAGAAACATAAAAAGAATTACAATCAACTAATGCTATTTTTTTAGTACGTAGAATGGATGACATAAGTTACAACTCCCCAAATAAAAATATCTTGTTCTTCATTAATTAAAATTCTGTCAGTAAATTCTTTAGATCCTGACGTTAAAAACTTTTTATCTCTTTCTTGAACCAAACTTTTAACCACAAGTTCATCATGAACATTTGCAATCACTGTTGAAAAGTTTTTTGGCTTTATACTTTTATCGACAACCAGTAAATCTCCATCGTTAATTCCAACATCTACCATTGATTTACCTTGCACTCTGATGATGAAGGTGGCTGGAACATTTCTTATTAAATGCATATTAAGATCAATATCTTCCTCGATATAATCAGTTGCAGGAGATGGAAAACCAGCGCCTGCTTTATGTAGATAATAAGGGATTGTTAGTTTCATGTTCTTGTTTTGTTCTTATTTATAGACTAGTTATGCAATGCACGCAAGAGGTTGTATTTTGAGTCTGTAACTGAATCAAAAGTGAATCAAAAGGTGAACATTGGAACTACATTTTGTGTACTTGTGGATAACTTTGACCAGAGATAGTTTAAATTAAATATTAAATAGATAAAAAAGACAAATGAAAACACTAACGTGTCATTGTGGTGCAGTGGAAATCCAAGTTAATCTTAAGGAAGAGATAGATAAATTAATGAGATGCAATTGCTCGATGTGCAAAAGAAAAGGGATCGCGGTTGCAACAATAAATAAAAAGGATTTAAAAATTGTTAAAGGAGAAGATAAAATAAAAATTTATCAGTTTAATACAAAAGTAGCTAAACATCATTTTTGTTCAGAGTGTGGAGTTCAAACGCATAATTTAAGAAGAAGTGATCCAAATACTTATGGTATCAATGTGGGCTGTATAGATGAAATAAAAACAAGTGAGCTATTTAAACTAAAGACCTTTATAAATGATGGTCAAAACCATATAAAAGACAGGAAATAAGATGAAAAAATTAACATGTCATTGTGGAGAAGTTGAAGCAGAAATCAATTTAGATGGAGATTTAGCAAAAGTGATAAAATGTAATTGTTCTATTTGTAAAAGAAGGGGAGCAATAATGTCTATGGTTAAAAATGAAGATTTTAAAATAGTGAAAGGAGAAGATAAATTAAAACTTTATCAATTTCATACAAAGGTAGCCAAACATTATTTTTGTTCAATTTGTGGAATTTATACTCATCACAATCCAAGAATTAATCCAGCAATGACAGGTTTTAATGTTGGATGTATTGATGAAATAAATACTTTTGCTTTAAAAGATGTTGCAGTAAACGATGGTCAAAATCATCCATTAGACCAAAAAAAAATTAACCACTAATGAATAAGATAGATATTTGTTTTAATAAAGTAAAAAAAGATTGTTTTAAGTTTATTAAATTACAAGAAATTAAAACAGAAAAGTTTAGCAACAAAGATAAAATGCTAAAGTCTTTTTTAATTCCAATGTGTTTTTGGATTGCAAATAAAAATATTAATAAAAAACCCTACTTTGTTGGTTTGGCTGGAGGACAAGGTGTAGGTAAAACAACTATAAGCTCGATTGTTAAAATTATATTAGAAAAGTATTTTAAACTAAACGTATTTAAAATCTCTATTGACGATTTTTATAAAACTAGAAAAGAGAGATTAAACTTATCAAAAAAAATACATCCCATGCTGATGACAAGAGGTGTGCCAGGCACTCATGATATACAAATGATGCTTAATTTTTTTAAAAAAGTAAAAAGTAAAAATTTAAAAAAAATTGAATTACCAGATTTCAATAAAGCTATCGACGATAGGTCTCCTAAAAAATATTGGTATAAACTTAAGGAAAAACCTGATGTAGTAATATTTGAGGGTTGGTGTGTTGGCGCAAAAGCTGAATTAAATAAGACACTAAAAAAATCAATAAATTCACTTGAAAAAACTAACGACCAAAAGCTCCTATGGAGAAACTATGTAAATAAACAACTAAAAACTAAATATAAAAAATTGTATTCTCAACTTAATTGTATGATTTATTTAAAAGCGCAAAACTTTAGTTTGCTTCAAAAATGGAGATTAAAACAAGAACTTAAGTTATGGTTGAAGAGTAAAAAATCTTCTAGCCACAAGATAATGAACAAGAATGATGTATTTAAATTTATGCAAACGTATCAAAGAATTACAGAAAACATGTTCAAAAAAATGCCTAAATATGCTTCTATAGTTTTAAATTTAAATAGTAACCATCAGATTAAATCTGCAGTATATAAGAAAAAATGAAAAAAATATTAATACTAATCAGTTTAACATTATTTTATTTTAGTAATGTATTAGCGGTAACTTTGTATGATGCTTTAAATCAAACCTATCAAAATAATATTCAGTTAAATGCAGAAAGAGAAAATATTAAAGCATCAGAAGAAGATATTAATATTTCAAAAGCAGATTACAAACCAACTTTAACTTTAAGTGGTTCAAAGAGTATAGAAAATACAAATAAACTTACAAATCAAAGTGGAGGAGATGCTTCAAGTAGTGATGCTGATCCATTGACAACATCTATTAAATTAGAACAAACAATTCTTGATTATGGAAGAGATTTATCATTTGAGAAAAATTTAATTGGATTAGATTTAGCAAAAGCAAAGTTGATTAAAAAAGAACAAGATGTTTTGTATAGTGCAATTGATGTTTTTACAAATTTAATATTAGCTAGAGAAAAATTATCTATTAATAGAAAGAATTTAAATTTGTTAAATAGGCAACTTGAAAATGATAAAATAAGATTAGATAGAGGTCAAATTACAATTGCCGATTTAGCACAAACTGAATCTTCGCTTGCAGGCGCTCAAGCTCAATTTACTCAAGCAAAAAGCGATTTAACAATCAGTAAATTAAATTATGAAAATATTATTGGAAAAATTAATAATCCAAAATCTCTCAAAAAAAACTCAAACTCAATTGTTAGTATTCCAAAAAGTTTAGATGAAGCGATAAATCTTTCTAAACAAAATAACCCAGATATTAAAATAGCAAATTTTGATGTAGTCCAATCAGAAAAAGATTTAGCAATAGCAGAGACAGATTTAAAACCCACGGCATCATTATCATTAGAGAAATCTTTCGCTGATGACTTGAGTTCAACTATTGATAGAAAAGATAAAGATATTTTAAAAGCTACTGTGAGTTGGCCATTTTACTCAGGAGGTAAAAATAAATCTAAAATTAATAAAAATACAAATTTAACTGTTAGAAAAAGATTATTATTAGATGATGTGATTAGAACAAATGATACTAATGTAGCTAGTGCCTGGTCAAGTTTAGCTTCATCAAAAAGTTTTTTAAACTCTGTAAAAGTACAAGTAAGAGCAGCAAAAATTGCTAATGAAGGAATTGTTGCAGAGTACGAACGAGGTTCTAGAACGACACTTGATGTAATCCAATCAAATTCTTTATTGCTCTCTGCTCAAATTTCTTTAGCAAATTCTGAAAGAAATTACCTTATGGCCCAATATAATTTGTTAAAAACAGTTGGGTTATTAAATAGCCAATATCTAAAACTTAAGTAATTATTTGATTTTTTGAGTAAAAAATAAATATATTGCTAATGAGAACAAAATGTGTACATTTAATTTCATGATTCGAGTGTTAAAAAAATTAAAAAAAGAGGCTAAAAATGACGAAAAGTAACCTAAAAGTAGTTAAATCTACTAAAGATCAAGAAATGGATATTAAAGAAAAAAATAAAGCATTAGATGCAGCAATAGCTCAAATTACGGACAACTTTGGAAAAGGTTCCGTGATGAAGCTTGGCCAAAGAAGAGCAATGGATATTGAGTCTGTGTCAACAGGATCTTTAAGTCTTGATTTAGCTCTTGGAATAGGCGGATTACCAAAAGGAAGAATTGTTGAAGTATATGGACCAGAGTCTTCTGGAAAAACAACATTAGCATTACAAGTTGTTGCTGAAGCTCAAAAAGCTGGTGGAATTTGTGCATTTGTTGATGCAGAGCATGCATTAGATCCAGTTTATGCAAAAAAATTAGGTGTTAACACAGAAGAACTTTTAATTTCACAACCAGATGCTGGTGAACAAGCGTTAGAAATAGCTGATACTCTTGTTAAATCAGGATCTATTTCAGTTATAGTAATTGACTCAGTTGCAGCTTTAACACCAAGAGCTGAAATTGAAGGCGAAATGGGAGATCATCATGTCGGTCTTCAATCAAGATTAATGAGTCAGGCTTTAAGAAAACTTACTAGCTCAATTTCAAATACAAATACAATGATGATTTTCATTAATCAAATTAGAATGAAAATTGGAGTTATGTTTGGAAGTCCAGAAACAACATCAGGTGGTAATGCATTAAAATTCTATTCTTCAGTAAGAATGGATATTAGAAGAATTGGTGCAATTAAAGATAAAGATGAAATTATTGGAAACTCAACAAGAGTTAAGGTAGTTAAAAATAAAGTAGCGCCACCATTTAAAGTTGTTGAGTTTGACTTAATGTATGGAAAAGGGATCAGTAAAATGGGAGAACTCGTTGATCTAGGTTCTAAAGCAGACATTATTGAAAAATCAGGAGCTTGGTATGCTTATAAAGGTGAAAAAATAGGTCAGGGTAGAGAAAATGCTAAAACCTATCTTGCTCAAAATCCTAAAGTAGCTGCTGAAATTGAACTGTTAATAAGAGAAAAAGCAGGTGTAATTCAAAAAAAAATTGAGGGAAACCCGCTAGATCCTGAAAAAGCTGCAAAAGATCAAATAGAAGATCCAAAAGTAGAAAAGAAAGAGGAAGTAGTTCCTACTAAAAAAAATTAGTTAAAGTCATCTTTAATTATTAAAAGGCGCTTAAATTAAGCGCCTTTTTTCCCTTACTGTTATCTAGACATAAAATAAAAAAGCTGTATTTTAAAAATATGGCAGACAAATCATTAAATGAAATAAGAGATACATTCTTAAAATATTTTGAAAAGAATGATCATAGAATTGTAGAGTCTAGTAACTTAGTCCCCAATAATGATCCTACCTTAATGTTTGCTAACTCAGGAATGGTTCAGTTTAAAAATGTATTTACTGGTCTTGAG
Organism: uncultured Pelagibacteraceae bacterium; assembly: GCA_902514755.1. GTDB lineage: Bacteria > Pseudomonadota > Alphaproteobacteria > Pelagibacterales > Pelagibacteraceae > Pelagibacter. Next base: position 28,305 of record CABXRY010000002.1, read on the forward strand.
AAAAGAGATTATAAAAGAGCTACTACATCACAAAAGTGTGTAAGAGCAGGTGGAAAACATAATGATTTAGAAAATGTTGGCTACACACCAAGGCATCATACATTTTTTGAAATGTTGGGAAATTTTTCATTTGGAGATTATTTTAAAGAGCAAGCAATCCACTATGCATGGGATTTAATTACTAGAGATTTTGGAATAGATAAAAATCGTCTATATGTAACAGTTTATCATGAGGATGATGAAGCCTTCAATTTTTGGAAGAAAATAGCTGGTTTTAGCGATGATAGGATTATTAGAATTGCAACATCTGATAATTTTTGGTCAATGGGTGAGACAGGTCCGTGTGGACCATGCTCAGAAATTTTCTATGATCATGGTGATCATTTAGCTGGAGGGCTTCCAGGTACAAAAGATGAAGATGGAGATCGATTTATAGAAATATGGAACTTAGTCTTCATGCAATTTGAGCAAATTTCTAAAGAAAAAAGAATTGATCTACCAAAACCATCAGTTGATACAGGGATGGGCCTTGAAAGAATTGCTGCATTATTGCAGGGAACTCATGATAATTATGAAACAGATCATTTTAAAAAGATAATTAATTCAGCCTCTGAAATACTAAAAGTTAAATCTGATAATTATAATCTTTCAAGCTTTAGAGTTATTGCAGATCATTTAAGAGCGAGTTCATTTTTAATTGCAGAGGGTGTATTACCTTCTAATGAAGGTAGAGGTTATGTACTTAGAAGAATTATGAGAAGAGGAATGAGACACTCTCATTTATTAGGATCTAAAGAACCAGTTTTTTTTAATTTATTTGAAACTTTAAGAGATGAGATGAAAGGAAACTATCCAGAATTAGTTAGAGCTGAATCTTTAATTAAAGAAACATTAAAGATGGAAGAAGAAAAATTTTTAGTCCTATTAGACAGAGGAATTAAAATTTTAAATGAAGAGATTTCTAAAATAGATAAAGTTTTACCTGGAGAAGTAGCTTTTAAATTGTATGACACTTATGGATTTCCACTAGATTTAACTGAAGATATTTTAAGAAACAAATCTATGTCAATTGACTCAGAAAAATTTCAATTATTAATGAAAGAAAGTAGAGAACTTGCTAAGAAAAATTGGAAAGGTTCAGGTGATGCAGCTGTAGAAGATGTTTGGTTTGGTATAAAAGATAAATTAGGAGCAACTGAATTTCTTGGTTATGAGACTAATCAAGCTGAAGGCGAAGTACTTTCTTTATTAAAAAATAACAAAGAAGTAGAAAAATTAAATAATGGCGAAGAGGGAATAATTATTGTTAATCAAACTCCTTTTTATGGTGAGTCTGGAGGCCAAGTAGGTGACACTGGAGAAATTATAGGAAATGATTTTGAATTTATAGTAACTGATGTTCAAAAAAAATTAGGTGATTTATTCGTTCATTATGGAAAAGTAATTAATGGATCAATTAAATTAAAAGATAACGTTGAATTAAAAATCAATGTAGAAAAACGAGATGATACTAGAGCATATCACTCTGCAACACATTTATTGCACGAGTCATTGAGAAGAGTTTTGGGTAAACATGTAACACAAAAAGGATCTTTAGTAGAGCCAAGCCGATTAAGGTTTGATTTTAGCCATATGAAACCAATACAAACAGAAGAAATCGATAAAATAGAAGGTTTCGTAAACAATATGGTTTCAAAAAAATCAGATGTAAAAACACGATTAATGACACCTGATGAGGCAGTTGAAAACGGAGCATTAGCACTTTTTGGTGAAAAATATGGAGAGGAAGTAAGAGTTCTTTCAATGGGAGATGATGATGGTAGTTATTTTTCAACTGAATTATGTGGTGGAACCCATGTTAGAAATACTGGGGATATTGGTAAATTTAAGATTGTTAGCCAATCGTCAATTGCTGCAGGAGTTAGAAGAATAGAAGCACTAAGAGATAAACAATTAGAGGATTACCTTAATAATAAAGAGAAATTATCAAATATTTCTTCAGAAAAAAATGATCAAATTATCAATAATTTATCTGAGCAAATAACAGAGCTAGGTGGAAAACCGTCTTTAGAGAAAATTGATCAAAAAATTTTAATTAAAAATTTAACAAAACAACTAGAAACTATTTCAGTAAATTCAATATTAGAAGATAAGACAAAAAATATAATTAAAGATGAAGAAATTGATGGAATTAAAATACGATTTCAAAATGTAGATGGTTTACCTCCTAAAGAGTTAAGAAAACTTGTGGACAAAGGAAAAAAAGAATTAAGTGAAGGTATAATAATTGTATTTGCAGCTAAAGACGATAAAGTTGGGATTGCAGTAGGTGTAACTGATACATTAATTAATAAATTTGATGCTGTTAAATTTGTTAAAACTGGTTCTGAAATTATTGGTGGACAGGGTGGAGGTGGAAGAAAAGACTTCGCGCAAGCAGGTGGTCAGGATAAATCTAAAATTGACGAAGCTTTTGAAAAGCTTAAAACTTTAATTTAATTTCTTTTTAAGATTACCATCAATTTCATCTAAAAATTGATTGGTAGTTAAATATTTGCTAGATGGACCCACGAGTATAGCCAGATCTTTTGTCATTGAACCATTTTCAACACATTCAATACAAACTTTTTCAATAGTTTGAGCAAATTTAATTAAATCGTCATTGTTATCTAGCTTTCCTCTATGAGCTAATCCTCTAGTCCATGCAAAAATAGATGCAATAGGATTTGTAGAAGTTTCTTTACCCTGTTGGTGCATTCTATAATGTCTGGTAACTGTCCCATGGGCAGCTTCTGCCTCCATTACTTTTCCATCTGGAGTTAATAAAGTACTGGTCATTAAACCTAAAGAACCATAACCTTGGGCCATGGTATCTGATTGAACATCACCATCATAATTTTTACATGCCCAAATATATTTACCACTCCACTTCATTGCACATGCAACCATGTCATCAATTAATCGATGTTCATATGTTAAATTATTTTTTTCAAAATCTTCTTTATATTCGTTGTCAAAAATTTCCTGAAATATGTCTTTAAATCTGCCATCATATTGTTTGAGAATTGTATTTTTTGTAGACAAATAAACTGGCCATTTTTTTATCAACCCATAGCTAAAACAAGATCGTGCGAAGTCACTTATGGATTTATCTAAATTGTACATTGAAAGAGCCACACCAGGGCCAGTAAAATTAAATACCTCATATTTTATCTCATCTTTTCCATCTTCAGATGTCCATTTTACTTCCATTTTACCTTTGCCAGGTACCTTAAAGTCAGTTGCTCTATATTGATCACCAAAAGCATGTCTTCCAATCACCACCGGATCTGTCCATGATGGCACAAGTTTTGGAATATTTTTGCAAATAATAGGCTCTCTAAAAACAGTACCACCGATAATATTTCTTATTGTTCCATTTGGGGATTTCCACATTTTCTTTAAGTCAAATTCTTCAACTCTAGCTTCATCAGGAGTTATTGTTGCACATTTGATACCTACACCCACTTTTTTTATTGCATTAGCTGATTCAATTGTGATCTGATCGTCAGTGTTATCACGACTTTTCATTCCTAAATCGTAGTATTCAATTCCTAAATCAAGATATGGAAGAATGAGTTTGTTTTTTATAAAGTCCCATATAATTCGAGTCATTTCGTCACCATCTAACTCTACAACTGGGTTATTTACCTTGATTTTACTCATTAAAATAATTTTATCTTATTAATTGAATTTGATTGGTTTATATACATATTAATCAAAAATTAGCAATTAGAAGAATATGTTTAGCAAGATATTTCCACCAATACATGCAGAAGGTTATAAGTTTTTAATAATTTCTGTAATTGTTACTTTAGTTCTTTTAGCCTTTAGTGGTTTTTTAGGAACCATAGGAATTCTTTTAACGATCTGGGTGTATTATTTTTTTAGAGATCCAGAAAGAACTATAATTGAAGACGATAACTATTTGGTAAGTCCAGCAGATGGTGAAGTGATTAAAGTTGAAGAAGTAGATGGACCTAAAGAAGTTGGTTTAGAAAATCGAAAGTTTAAAAAGATAAGTATATTTATGAATGTATTTGATTGCCATGTAAATAGAACACCATGCTCTGGAACTGTTGAAGAAATTTTATATAAACCTGGAAAATTTCTAAATGCATCATTTGATAAAGCTAGCGAAGATAATGAGAGAAATTATTATAAGATCAAAGATAATGCAGGAAATAATATTATTGTTGTTCAAATAGCAGGCTTAATTGCAAGACGAATAGTTTGTGAAACAAATAATGGGCAAATACTAAGTCAAGGAGAAAGAATTGGCATGATTAGGTTTGGAAGTCGTGCAGATGTTTACTACGAAAACTATGATCCAATAGTAAAAGTTGGCCAAAAAACAATTTCAGGTGAAACTTTATTGGCTAAAAATTAATTATGGAACAGCCCAAAAATAATCTCAAGGTAATTTCTGAGAAGAAAAATGTAAGAATGATCTTACCAAACATGTTAACTTTAATAGGGGTTTGTATAGGGCTTACATCAATTAGATTTTCTTTTAATGGACAGTTTGATCTTGCTATAATAGCAATTATTTTTGCAGCATTAATTGATGGATTAGATGGAAGGATTGCAAGACTAATCAAAGGGACATCAAAAGTTGGAAAAGAACTAGACTCTTTAACTGATATGATAAGTTTTGGAGTAGCACCAGCATTTATTATGTATTTTTGGACTTTAAGTTCACTTGGAAGATTAGGTTGGTTGATATGTTTGATTTATGTGATTTGTGTAGCTTTAAGATTAGCAAGATTTAATATTAATTCGAATCAGGAACCATCTTGGAGAGATAATTTTTTTGAAGGTGTTCCATCTCCAGCTGGAGGAATTTTAGTTTTAACCCCATTAGTTATTAGTATGACAAATTTTGATTTGATCAAAATTGACAATAATATTATTGCTTCAATTTTTTTTATTGTTACATCTTTATTATTGATAAGCAAATTTCCAACATACTCATTTAAAAAAATAGTTATTCAGAGACAAACAACGATTTTTTTATTGTTCGGGATTGTATTATTTTTTGGATTTATACTTATCTATCCTTTTGTAGCAATTTCAATAAGCGCTATTCTTTATTTGCTAATGTTTCCAATAAGTTATTTTCATTATAATAAATTAAAAAAACAAGATGCTGATAAAACCAGCATAGAAGATGATGATTTTGAAGACATTTTATAATGAAAGAAAATGTTATTATATCTCTGGCAGACTCAAATTACTTTGAGTTGTTAAATGAATTAGTAGACTCAGTAAAACGGTTCAAAGAGTGCGAAAATACTGCAATTTGTATTATGGATGCAGGGCTAACTAATGAACAAAAATCAATTTTGTCATCAAAAGTTGATGAAATAAAACCAGCAGATTGGGACATTGAAGTTCCAGACTTTAAAGTTAAAGGAAGAGAATGGTTAAAAAGCCAAGTGTCTAGAGCTTTTTTACCAAAGTATTTTCCTAATTATAAAAAATATTTATGGATTGATGCAGACGCTTGGGTTAATTCCTGGGAAGCAATAGAGTTGTACTTTAAAGGTTGTGAAAATCAAAAATTATCAATCTCAACATCAGCTGATAGAGCCTATGGTAGAGTTTTAAGGGCAGAATGGTTAATTGGAAGTTTAGCAAAAATAAAATCTCAAAATTATAAACATGCAAAATCTTCTGGGTTTTCAGAAAAAATTGCAAGACAAGTTGCTCTTAAACCACATTTGAATATTGGTGTTTTTGCATTAGAAGAAAATGCTCCTCATTGGGAAGTTTGGCAAAAAAATTTAAAAACTGCTTTGAAGGAAGGCAAAATTTGGGGATCAGAACAAATTGCAATGAATATTACAATTTATACAGATAACTTACAGGTAGAAATATTACCTGCTTATTGTAATTGGACTCATATTGATGGAATTAAGTTTGATGAAAACAGAAATACTTTAGTAGAACCTTATTTACCAAATCATCAAATTGGTATTGTTCATTTTGCTGGCAAAAATAATGATGCAATAAGAAATAATAAAGATCATATTTCCAAGGTAGAAACTGTTGATGGAAAAATAATAGATAAGAAATTAAGATTTAGAAACTAGTTGAAAAAAAATAAAATTTCAAAAAATTGGGTTAATAAACAAAGAAGGGATACTTACGTTAAACAATCTAAAGTCGATGGATATAGAGCAAGATCAGTTTATAAGTTAATTGAAATTGATGATAAATTTAAAATATTCAAAGGTGGTATTACAGTAATAGATATTGGAGCAGCTCCTGGAAGCTGGTCTCAATATGCTGAAAAGGTCACAAAAAGTAGAAGATTGATATCCATCGATTTAAAGAAAATGGAACCAATTGGAAATACCGTTCAAATTCAAGGAGATTTTACAGAGCAAATAATTCAAGAAGAAATAAAAAAACATACAACTACTAAAGTAGATGTTGTTATGTCAGATATGGCAGTAAATACGACCGGAATTAAAAATATAGACTCGATTCAAACTGGAGAATTATGCAAGGAAGCTATGTTCTTTGCTAAAAATTTATTAAAAAAGAATGGTTTTTTTATTTCAAAGATTTTTATGGGAGGTACTTTTAACGAAATAGTCGCAGATGGAAAAAAATATTTTAAAGAAGTTAAGGTTTTCAAACCAAAATCCAGCAGAAAAAACTCTAAAGAGAGTTTTGTAATATGTAGAAATCTTAGATAGAGACTTTAAATTTAAAAGGAATCGTATATAAATGATCATGGTTCCTATAAAAGAAGCACTTACCTTTGATGACGTTACTCTAGCGCCCAAATACTCAGAAATTTTACCTTCAGAAGTAAATACTGGCGTAGAATTAACAAAATATCTCAAATTAAAAATACCTTTACTATCATCAGCTATGGATACTGTAACAGAGAGTAAAATGGCAATTGCAATAGCAAAAGAGGGAGGAATTGGGGTAATTCATAGAAATTTAAATGTTAAAGAACAAATTATTGAAATTAAAAAAGTAAAAAAGAAAAAATTATTAGTAGGAGCAGCAGTTGGTGCTGGACCAAATGAATTTAAAAGAGCAAAAGCCTTAGTTAATGAAGGTGTAGATTTAATAGTTGTTGATACAGCACATGGTCACACAAAAAAAGTTGCTGAAATTATCAAATTTATCAAAAAGATTAAAAATAAAAAAATTGCATTATGTGGAGGTAACATTGCAACTCCAGAGGCTGCAAAATTTTTAATTAAACTAGGAGTTGATATAATTAAAATTGGGATAGGACCAGGCTCTATTTGCACTACAAGATTAGTTGCTGGTATTGGTGTGCCACAATTGAGCGCAATATTATCTGTTAGAAATAGGATTAAAAATAAAAATATAAAAATCATTTCTGATGGTGGAATTAAATATTCAGGAGATTTGGCAAAAGCATTTGCAGCAGGAGCCGATGCAGTGATGATAGGTTCATTGTTTGCAGGTACTGATGAAGCGCCAGGAAAATTAATAAAAAAAAATGGAAAATTGTTTAAAAGTTTTAGAGGAATGGGATCTGTTGGTGCAATGAACAAAGGATCAGCAGACAGGTATTTTCAAAGCAAGCAAAACGACACGTCAAAATATGTGCCCGAAGGAGTTGAAGGATTTGCAAAGTATAAAGGTGATGTTGGTAGAATAATATATAAATTAATAGGAGGACTTAAATCTTCTATGGGTTATCTTGGATCTAAAGACATTTTAAAACTTAGAAATAAACCTAATTTTGTGAAAATTACTAAAGCGGGTTTTTATGAGAGCATGGTACATAACGTTGATGTAATTAAAAACGATAGTAAATATTAATGCACAAAATTTTAAAAGTATTATTTTCAATTATTATAGTCATTACAAGTTCAACTGTTGTTTTTAGTAAAGAAAATTTTTTTGATGAAGGATTAAAAAAATATCAAGATAAAAAATATGAAGAAGCAAAATTTATTTTCGAGCGAAATATAGTTTATAATCCAAAAGATGCTAAAACTTATTTGTACTTAGCTAAAATTTATAATCATCAAGATGATCAAAGAAAAGAAGAAAATAATTTAGAGACTGCATTATTAATTGACCCAAGTAATGAAGAAGCATTATTGATGTCAATGAAAATTGCCTTAAAAAAATCAAATTATTCAAAAGTAAAAACTTTATCTGAAACTTTTGTAAAAGTTTGTAATAAGTTATGTGATGAAAATGATCAAATTCAAGAGACTTTAAAAAATATAGAACCAAAAAATGAGTCTTGATCAAAATCTTGGCAAAATTCTAATTGTTGATTTTGGTTCACAATTTACTCAATTAATAGCAAGGAGAGTAAGAGAAATAGGAGTTTTTTCTGAGATTGTAAGTCATAAAAAAATTAAATTAAAAGATATAGATCAGACTATTAAAGGAATAATTTTGTCTGGAGGCCCGCTAAACGTTTATCAAATAAATAAATATTCATTTGATAAAAAAATTTTACAATTGAAGGTACCAGTTCTAGGTATTTGTTTTGGACATCAAATACTTTCTAAACTTAATGGCGGCAGAGTAAAACAATCAAAACACCGTGAATTTGGTTTAGCAAATATTTATAAAAAAAATAACAGTCAATTAACCACTAATTTTTTTAAAACGAGTAATACAAAAAAAGTTTGGATGAGTCATGCAGATCAAGTTTCAAGAATTCCAAAAAATTTTAGAGTAGTTGCATCAAGTACAAATTCTAAATTTGCTATTGTTGAAGATCAAATTAAAAAATTTTATGGAGTTCAGTTTCATCCTGAGGTTACACATACTGAAAATGGAAAAAAACTAATTAGTAATTTCGTTTTTCTAATATGTAAAATTAAAAAAAATTGGTCACCTAAAGATCAAAAATTACAATTAATTAAAGATGTAAGAAATCAAGTAGGATCAAATAAAGTGATTTGCGCTCTATCAGGCGGTGTTGATAGTAGTGTAGTTGCCCAACTTCTTAACAAAGCTATAGGTAAAAAATTATATTGTATTTTTGTTAACACCGGTCTTTTAAGAAAAAATGAAGAAATTCAAGTTATTCAAATTTTTAAGAAACGTTTAAAAATGAATCTAATATACGTGAATGCTGAAAAAGAATTTTTAAAAAAATTAACTAATGTTTCTGATCCAGAAAAAAAGAGAAAAATTATTGGTAATCTATTTATTAAAATATTTGAACGTTATGCTAAGAAGATTAAAAATGTAAAATTTTTAGCTCAAGGGACTCTTTATCCAGATCTAATTGAAAGTAAATCTGTTACTGGAAGTCAAACTTCAAAAATAAAGTCTCATCATAATGTGGGAGGTTTACCCAAAAGAATGAAATTGAAGCTTGTTGAGCCGTTAAAGTTTTTATTTAAAGATGAAGTAAGAAAGCTTGGTTTAGAATTAAATCTAAGTAATGAAATTATATCAAGACATCCTTTTCCTGGTCCTGGTCTTGCAATTAGAATGCCTGGTGTAATTACAAATGAAAAAATAAAAATTTTAAAAGAAGCAGATTATTATTTTATTCAAGCATTAAGAGATCATGGACTTTATCACAAAATATGGCAAGCTTATGCAGCTCTACTACCTGTCAAAACAGTAGGTGTTATGGGAGATAATAGAACTTATGAATATTTATGCTTGTTAAGAGCAATCACTTCCGAGGATGGTATGACGGCTGATTTTTATGAATTTAAAAAATCATTTATGCAAACTATCTCAAATCAAATTGTTAATAGCATTAGAGGTATTAATAGAGTGGTTTATGACGTTACTTCCAAGCCACCAAGCACTATTGAATTAGAATAATTTTATAATTATAAACTATTTTAATTAAGTATTTTAAATCAATTTTAAAAAATGAATAAAAAAATTTTAAATTTTATAAAAAAAAAAAATAAATCAAAGATAGTGAGTTTAACAGCTTACTCTAAAAATATTGCTTCAATTTTAGATAATTTTTGTGATTTAATTTTAGTAGGTGATTCACTTGGATCAGTTTTATATAATTATAAATCTACAAGAGAGGTCACATTGAATATGATGATTGAACATTCTAAGAGCGTGAGAATGGGAGTTAAAAAAAACTTAATGGTCGTTGATATGCCCTACAACACGTACAGAAATTCTAGAGAAGCATTAATAAATGCCAAAAAAATCATGAAAAAAACTAAATGTGATGCAGTTAAATTAGAAGGTGGAAAGAAAATCTTTAAAATTGTTAAATTGTTAGTAAAAAATAATATTCCTGTTATGGGACATCTAGGTGTACTACCTCAATCAGCAAAAAATTTTAAATTTAAGGGAAAAAAAATTTCAGAACGTAAAAAAATGTTAAATGAAGCAAAATTATTAGAGTCTGCTGGAGCATTTTCAATGGTTTTAGAATGTGTAGAAAGTAGCTTGTCTAAAATTATAACTAAAAATGTTAACATTCCAACAATTGGTATTGGAGCATCAGCAAACTGCGATGGTCAAGTCTTAGTAACTGATGATCTTCTAAGTCTTAACCCAATCGATGTTAGATTTGTTAAAAAATACTCCAATATTAGAAAAGAAATTGTTAAAGCTGTTTCAAATTATTCAAAAGAAGTAAGAAAGAAAACATTTCCTTTAAAAAAACACTCTTATTAATTAAAAATATTTAATAAAGTCCTCATTGATTTTAAGTATTTCTAGGTCAACTAAACCACCAATAATTAATTGAAGTCCAACAATTAAAATAAATACCAAACCAACATAAGCAATCCACATATTTTTTTGAATATATTTCGCCATAATTGTTGCTAATGCTCCAGTTAAAACAACTGATAAAATAAGCCCAAAGATCATGAAACCAAAATACCCTTTGGCTGCACCAACTACTCCGATCACATTATCAAAACTAATCGTAATGTCTGCAAATAATACTTTGTAAACACTGTGTATATAAGATGGTGCTTTAGATTTTTTTGCTGGAGTTTTAATTTTATTTTTCATCTCAATTAAATCTTTTCTGAGATCATTAACAATCCAAATTAAAAGCAAACCTCCTAAAATTTTAATGAAATAAAATTTAAAAAGATAAGTTGCAAATATTGCAAAAACGACTTTAAACACGAGAGCACCAGCGACTCCCCATAAAATGATTTGTTTTCTATATTTTGGAACAAAATTAGCTGCTATTAGACCAATAATTATGGCGTTATCAGCTGCTAAAATTATATCTATAAAGATAATTTGGAGTAATATTATGGCTTCTTCGATCAAAGTATTTTGATAATATTAAAAAATTATAGGAAAGCAATATATTATAACTAACTAATGAAATTTTTAAAATATTAATCTAATTAGTATTTAGATTTTTTCTTTCCTTCGATTATTTCTTTAAGTTCATCGTATTCTTCACAATTACAAGTTTTTTAAAATAGCAAGACGTTCTCTAGCTAAATTCATTCGATTAGTTACCACATAAAGCTCACCTAAATATTCGTTAATGCCAACGTGGTTTGGTTCAATCTGTAAACCTTGCAAATAATACATTTCACCACCTTTGTAATCCCCAAGTTTTCTAGTTGTGAAACCAAGATAATTTAGTGTATCTGCTTTATTAGGTTTTTTGCTATTAGATGCTAGTAATAGTTTTTGAGCTTCTTCGTATCTTTTCTTTGCTTTTTCTTTTTATCTTTCTTTTCATATTTTTTTGCTGACTTAATAAGTTTAACTGCCTTATCATAATCAGATTTAACTTTAGTAGAACTATCACTACTAGTCCCTGCTGAATATGAACTTACACCTAGCAAAGTAAGTATCGAAAAAGTTAATAAAATTTTTTTAATCATTACAAAAATTTCTCCATTAAATTTAAAGGTTTTAAAATAAGTCCATTCTCTACTAAGTTTTTTCTTATTGATTTTGCAGTAGCAAGTGAACTTTCATTATCTCCATGTATACATACAGAGTCTATTTCACAAGGTATCTGCTTTCCACTGTGACAATTAAGTGCCTGATTTTTTACCATATTTAAAACATGTTTTTTAGCCTGTTCTGGATCTGTTATTAGTGCGTGAGATTTTTTTCTAGAAACTAAGTTTCCATCATCCTCATAGTTTCTGTCAGCAAAAATTTCACAGGCTATTTTCATATTTAATTTTTTTGCTGCTTCCTCCATTTTTGATCCTGTGGGTACTAAATAAATCATATCATTACTAATATCATTAATAGCTTTAGCCAAAGTAGTTGCTAGTTCGAAATCTTCGCATGCCATATTATTTAATGCACCGTGTGGTTTAATATGTGTAACTTTTTCCCCATGATTATCAGATATTTTTTGTAAAATATCGTATTGATCGATAATTAATCTTTGTATTTCACTATGAGATAAACTCATTCTCTGTCTTCCAAAATTTTCAGGATCGTTAAATGATGGATGGGCTCCAATACTAACACCATTTTTTTTTGAAATTTTTACTACCTGATTCATTGACTCATTATCACCTGCATGAAAACCACAGGCGACATTAGCTGAATTTACTATTTCAAGTAAATCAGGATCATTCTTATTAGAATGATGTTTAGATTTTTCACCTAAATCACAATTTATATTAATTTCCATAGTCCAGAATGTTGAAGTATAACATGACATGATAAAAAATATATCAAATCTTGGTGACGCAGCTTTATACTGTGATTTTGGCAAAGAGGTTAATAAAGATATCAATTCTAAAGTAATTAAACTTTTTGAAACCATTAGAGAGAAAAATATAGAAGGGATAAATAACCTCACACCTTCTTATAATAAGTTAATTATTTCTTTCGATCTTAAAATAACAAATTTTAAAAAAATTAAAGAAATAGTTGAGAATACTGAAATTAAGGAAACTCAAAAGTTAAATAGTAAAAAATTAGAAATTCCTGTTTGTTGTGATTCATCATTTTCTTTAGATATTGAAAGGTTAGAAAAAAAATTAAATTTAGATAGAGAGCAAATTTTAGAAGTTTTTTTTAATAAAGAATTTTTTTGTTATATGACTGGATTTATTGCTGGTATGCCTTTTTTAGGAGATTTAGAGGAAAAAATGAGGGCACAACGTTTAGAAACTCCTAGAGTAAAAGTACCAAAAGGATCAATAGGACTTACAGAACAATTTGCAAATATCTATACATTTGAAAGTCCTGGTGGCTGGAACATCATTGGTAATACTCCGTTTAGTGTATTTGATGTTACAAACGAAATAGAACCAAATCTTATTAATCCTGGAGATGAAGTAAAATTTAAAAGAATATCAATGGAAGAGTATAAAGATTTTGATGGAAAATAATTATTTTGAGATAAAAAGGGCAGGTATTAATACCACTTTTCAAGACAAGGGAAGGAATAATTTATACCACATAGGAATTCCTTTTAGTGGAGCTATGGACAATAGAAATTTTCTTTTAGCAAATAAATTAGTTGGGAATAAAGTGGACTCACCAGTTATAGAATTTGCATACCAGGGACCTTTATTAAAATTTAATGGTGGCAAGATAACAATTACTGTTACTGGAGATGTTATTTTTAGACTAAATAAAAAGAATAAAGAAATAGAAGGAAGATGTTATGAAACCTATCAATTAGAAAAAGGTGATGAAATTGATATTTTATCAACTAATAAATCTGTATATGGTTATTTAGCAATTAGTGGAGAGTTTGATTTAAAATTTCAATGGGGAAGCTGTTCTATAAATACCAAGGCTAATATTGGTTCAAATGATGGAAAAAAACTTACCGATGGACAAAAAATAAATATCAATCAAATAAGTTCTATTAAAACAAATAAGAAAATTAATTATTTAAATTCTAAAATAGAAAATATTAGAGTTATTAAAGGCACTAATTTTGATTATTTTTCAGAGGAAGGAAAAAAAGTCTTTTTTGAAAAACAATTCATAGTATCTAAATTATCTGACAGAATGGGTATGAGATTAGAAGGTCCAAAAATTGAAAATATAGTTAACACAAACATTAAATCGGAAGGTTTATTAAGAGGAGTTATACAGGTTCCTCCTGATGGAAATCCAATTATTATGCTGTCAGACCACGGTACAATTGGTGGATATCCAAAAATTGGAGTTGTTGCCAGTGTTGATTATGACAGATTGGTTCAAATTTCACCTGGATCAAAAATAAAGTTTAAAGAAATAGATTTATCTGATGCAGAAACTTTATTTAAGTTGTATGAGATGGAAACTCAAAATTTAATCTCACAAATTTAATGAATTTAATATCAAAATTACCAGGACCTTTTTTAATTTTTTTAGGTGCTTTTAGTCTAAGTTTTGGTGGGTTAATTGTTAAATCATTTGAAGGCGCAACTTTATGGCAAATATTATTTTGGAGATCTTTATTTTTCTCATTTACAGTTCTAACTTTTCTTTTAATTAGTTATAAAAAAAAAACATTTAAAGCATTTAAAGACTCTGGTTTTCCAGGATTTTTTGGAGGTATTATTTTATCTTTAGGTTTCTGTGGATACGTGTTTGCTATGTATAATACTACTGTTGCTAACACAAATTTTATTATTTCACTTCAAATTTTATTTCTTGCGATATTTGGATATTTTTTTTTAAAAGAGAAGATTTCAGCTATCACATTAACATCAATTATTTTAGCAATGACAGGTGTTTTGCTTATGGTTGGAAATTCATTAACACCAGGTGAATTATCAGGAAATTTGGCAGCTTTTACAATGCCAATTACTTTTGCGGTTTTAATTATGATAGTAAGGAAATTTCCAACAGTAGATATGGTACCTGCTCAATTTGTTGCAGGTATTTGTTCTTGCTTAATTGGTTATTTGCTTTCATCAAAGATAATGATTTCACCTCATGATATTTTTTTAGGTTTTTTAGCTGGTTGTTTTCAAGTCGGCCTTGGATTTATATTTATAACAACTGGAGCTAGAACAACTCCCTCAGCAATGGTTGGTATAATTATGTTATCAGAGTCAGTATTAGGACCTATTTGGGCATTTCTATTTGTTAGTGAAAGACCCTCATTATTTGGATTAATTGGAGGAGTAATAATTTTGTTCGCTGTATTTATACAATTTTATTCACTTTTAGCCAAAAGTAAGAAAAGTATTTCAAATTAAAATCTATTGATAATTAATATATCCAATTTTTAATTAGTTATCCCAAAATAGACATCCATTTTCTTTGACTCCTCATTACTAATCTAGTTTAATTAATTTTAAAATAACTAAAGGGATAATAATGAAAATAATTAAAACTAAACAAATTTGTAGAACACTTCTCAAAGTGTTTGCAATTGCTTTCTTTGCCCAAGCAGCTTATGCAGAGGTAACTCTTAAGCTTGGGACTACTGGTAGATTGGGAATGCCAATCGGTGATGCAATAGATCAAGCATTGATACCGGCTTTGGCAAAAGCATCTGGAGGTAAGATGAAAATCGAACCACATTATCAAAAAAGCTTATGTGCTGAACAGAAATGTGGTGAACAAGCCAACCAAGGTCTTATAGCTTTATGGACAAGTTCTACTGCAAACTATGGTAATTTTGGTCCAGAATTAGCAATTTTCGATTTACCTTTCATTTTCAAATCACTAGAAGATGCAAAAAGAATATCAGATGAATGGTTAGCAGAAAGGCAGTGTAAACTAGCCCTTGAAAATGCTGGTCATATTTGTCTTTCTGTATATTCAAGTGGTGGATTTAGACAACTTGGAAATGCAACCAAACCAGTTCATGTTCCTAATGATATGAAGGGACTGAAATGGCGTACTACAAAGAGTCCGGTTGAGTTCATGTTAGTTAAAAATTGGGGTGCAACTCCAACACCTTATGACTGGAGCCAGTTATACTCAGGCCTACAGTCAGGCGTAGTTGAAGGTCAGTATGTTGCTAGTCCATGGCAACACGTAGCAAAACTTCATGAAGTCGCAAAGTATTTTACTGAAATTGGTGGCATGTGGTCTGGAAATATTTTAGCGATGGATGCAAAGCAGTATAATGCATTGTCTGATCAACAGAGAAAATGGTTACACAAGGCAGCTGATGCATATGGAGAAAAAGTAAATGAGTTGGATAACGCTTGGATTAAGAATGGTGAAGATGCAATTAAAGCTTCTGCTAAAGAGTGGTATGTACCAACTGAAGCGGAAATGTCTAAGTGGAGAGCAGGTGCAATTGGTGCTTGGTTAGACGCTAAAGGTACTTTTGAACCAGAGGTAGCTAAAAGAGTTCTTCTAGAACAAGGAATGGATGGATTTGTGGCTCAGTTAGAGAAAGCTGGGGCTCTGTAAATCGTTCGAAGAAAACTGTGTAAAGATCATTTAGCTCGATTTAAGAGTTAGATGATCTTTACCTTAAACAATTCATAACATATAAGTATCTATGGAAAGCATCATTTTACTCGTAGTACTCCTTTTTCTAATCTTATTAGGTGCTCCCATTGGCTTCATATTAATTCTTATACCATTTGTTTATATTTTATTTACCGACGCTGTACCGCTTGTTTTGATCCCTAGTCAAATGTTTAACGCTATCGACTCGGTGCCATTAACTGCAATAGCATTCTTTATGTTAACGGGTGAGTTAATGACAAGCGCAACAATTACAGACCGTTTAGTAGCTTTGAGTAGGGCATTAATCGGACGTATACGAGGAGGGTTGGCCCAAGTTAATGTTCTTGTGAGTATGTTTTTTGCAGGGATGAATGGTTCTGTGGTAGCAGATACAGCAACAGTTGGAGCATTAGTTTTACCAGCTATGAAAAAAGCTGGTTATCCTGCTGCGTTCTCGGCTGCAGTTACAGGTGTAAGTTCAACTATAGGAGGGATAATTCCCCCTAGTATCATGATGATTGTTCTTGCTAACTCAACTGAGATTTCAATTGCAGCATTATTCGCTGCTGGGATTATTCCTGGTGTGTTGATAGGTGTTGTAATCATGATAATCAATCATTACTTCGCAATTAAATATAACTTCGAGCGTAGTGACGAACCATTTTCTATACGTCGAGCTGGTAAAGAATTATATCGATCGTCTTTTGCCCTTCTAATACCTTTAGTTTTAGTGGGTTCAGTAATGGGTGGCGTTGCATCAGTTGTTGAGGCTGGCGCTATCACAGCAATGGTTGCTTTATTAACAGGTGTATTCGTTTATCGAACTATTAAATGGAAAGAATGCACGGGTGCTTTTCGTCGGGCGTTCCGTAATTCAGCAATGGTTTTTATTATCATAGCTGCTTCTGGACCCTTCAGTTGGTTACTTACCTCTTTAGGTGCAATAGGTGATCTTGAAAGCTGGCTTCTAAGCCTTACGGATTCACCTATTATTTTTATTTTAGCTGTGATTTTATTCATTTTTCTTCTTGGAACAGTAATGGACTCAGCGGTAAACATTATTATAGTTGGCCCAGTACTAGTTAACGTTATGGCTCAAGCTGGCTTTCCTGAGGTACAAGCAGCTATCGTTGTCATAGTTGGCTTTTTAATAGGATCAGTGACACCACCTGTTGGTGTTGCGTATTTTACTGCTGCTACGATTGCTCAAGTACGTCTCGAAAAGGTAGCAGTTGCATTAATTCCTTATCTTGTTGGGCTGTTTTTACTTTTATTTTTTATTCTTGTTATTCCTGAATTAACCATGTTTCTTCCAAACCTAATGAGTAATTAGTGATATGTTAAAATTTTTAAATAACATTGATCGTTCTATCCATCGTATATTGGAAGCTATGTGCTCACTATTTTTGGCTGCGATGGTTGGTTTCACTATTTATAACGTTACCATGCGATATGTTTTTAATAACCCTCCCGTTTGGGGTGATCTGCTAACAGTATTAAGTAATATTTGGTTGATGTTTATAGCACTTTCTCTGACAGCAAGAGATAATGAACATATAGCTTTAAATTTAATTTATGAAAAATTACCAAATAGACTTTCACTATATATACGCCAGTTCTGGAAAGTTATGATTATGGTAATTGGTATAGTCTTGATGATTTATGGAGTTGAACTAGTAGAGGGTATGCGAGGTAAATACTGGGAAATGTGGTATTTTGAAATTAGTTTCCAAGGTATTGAGTTCAAAGAAAATTATATGCCAAAAAAATATGCAGTTGCAATCTTGCCGTTAGCAGGATTTTTGACGACTATTGGTGCATTAATTTCTTTTGTGAAAAAGGTCTAGTTTAGCATTTATTCTTATTTATCATCTTGATTTACCCAGGTGTTCTTTAGGGTGTACAAATAGTACAAATTTTGATAGTTTAATTATGTTAGCAAATTGTTTATCAATTTATGCTGATGTAGACGGGAGACAAAATAGAGCCTTTTTTTTAAGGAAAATCATTTGGCCGAAGGAGCAACCACCCAGGAAACTCTCAGGCAAAAAGGACCGTAACATA
Source organism: uncultured Pelagibacteraceae bacterium (assembly GCA_902514755.1). GTDB lineage: Bacteria > Pseudomonadota > Alphaproteobacteria > Pelagibacterales > Pelagibacteraceae > Pelagibacter. The sequence continues at coordinate 46,734 of CABXRY010000002.1, forward strand.
TTAACTCTGGAAAGAGATTTAATTCTCGCCGAAGGAGCAAAACTCTCAGGCAAATATACAGATGGGTAAAACGAGTTAATATGGAAATAAAAAAAACGTCATTAAATAATCTACACAAAGACAATCAAGCTAAATTTGTAGAGTTTGCAGGTTATGAAATGCCAATACAATACAGCAATGGTATTATCGAAGAACATAAATTTACAAGACTTCATTCTGGAATATTTGATGTATCTCACATGGGTCAATTGTTCATATATGGCGATGAAAGCTTAACAGAAGAATTAGAAAAAATTTTTCCTTTAGATTTAAAAAATCTTAAACAAAACAGCTCTAAGTATAGTTTTTTAATGAATGACGATGCTGGAATTTATGATGATCTAATTATTACTAAAATTGAGGATGGATATTTAATTATACTAAATGCTGCATGCAAAGAAAAAGATTTTGAGATTTTATTCAATTTACTAGGTACGAAATTTAAAATGAATTTAGACAACAATAGATCATTAATAGCAATACAGGGACCAAAGTCTGTTGAAATCTTAAACTCAATTATAAACGGGGTCGACCAATTACATTTTATGTCGGGAAATTGGTTTAATTCAGATAATCAGAAATTATTTGTAACCAGATCGGGTTACACAGGGGAGGATGGATTTGAAGTATCAATTTCTAACGATAAAGCTGAAAAGTTTGTGCAAAATTTAATTAAAAAAGGAGCACAACTTATAGGACTTGGGGCAAGAGATACCTTGAGATTGGAAGCTGGTTTATGTTTATATGGCCACGAATTAGATATTAATAAAACACCAATTGAAGCAAACCTTAAATGGGCAATCTCAAAATCAAGATTGTCAAATGGAGGTTTTATTGGATCAGAAAAAATTATAAACCAAATACAAGATGGAGCAAACCAAGTAAGAGTTGGAATAAAACCTGAGGGTAGATTGATTGCTAGAGAAAAAACAAAAATATTTAATGATATAGAGTCACAAATTGGCGAGATAACAAGTGGAACGTATGGGCCAAGTGTAAATGGTCCTATAGCGATGGGTTATGTTGATAAAGAGTTTTCAAAAGTTGATACTAAGATTTTGCTTGAGGTTAGAGGAAAAAAATATCCAGCAAATATTTGTGCATTACCATTTTATAAAAAAAATTATGTGAAAGGAGTGAATTAATGAGTGAAGTAAAATTTTCGAAAGAACATGAGTGGATTACTTTAGAGGGAGATATAGCTACAATAGGAATTACAAAGCATGCAACAGAAATGCTTGGAGATATAGTTTTTGCAGAACTTCCTGAAAAAGGATCTAACGTTGAAAAAGACGGAACTGCAGGAGTGGTAGAGTCTACAAAAGCTGCTAGTGATGTTTATACTCCAGTTAGCGGTGAAGTGTTAGACACTAATCAGTCTATAGTAGATGACCCTGCCAAAATTAATGAGGACCCCGAAGGTGGTGCATGGTTTTTTAAACTGAAAATTAAAGACTCATCAGAGCTAGATACTTTAATGAACAAAGAAGAATATGATAAATTTGCAAAGGAGACATCAAACTAATGCTACATAATTCACAAAAAGATTTTATTAGAAGACACATAGGTCCATCAGAAAAAGACCAAGAAAAAATGCTTAAAGATCTAAACTTTAAGTCATTAGATGAATTTATTAACAGTACCATACCAGAAAAAATTCAGTTTAAAGGTGAATTAAATATCGGAGAACCAAATTCAGAATATGAAGCTTTGAGAAAATTAAAAGCAATTTCAAAAAAAAACCAAATTTATTCAAATTTTATAGGCATGGGCTATTATGGAACCTACACACCATATGTAATTTTAAGAAATATATTAGAAAATCCAGGTTGGTATACATCGTATACACCTTATCAGCCTGAAGTAGCTCAAGGTAGATTAGAGATGCTATTAAACTTTCAACAAATGATTGTTGATTTTACAGGAATGGATATAGCAAACGCGTCTTTACTTGATGAAGGAACAGCAGCTGCCGAAGCTATGGGTTTAAGTCACAGGCTTAATAAAAGTGATAGCAATTTAGTTTTTGTTTCAGAGAATTGTCATCCACAAACAATTGATGTTATTCAAACTAGAGCAGAACCAATGGGTCTTAAAGTCCTTGTTGGAAACGAGGATAAAGTTCTAGAGCAATTAAAAGAAGATATTGTTTGTGGAGTTTTACAATATCCAGGAACTTTAGGAGATATTAAAGACCCTAGCGAGGCTATAAGTAAAATTCATAAAAAAAATGGAAAAGCAATTTTAGTTTGCGACCTCCTCGCGCTTTCTATGCTAAAAACACCAAGAGAGCTTGGAGCTGATATTGCAGTCGGTAGCTCCCAAAGGTTTGGTATTCCTATGGGTTATGGAGGGCCTCATGCAGCCTTTTTTGCAACAAAAGATGAATATAAACGATCTATGCCAGGTAGGATTGTTGGGGTTTCAGTGGATAGGCATGGAAACAAGGCTTATAGATTGTCTTTACAAACTAGAGAACAACACATTAGAAGAGACAAAGCTACAAGTAATATTTGTACTGCTCAAGCTTTACTGGCGATTGTTTCAGCAGCATATGTTATCTATCACGGTCCAGATGGAATTAAGAGTATATCTGAAAGAGTATCTCAACTAGCTAAAAATTTTGCTGATAAAATTAAGCAATCTGGATACGAATTATACTCAGATTATTTTTTTGATACAGTAACCATTATTACTAAAGAAAAGACTGATCAGATTTTCAAAAATGCTCTAGATCAAAAAGTAAATATTAGAAAAGTAAATTCAGAAATGTTGTCTGTTTCTTTTGACGAAAGAAAAAATGTTTATAGAGTAAATCAACTATTGAAAATCTTTAATGCTGCGGAGTCAATTAAAAAAGAGGATCCTACTGTAAGTTTACCAAATTTACCTAAGAATTTATTAAGAACTTCAAAATATTTAGAACATCCTGTTTTCAATTCATATCACTCAGAGACCGAGATGCTTAGATATCTTAAAAAATTAGAAGATAAAGATATAGCTCTTAACAGAACAATGATTGCTCTAGGTTCATGTACTATGAAATTAAATGCTACAGCAGAAATGATACCTATTTCGTGGAGAGAATTGGCAGAGCCCCATCCATTTGTACCTGTTGAACAGATGGAGGGATATAGAGAAATGTTCACAGATCTTAAAAATTGGTTAAGATCTATCACTGGTTTTTCTGGTGTTTCACTTCAGCCAAATGCAGGAGCCCAAGGTGAGTATGCAGGGTTAATGGTAATAAGAAAATATCATTTAGATAGAGGGGATGAAAATAGAAAAATATGTTTAATACCAAGCTCAGCACATGGAACTAACCCGGCAAGTGCACAGATGGTTGGAATGAAAGTTGTAGTTGTTGATTGTGATAAAGAGGGAAATGTTGACTTTGAAGATTTAAAGAAAAAAGCAGAATTGCATTCAGATAATCTTGGTGCATTAATGGTAACATACCCGTCAACACATGGAGTATTTGAAGAAAAAATTAAAGATATATGTGAAGTAATTCATCAGCATGGTGGTCAAGTTTATATGGATGGAGCTAACTTAAATGCACTTGTTGGTGTGGCAAAACCAGGAAATTTTGGTCCTGATGTTTGTCATATAAACTTGCATAAAACATTTTGTATCCCACATGGTGGAGGAGGACCTGGAATGGGACCTATAGCATGTAAAAGACATTTACAAGTTTATCTACCTAATCATCCAGTTGTGAAAGATTGTGGACCCGCAAGTGGAATAGGTGCTGTTTCAGCAGCTCCTTGGGGAAGTTCAAGTATTTTATCAATTTCTTGGATGTATATTAAGATGATGGGATCCGAGGGAGTAAAACTTGCAACACATATTGCAATACTAAATGCAAACTATATAGCAAATAGATTGAAAGACCATTTTCCAATTCTTTATAAAGGCTCAAATGGAAATGTGGCTCATGAATGTATAATTGATATACGATCTATTAAAAGTGAAATAGGGATTACTGAAGAAGATATAGCTAAAAGATTGATAGATTATGGATTTCACGCACCAACAATGTCATGGCCAGTTGCTGGCACAATGATGATCGAACCAACAGAAAGTGAGAGCTTATCCGAACTAGATAGATTTTGTGATACTTTAATTAAAATTAAATCTGAAATAGATATGATCAAGTCAGGCAAATTTGACAAAGTTGATAATCCAATTAAAAATGCACCACATACTGATATTGAATTAGCTTCAGATGAATGGAACCATAAATATTCAAGAGAGCAAGCTGCATATCCAGCAAAATTCTTAAAAGCAAATAAATTTTGGCCTCCAGTTGCAAGAGTGGATAATGTATATGGAGATAAAAATATTTTTTGTACTTGTCCAAGTATGGATGAATTTAAAGAAGATGCAGCATAATAATTAATGAAAATTGCTGTTATTGGTTCAGGTATATCAGGATTAAGTTCAGCCTATTATTTATCAAAAAAACATAAAGTCGATCTGTTTGAAAAACAAGATCGATTTGGAGGACATTCCTATACTCTTGATATTGCTTATGGTGATAAGGAAAAAGTTGCAGTTGATATTGGTTTTATGGTTTTTAATAAAATCACATATCCAAATTTAATAAATTTTTTTGATGAGAATGCTGTAAAAATTGAAAAAAGCGACATGTCATTTTCAGTTACAGTCAAAGATAGTAACATTGAATATTGTGGTAAGGGTTTAAATGGTATTTTTTCTAATCGACAAAATTTGTTTAATTTAAGATTTATCAAAATGTTTTTTGAAATTATAAATTTTTATAAAAAATGTGAAAATTTAGATATCAATAATCTAGATAAACAAATTACTCTTGGGGAATATTTAAAAAAGATAAAAAAATCAGAATTTTTTATTAACTATCATATAATTCCAATGGTTTCAGCAATATGGTCAATGCCTCCTTATGAGGCTTCTCAAATGCCAATGGTTTTTTTTCTTAATTTTTTTAAAAATCATGGATTATTCAAACTTAAAAATCGTCCACAATGGTACACAGTTTCTAATAGAAGCAAAACATATGTGAATAAAATTCTATCAAGCATAAGTGGGGAATATTTCAAGAATTATGAAATAATTAAAGTTATAAGAGAAAACAATCTGGTAAAAGTTTATTATGGATCTGAAAATGAATTTTTTACTTATGATAAAGTAGTGCTAGCATCTCATGCAGACGAAACTATGAATATTATTTCAGATTTAAACTCTCAAGAGAGAGAAGTTTTAAGTAATTTCAAATATAGAAAAAATAAAGCAGTTATTCATTCAGATGAAACTGTTATGCCAAAAAATAGAAAAGCTTGGTGTTCATGGAATTCATCATTAAATCCAACTAATAATCAACAATCTTCAGTTACTTATTGGCTAAATCAATTGCAAAACCTTAAAATAAACAAGAATATTTTTTTAACTATAAATCCATTTTTCAATATCAATCCTGCTCTGATTTATAATACGATAGATTTTACGCACCCTTATTATGATGAAAAAGCTCTAAAAAATCAGTCAAAATTAAGTTCAATTCAAAATATTAACAATACTTTGTACGCGGGTAGTTATTTTGGTTACGGATTTCATGAAGATGGAATAAAATCTTCAATCGAAATGCTTAAAACCTTAAATGATTAACTCTTCAATTTATAGTGGTCAGGTTGTTCATAAAAGATTTAAACCAAAAGTTCATTATTTTAAATATAATGTTTTTTCACTACTCATAGAACTATCCGAATTAAATCAATTAGATAAAAAAGTTAATCTATTTTCTTATAATAAATTTAATCTAGTAAGTTTTTACGACAAGGATCATGGTGCTAGAGATGGAACTCCTTTAATTGATTGGGTAAATAAAAATTTAAAAGAAAATAAAATTTCTACAAAAAATATAAGGATTAAATTATTATGTTATCCTAGAATTCTTGGATTTGTTTTCAATCCTTTGAGTGTATTTTATGTGTATGATCAAAGTGAACAGCTTATTGCAATACTGTATGAAGTGAAAAATACATTTGGTGAACAACATACTTATATATTTAGAGTTGAGAAAGATAATAATTTAATTCAAAATAATTGTTCAAAAAAATTCCATGTATCTCCTTTCATTGAAATGAAATGCAATTATTTTTTTAGAATATTAAAACCAGGAAATAAAATATCAGTTATTATTGATCAATATGACAGCGAAGGTAAGATTTTATTTGCTTCTCAAGATGGTGTAAGAACTGATTTAAACTCAAAGTATTTGCTTAAGTCATACATAAAACATCCAATAATGACCTTTAAAATTATATTAGCGATACATTATGAGGCGTTTAAATTATGGACAAAAGGAATTAAATTCATCAAAAAAAATATAAAAATTAAAAACAATATTACAATTGAGAATTGATGATTTTATATACTATAGCAGATAAAATAGTTTTTAGTATTCTCAATAAAGTTATTTATGGTTACTTAGAAATAACAACTTTTTCTGGTCAACTTTTAAAGTTTGGTAATCCAGATCAAAAATTAAAAGTCACTTTAAAAATTAAAAATCCAGCATTAAATTTTAACTTAATAAAAGGAGGGAGTGTAGGATTTGCTGAAAGTTATATGCGAGATGAATTTGAAACTGATAATTTATCAAACTTAATCGAATTTACAGCTAGGAATATAAACATAGTACATAAATTTGCCGGAATATTAGATCTTAAATTCCTTAACTTTATTAAAAATAAATTTGTGAAAAATACAAAAAGTAGAAGTAAAGAAAATATCGCAAAACATTATGATCTCGGTAATGATTTTTTTTCTTTATGGTTAGACGAAACACTCACTTATTCTAGTGCCATATTTGATGAACAAACTAAAAATCTGTCTGAGGCACAAAATAATAAATATCAAAAACTAATTAATCTAATTCAACCTAATATTGGAGATCGTGTTTTGGAGATTGGTTGTGGATGGGGTGGTTTCGCAGAATATTGTGGTAAAAATTACGATATTAAATTGGATTGTATAACAATTTCAAAAAAGCAATTTGAGTATGCTAAAGAGCGAATTCATAATTGTGGGTTAAATGAAAAAGTAAACATTGAAATTAAAGATTATCGAGACTTAAAAGGTAAATATAATTCAATCGCATCGATTGAGATGATAGAGGCGGTTGGACAAAATTACTTAGAAAGTTATTTTCAAACATTGAAAAATAATTTAGCTGATGGAGGCAACGCAGGCATTCAAGCTATTACAATAGATGATAGTTTATTTGATCGATACAAAAATAAACAAGATTTTATTCAAAAATATATCTTTCCCGGGGGTTTTTTGCCTAATAAAAATACTATTAATAAATTAGTTTCTAAAAACGGATTAACTGTTAACTCATATATTTCATATGCTGACCATTATGCAGATACACTTGCGATTTGGAAAAAAGAATTTAATAAAAAATGGGATATGATTAAAAATCAAGGTTTTGATTTAACATTTAAGAGAATGTGGGAATTTTATCTCTCATATTGTGAGGCTGGATTTAAATCAAAAAATATTGATTTAATCCAATTTTCAGTTCAAAACAAATAACGGATATATTGGAGTTTTGATGCGTCATATAAAAATTGTTAACTCTATTTTATTGATAATATTACTGTTCTTAATTACAAGTTGTTCAAATAACAGCACAATGAAACCGGAAGATTTTAAAAACAAAGAACCAAGACTTATAATAGAGGAGTATTTAACAGGAAATGTTAAGGCTTGGGGTGTTTTACAAAATCGTTCAGGAAAAGTTATCAGACAATTTTCAGCAGATTTGGATGGATCGTGGGATGGTAAACAATTAATTTTAAAAGAAAAATTTAATTGGGATGATGGAGAGGTTCAAAATAGAGAATGGACTATCACCAAAATTGATGAAAATAATTATGAAGGTACAGCTGGAGATGTTGTTGGTAAAGCGATTGGATATTCTTATGGACCAGCATTTAAATTTGAGTATGTATTGTTGGTTCCAGTTAAAGGCAAAGAAATGAAAATTTCTTTTGATGATTGGATTTTTAAACAAGATGAAAGAGTTGCTATTAATCGAGCAACAATGACAAAGTTTGGATTTAAAGTTGCAGAACTAACAGTAGTTTTTGTTAAAGATTAATTAGTAATTTATTTTTTTCATTCCTTTAGAAACTAGTTTAAAATATATACTGCTTGGAAGTATCTGTAAAAATTTAAGGAAATAAGTAAAAGCTTTTGGAAAATGTATTTCAAATGATTTTTTTTTAGTTAGACCTGTAAATATTTCATTTGCAGCAAATTCAGGTGATTTGATCATTGGCATAGGAAAATCATTCTGATCTGTCATTGGAGTCTTTATAAAACCAGGGCTTATAAGTGAAACTTTTACATTTTTCATTTGCATATCAAAATTCAAACTTTCTGCATAGCTTGTAAGTGCTGCTTTTGAAGCACAATATGCACCAGCTGCTGGTAATCCTCTATATCCTGCTACAGAAGAAATTATAGAAATTTGACCATTTTTCTTTTCAGAAAAGTATTCATATATCGAATTTATTGAGTTCATTGTTCCAAAATAATTAACCTCCATTATTTCTCTAATTTTATTTAGATTAAATCTTTTTTCTGATTTTGGATCATGCATACCCGTACCAAATACACAGATATCTATACCCCCAAATTTTTCAATTATTTTATTTGCAACTAATTTACAATTTTCAATCTCTGTAACATCTAATGGAAAAGAATAAATATTTTGGTTAAATTTGTTAAGGTCTTCTAATAGACCTTCACGTCTAGCAGAAGCCGCAACTGTCCATCCTTTTTCAGCAAATTTAATTGCAAGTGCTTTTCCAATTCCACTACTAGCACCCGTAATCCAAATAATTTTTTTTTCTTTCATAATTTATTGTATAATAGATAAGTGTTAAAAAACAAATTCTTATCCTTTACTTTATTTATATTAATTACCTATTCAGCATCTGCTATAGGAGGTTTTGCTACTATCAGTTTCAAGGAACCTTGGTATTCTCAATTAATTAAACCATCGTTTAATCCACCTGATTGGATTTTTGCACCTGTTTGGACAACACTGTATTTAATGATGACAATAGCAATTTGGTTTTTTTGGCATTCAAAAAACAGAAATATGAATACTGTTTATATTTATTTTATTCATTTAATCTTTAATACAACTTGGAGTATAATATTTTTTGTATTCCACAATATTCTCTTAGCGCTAATAGTATTAATTATATTAATCATATTAATAATAACTCTCATTATAAGGTTTAAACGTGTCAATCTGCTTAGCGCTTATTTAATGATTCCATATTTACTTTGGTGTTGCTTTGCATTAATTCTCAATGGGAGTTTATTAATATTAAATTAATTATGGATGATGTAGTAATTATTGGTGGTGGAATAATCGGTACAGCAACTGCTTACTTTTTATCAAAAGAAGGAAGAAAAGTTAAAGTAATAGAAAGAGATCCCACATATAAAACTGCTTCTTTCCCGTTATCATTAGGTGGATTTAGAAGACAATTTTTTCAAAAAGAAAATATTCTTTTAGGTAAATTTGCTAGAGATTTTATCTTTAAAATTCCTGAAGTTTTAAAAACAGAAAAAAATCCTAATCCTACTGCTAGCATGGTAACTAATGGCTATTTATTAATGTTTGGTCCAGAGCATGCAGAAGAACAATACAGAGCTCTTGAAAATCATAAAGAGTGCGATGCAGGTACAAAAAATATTAAAGGTTCTGAGTTATCAAATGTTTTTTCATATATTAACAGTGATGGAATTGAGACAGCTACTTATACAGACAATCAAAGTGAAGGTTGGATTGATCCATTCATGTTTCATGGAGCATTAAAAAGTAAAGCTATAGAGTTAGGAGCTGAATTTATTAAAGGAGAAGTTAAAAGTATCTCAGAAATCAAAGCTAATACCATAATATCTGCCGCTGGATGTTGGACTAAAAAGTTGCTCGATGATATTCCTGTTGTACCCCAAAAACATACTGTTTTTAGAGTTAAGTGCCCAAAATATATAAAAGAAATGCCTTTAACTGGTGATTTAACCACTGGAGTTTATTGGAGACCGGAAGGAGGAGAGTATCTTGCAGGATCACCACATTCAGTATTTGATGCAGAAGATTTAGAACCAGCTTGGAATGATTTTGAGGAATTAGTTTGGCCAGCATTGGCTAACAGAATACCAGCATTTGAAGAATTAAAATTAACTGGTGGTTGGGCAGGTTATTATGACTGCAATATACTAGATAATAATGCAGTCGTAGGTAAACATCCTAAATATGACAATGTATATATGGCTTCAGGTTTCACAGGAAGAGGTTTAATGCAAGCACCTGGAATTGGAAGAGCTTTAACAGAATTAATAACTACTGGCTCATATCAAACAATTGATATAAGCGATTTTGCAGTTGAAAGAGTGCTTGGTAACAGCGCTAGACCCGAACCTTACGTTTTATAGAATTAAGTCCCACAATAAGTTTGATAATTATTATTCGAAGATGGAGATTGGAATTCATTAATATTTTGTAGATTATCGTATGGATTTTTTAAAATGGATATTAAGTTATTCAAATTATCTAAATTATTTTCATTTGCAGCTAATAGTGCTTCTTCAACTTTATGATTTCTTGGAATTACAATTGGATTAGTATTTTTCATTAGTTTTAAAGATTTTTCAATAGAGCCATTATTAATCAAAACTCTATTTTTCCAATTTTTAATCCATGTTAAAAATTCTTGATCTTTATAGATTTCATTATTTATAAAATCATTGTCCATTAAGTAACAAAAGGTATTTGTATAGTCTGCTTTATTTTGTTTCATCCAATTAAGCAAATCTTCAATGATTTTTTTATCACTTTTATCTTCTCCAAAAAAACCAAGCTTGTCTCTCATCATGTTTAACCATTTCTCTTCATAAATATTTTGAAAATTATTAATAGTTTCGCTTGCTATTTTAATTGCTGTGTCTTCATTTTTATCGATTAGTGGTATGAGACATTCAGCAAATCTAGCTAGATTCCATTTAGTTATTGGTGGTTGGTTTGAGAATGAATATCTTCCAAATCTATCTATTGAACTAAATACTGTTTTTGGATCATAATGATCCATAAATGCACAAGGACCATAATCAATAGTCTCTCCTGAGATAGTCATATTATCTGTATTCATTACACCATGAATAAAACCTACTCGCATCCAGTTAACAACTAGCTGACATTGTTTTTCCATTACAAGATTTAAAAGATCTAATGCTTTATTATTAGAAGTTTGAATTTCTGGGTAATGTCTTTGAATTGTATAATCAACTAAAGTATTCAAATCATCTATATTTTGCTTTGCAGCTATATATTGAAAAGTACCAACACGAATATGACTTGAAGCAACCCGTGTTAATATCGCCCCAGGTAATAAATCTTCTCTAACAACTTTTTCTCCAGTACTAATTACAGCTAAACTTCTTGTGGTTGGAATATTTAATGCATGTATAGCCTCACTAATAATATATTCTCTAAGCATTGGTCCTAATACGGCACGTCCATCACCACTTCTAGAGAATGATGTTTTTCCAGACCCTTTAAATTGGATATCAAAACGTTTGTTTTTATTGACCAAATGCTCACCTAACAGGACGGCTCTTCCATCCCCCAGCATAGTAAAATGTCCAAATTGATGACCTGCATAAGCTTGAGCTATTGTGTGAGCACCTTTAGGTAATAAATTACCAGAAAAAAGTTTCGCTAATTCTTTTTTATCTGTTTTTGAAAAATCCAATTTTAGATTTTTGGCTAATTCTTCATTTATTATTACTAACTCAGGATCATTAACTGGTGTTGGTTTAATATCTTCTTTAAATGTATTAGATAATTTTGAATAGGTATTATCAAAGCACCATTTAATTTTACTTTTATTTAAACTAAGTTTATCCATAAAAAAAAGCAGCTTATATATTTATAAACTGCTTTTTTTAATTTAAGTATTATTTTTTGTATTTTGCAGCTTCTTCAGAACCTCCAGTTGCTGTTCCTTTACTGTATGAATGAGCACCCATGCCTGCTAGTTCTCCATTTTGTACAATTAAGTATTGATTTCGAATCTCTTTTTTTTCAAAAAAACACTCTAGAATTTCTCTTACACCATCAGCATATCTTGTTTGAGCTGAAAGTGAAGTTCCTGAGGTGTGAGGAGTCATTCCATGATTGGGCATTGATCTCCAAACATGATCATTAGGAGCTGGTTGAGGAAACCATACATCGCCCGCATAACCACTTAGTTGTCCTGATTTGAGAGCTGCTGCAATTGCTTCTCTATTACAAATCTTACCTCTTGCAGTATTAACAATGTAAGCTCCTTTTTTCATCTTATTAATCATTGTCTCATCAAAAAGATTTTCAGTTTCAGGGTGTAATGGGCAGTTAATAGTTACTACGTCACAAACTTTAACCATAGACTCTACAGTTTCATGAAAAGTTAAGTTCAATTCTTTTTCTACAGCTTCAGGTAATCTATGTCTATCAAAGTAGTGAAGATGAACATCAAATGGTTTCATTTTTCTTAAAGCATCTAAACCTATTCTACCAGCTGCCACAGTTCCAATGTGCATACCCTCAACATCATATGATCTTTGTACTGCATCTGCAATATTCCATCCACCAGAATTAACTATAGCATGTTGAGTGTGATAGTCTCTTACCATTGATACAATCATCATTACTATATGTTCAGCTACAGATCTTGAATTACAGTAAGTTACCTCAACAACATCTACTTTTTTATCCATTGCTGCTTGTAAATCAACATGGTCTGAACCTATACCAGCTGTAATTGCCATTTTTAAGTTTGGAGCTGTATCCATTTTTTCTTTTGTTAAATAATATGGAAAGAATGGTTGAGATATAACTATATCAGCATCCACTAATTCCTTATCTGCAGTACATCCATCTCCATCTTTATCTGAAGTGACAACCAACTCATGTCCATTGCTTTCCAAAAATTTTCTCAAACCTAATTCACCTGATACACAACCCAATAAGTCTCCAGGATTAAAATCTCTACCTTTAGGTGATGGCAAACTCATCCCATCAGGATATTTTTCCAATTTAGGAAGCTCAGATAGCGGGTAAGATCTAGGCATCCCACTTTTTGGATCATCATATAACACACATAATATTTTCATTATTTCTCCAATTTAATAATTTTATTAATTTTTTTGGCTATCTAACACACTAATTGAGTTGCAAGCAAACGATTATTCTTAATTTTAAGTATTTTTTTTAAGTATTATTCGATTAATTATTAGACCAAAAATTATAATTATTATCGATCCAAACATGACTGGAGTAAATAAATAGTCATAAGAAACACTTCCAATTATAACAATTATAGGATTACCACCTGCAGGTGGATGCGTAACGTTAAATAAAATCATTAACCCAACTCCAAATCCAACAGCTAAAGGAATTATAATATATAATGGCAAGGGAACAAAATTTAAAAATATGATTCCAACTAAAGATGTTATTAAATGTCCAAAAAAAATATTTTTAGGTTGAGCAAATGGACTTTCTGGATAACCAAATATTAAAACCATAGAAGATCCGAAAGAGGCTATTAAAAAAACTCCATACTCAGTTTTGTAAGTTAAAATAGTTAGTACACTTATGGTAATCATTGAAAATAAAGCAGCAATAAGTGATTGTTTTATATTTCTCATAATTTTAACTTTTTAATAATTTTTTTAATGCTTTAAAAGGTAACAATATACATTCTTTACGCTGAAAATGATTTTTATTAAATAATTTTTTTATAAAATTATATTTTTGTTCTCTAATTATCTCATTTCCTTCAAAGAACAAATTTGCATGATCACATAGTTTATTAATTTTGTTTTTACTTTTGTTAGTTGATATCTTCGAAAGTAAGCTTGCAGATGCTTGGCAATAAATACAAGATCTTTCCTGATATCCAAAATTTACTATTTTGTCTTTTTTAATAACTAATTTTATTTGAATTTCATCTCCACATAAAGGATTTTTTAATCTAGAAAAATGAGTATGATTTTCAATATTTTTATTATTTTTAGTGTCTGAAGCTATTTTAAGTATTTCTAAATCCATTATATTTCTTTAATTCAAATCTGAATGTTTTATATTTTGATGCATGAACCATAGCAATATTTTAGGCGTTGTACTAGCAGGCGGAAAGTCTCAAAGGTTTGGTGAAGACAAATGCCAGGTTAAATTAGGGGATAAATTGTTAATAAATTATATTTTATCAGAAATTATTGATGAATTTAAAGATATATTATTAATCTCAAATAATAAAATTAAATATAATCATTCAAATAAAATATCATTAGTTAAAGATTTAAAGAAGGGACTTGGTCCTTTAGGAGGTATTTTAACTGCCATGAAATGGATTAAGAAAAACAATGAAAGTTATAAATGGATTTTAACTTTTCCATCAGACACACCTTTTTTTAAAAAACAACATTTAAATAATTTTCTAGAAGAAATTAGAAGTTATGAAGGTCAACTTTTTTTTATAAATTCTAATGATACTAGACATAATATATTTGGACTTTGGTCTATTGATTTACTAGATAGATTAGAAAAAGATTTAGATAATGGTGAAAGAAAAGTTGAAATGTGGGCCAATAAAATTGGTGGAAAGTCAATTAATATGAAGTTTGAAAATAAAGATCCTTTTTTCAATATTAATACTAAAGAAGATTTAATAAAAGCTGAAGAATATTTAGAGAATGATTAGTTATCAAAATTCAAAAAAAATTTTATCTAATGCAATTATTAGAATTCAAGATGAAAATATTAAAAGCATGAATTCTTTAAATAGAGTTTTATCTGAAAATATTTACTCGAAAATGAATTATCCATCAGCAAATAATGCAGCTTTTGATGGTTACGCAATAAATTCTAAAGACATTAAGCAAATTAAAAAAAGATTCCCCCAGCATTTCAAAATTATTGGTTCTCTTTCAGCTGGTGCCAAGCCATTTAAAAAAAAAATAGATAAATTTAATGCTGTTGAGATCATGACAGGAGGAATTATTCCAAAAGGCTTTGATGCTATTATTCCAATTGAACAGATTAAGTTTTATCCAAACAAAAACAAAAAAAAATATATAATAATAGATAAAAAAGTTAAGAAAAATGATCATGTTAGATTTGCAGGATCTGATTATAAAAAGAATGAATTAGTAATAAAAAAAAATACCATAATTCAACCAAATCACATACTTGCTTTTAAAACTTTGGGTATTAAGAACATCAAAGTTAAAAAAAAGATAAATATATTATTTTTTTCAACAGGAAATGAAATTTCTAATAAAGATAATATCCCTGATTGGAAAGTGAGAAGTTCAAATAGTCAATATATTAGAAATTTAGATAAAAACTTTTTATTTAATTTTATAGATGGTGGGATTTTAAAGGATCACCACCAAAAACTATATAAATCCAAAATCAATAGAATGTTAAATTCTAATATTAATATTATTATTACTTCAGGAGCTGTTTCAGCGGGTAAATTTGATTATATACCAAGTGTAGTAAGGTCTTTTCAGTTATCTAATTATTTTAAAAGTGTTGCTATACGTCCTGGCAAACCAATTTTGTTTGCAAAGATAAAAAATAAGCAAAAAGCAATTTTTGGATTACCAGGTAATCCGATGTCATCAGCTGCTTGCTTTAGATTTTTTGTATATCCTTATTTTGAAAAAATTTTAGGACTCAGTGCAGAGAAGCCGATTAAGGCTATTTTAAAAAATACATTTAATAAAAAGAAGAATTTTGTACGTTTTGCTAAAAGTAAATTAAACACAACTAAAAATGGAAGAATAGAAGTTGAAATCTTGAGAGGGCAGGAGTCTTTTAGAATTAAATCTTTTGTAAAATCAAATATTTGGGCATTATTACCAGCTGGTAAATCTAAATTTAAAAAAGGTGAGATTATAGATTGCTTTTTACCCAATCATTCTAATCAATCTTTATTATAACAAATGTCATTTTTGTTGTAGTTAAATCTAATTACAATTAAATAACAGCTTATGCTGATACTAAAAAAAACAAAAATTGCTGTACCGGTAGTTTTGTTTGCGGGTCTAATTTGGTCTTTTGGAGTATTAGTAGTTAGATATATGGATGATCCTCAGTTAATTCCATGGCAATATATTTTTGGAAGAGGTTTAACAATTTTTATTTTATTAAATCTATATTTATATTTTGAGGAAGGAAAAGATTTTTACAAAAATTATTTTAAGATGGGTACTTCTGGTTTAGTTGGGGGATCGGGGTTAGCTGTGGCCATGATTTGTTTTATGTTTTCTATCACTAACACCAGTGCCGCAATTACTCTTTTATGTTTGGCAGCAATGCCTTTTTTTGCTGCATTATTAGCTTTTTTATTTTTAAAAGAAAAAATTTCTTTAAATGTATGGATTTCAATTATTATTGCAACAATTGGAATAGTTATAATGGCAATTGGTAATAATTCAGATACTTCTTTAATTGGATTTATTTTTGGTATCACTTCATCTGTAGGTTTCTCTGTATTTTCAGTTTCATTAAGATGGCGTAAAGAAACACCAAAGTTTACTACAACAGCTTTCGCTGGTTTTTTATGTGTTATTTTTGCCTCGATAATGATTTTGAGTAATGATTTGGTTTTCTTTTCATCAAGTTATAATAGTTCCTTAATTTCTTTACATGGAACTTTAGTTTGTCTTGGATTAATTTTATATTCAATTGGATCAAAAGCAATTCCAGCTGCTGAATTAACTCTGCTTTCTCTAACAGAAGTCATTGGTGGAATATTCTGGGTGTGGTTACCTTTGTTTGGTATCAATGAAATTCCAGCAACTAATACTATTATTGGTGGTTTTTTCTTATTTATATCTCTTACTTATTACAGTTTAGTTATGAGATGGAATAAAAGATATATCGGATTAAATTAATCTTATGGAACGACCTGATTTTTTTACATTAAAAATGGTGAAAAAGTTAAACTTCCTTTTGGGCCTGAACATAATATTATAAAAAATTAAAATTATGAGTGATAACAACACTATTGTTAATAGTTGGAATGAATGGGATCCGTTAAGACATGTAATTGTTGGTAAAGCTGATGGAACATGTATTCCAGCACCTGAGCCGGCTTTGGATGCAAAAGTTCCAGAGAACAGTGATATGAGAGGTCAGTTTGGCCTTAGAACAAAAGACACTGTTGATAAAGCAAATCAACTTTTAGATAATTTTGCAAGCTTGCTTGAGAAAAAAGGAATTAAAGTAGATCGCCCAACCCCAATAGATTTTAATCAAAAAACATCTACTCCAGATTGGGAAGCAGAAACTATGTTTGGATGTATGCCTCCAAGAGATGTTTTGCTTACTGTTGGAAATGAAATTTTAGAAGCAACAATGAGTTATCGATGTAGATGGTTTGAATATCTATGTTACCGACCTTTGTTAAAAGATTATTATAATTCCGATCCTAATATGAGACATGAGTCAGCTCCAAAACCAAGATTGACAGATGCTGATTATCGAAAAGATTATTTATCTGACAAGATCGGTATTCAAAAAAGATTACAATGGACTGAAGATAAGTTTTTTGTAACAACTGAAGAAGAACCATTATTTGATGCTGCAGATGTTTTAAGATTTGGTAAAGACTTGGTCGTTCAACATGGATTTACAACTAATTTAAAAGGTATTGATTGGTTAAAAAGACATTACAAAGATCATAGAGTTCATGCAGTTAACTTTCCAGGTGACCCTTATCCAATACATATTGATGCAACTTTTACTCCAATCAAAGAGGGATTAATTATTAATAATCCTCAAAGAAGACTACCAAAAGATCAGAGAAAATTATTTGAGGATAATGGTTGGGAAATTATTAATAGTGCTCAACCTGCACATAATGAACCCCCTCCTTTATGTTATTCATCTACATGGTTGTCAATGAATGTATTAGTTCTTGATCCAAAAACAGTTTGTGTTGAAAAAAGTGAAGTTTATCAAGCAGAACAACTAGACAAATTAGGTATGGAAGTAATACCAGTTGAGCTTCGAGATGCTTATGCATTTGGAGGTGGACTTCATTGTTGTACTGCAGATGTTTATCGAGAAGGTGATCTTAAAGATTATTTTCCAAAGCAATAGATATGGCAAAAATTAAAATAAAAAGAGAAAGAGTTAAATTTGCATCAGATAATGTTGCAGGTGCTTGTCCAGAAGTATTAGATGCAATTATTAAAGCTAATGAAGGAGACAGCACTCCTTATGGAAATGATCAAATTTCAACTGAACTTCAAGATAAATTTTCTGAAATTTTTGAAAGAGAGGTTATAGTTTTTCCAACAGCTTCAGGAACGGCTGCTAATGCTTTAGCTTTATCAACAATGACACCATCATTTGGTAATATTTATTGTCATAAGATGTCCCATATAAACACTGATGAATGTGGTGCTCCAGAATTCTACACTGGTGGCGGAAAACTTGTTACTCTTCAGGGTGTTAAAGGAAAAATAACTGCTGAAGAACTAGATGAAGCGATTACTGGAAAAGGAATTGTACACCATACTCAACCCTCATCTGTTAGCATTACACAAGTTTGTGAAACAGGAGAAGTTTATCAATTAGATGAAATTAAAAAAATATCAGATGTTGCTCATAATCATAATTTAAACATGCATATGGATGGTGCTAGATTTGCCAATGCATTAGTGTCACTTGATGTAACACCAGCTGAGATGACTTGGAAGTCAGGTATTGATGTATTATCATTTGGAGCAACCAAAAATGGTTGCTTAGCTGCAGAAGCTATAATTTTTTTTAAAAAAGATTTAGTAGGTAATGTTGCTTTTTTAATGAAAAGAGCAGGGCATTTATTATCTAAAATGCGTTTTGTCTCTGCTCAGTTAGATGCTTATATCTCAAATGATGTGTGGCTTAAAAATGCAAGACATGCAAATAAAATGGGAAAAAAATTAAGTGAAGGATTAAATAATCATTCCGATATAAATCTATCTTATCCAACTGAAGCCAATGAGATTTTTGCTACATTTCCTAGAAATAAAATTGATCATTTAAATTCTGAAGGTTATACAATTAATGAAGATGAATGGGATGGTAAAGCTGTAAGATTAGTTACTGCTTGGAATACTAAAGATAATGATGTTGATGAATTTTTAAGTATACTTAATAAGACTAACTAGGGTTCTTTTTTAGATATTCAATATAATCTACCACATCATTAAATTTTTCATCAGGAATATCTTTGTAACTTGCATTAAAGTTATCTTTCACGCATATAGCAACATGAGCATAGGGGTTTCTTCCTTTGGGGTGATTTGGATGTTCTGGTAGTTGTCCCCCCAAATAATTGCCAGCTTCCTGAATAATTTTCCAGAGTTTACTTGCGTTATCTTTATTCATACAACCTAAATTCTTGTTTTATCTAAATCTGGCATAGTCTGTGGCATAGTATTTTTTAAAATCCTATTAATAATCACCAGACCATGTAAAGACATCTGTATCAAGTTTTATATTATTGAATTCAAGGTCTTGGCCTAAATGGTTACTTGATCTAGAATAGATTAAAAATGACACTTAAAGTTAAAGGCACTAATGAGGGGTTTAAAACAGAGTCTTTAATTGAGGAATATCTTAATAATAAAAAGATTGTTGATCTTAAAACATCTAATCTAAAAAAATTTATTTATTTCATATGCATAGAAAATCATATTGAAATTAATAAAGAAACTACAATTAAAGTTAAAAATTTTGATAAAAAAAATTTAAAAATAATAGGATTACCTAAAACTGATAAAGTATTTAAAATATCAAATAAAGAATTTAGAATTAGTATCAAAACAGGCAAAGGTGGTGCTTTTCATCAAGAGCCTGAAGAGACATTTATTAAGTTTTTAAAGGCCAAGACAAATATAGATGAAAATAAAATCTCATTTCTTAGTAAGTTTCTTAGAAGTGATGAAATTAAAATAAAAAATAGTAATCTTGCAAAATTCTTTGATAAGAATAGATCAATTCTGATTAATAGAGTTTTTTCTGGTAGATTTAACGAACCTGATGTTCATTATTATTTTTTTTGTCCTTTAATTAATAAATATGACACAAAGGAAATAAGAATAAAGAAAATTGAAAAAGGAAAATATATAAATAAAATTTCATTAATTGAGTTTATAAATAACAATAAATCTAACGGTGAATGTCCAGTCGGTCGCTTAACTTTTCAAGCTTATGGAAGATTAAGGGGCACAAGCGTTCAATTTAAGTGGGGTACGTGTTATAATGACATCAAATAGAGCCTTAGATGGTTTTAAAAATGAAGATGAATTTGTAATAAAACTTAATTCAAATAAAGAACATCCATTTTGGAAAACAATTAATTTAACGGATAATAAAAAAATATATTTTGTAAGAGTAGTAGGAAGCAAACTTTCAAAACTTACTAATAAAAAAATACCATGTAAAGCAGATGTTTTTGTAAGTGAAATTGATTTAGATATAAATGAATTAAAGAGTAATAAATATCTTATTAAAGAAAATCAAAAATTAAAATTTATCAATAAATTACCTCAAACTGGTATCTCTATAAAAATGAATAAAACTAATTATCAAATTGATAAGTGTTCTATGGATAAATTTGTGAAACGTTTTGATGATAAATATTTATTTGTTGGTGCTACAACCTACAACAAAAACATAAATGAATTAAAATATAATCATACTGTTTTAGAGCGCACAGAAACAACATGGAAAGAGTTTGGAAATTATTTTAAAAGTGAGATTTTAAAAAAAGTAAACATAGATACCGATTTTAATGAAGAACACGCAAATATTTTGCAAAAAATTAAAACAGAATCAAATAAAAAAATAAAATCCATGGCATTAGATAGTCCAAAAATATTAGACTCTTTATATAAAGGCTCAGATGAATTTAATGATCCTTATTGTGCAACGTGGTTATTAATAGATAACAAACTAACTAAAGAAATACCAAAAGATTTAAAAGTAACAAAAGGAAGTAGTAATAAAGGACGGAATCCTCAGGTTGAGTTTAAACCTGCTTAATTTTTTTTTTTATTTGTTGAACTAAGGAGTTAATTACGGGCACACTAACAGAATTCCCAATTTGTTTTAAAGCTTCAGTATAATTATTTGTAAGTTTAAAACTTTTAGGAAATCCTTGGATTAAAAGACATTCTTCTAAAGTATAAAATCTATTTTGATTCACTAGATAAGGAACATTATTTCCACCTGTTCCCATTTTAGTAGTCAAACAAGGACTTATGTTGTCAAATCTAAAATGACATCTAGATTTTCTAACTTCATTAGCAACTAGATAATTAAGATTTTTTATTTTATTGTAACTTTGGTGTTTTCTTAAGTGTTTATTTATATAACCTTTGGATAATTTTGAAATTCTTCTAATTTTTTTTGGTTTAATTTTAATGATATCGTTCAACGTTTTTTTAAGCTTCTGATTTGTAGGAAATTTGAAATTAATGCTTTGATCTCTAAAACCAATTATAAATACTCTTTCCCTATTTTGAGGTACATTAAAATTAGTTGAGTTTAAAATTTTCCAAAAGACATTATATCCTAAATTTTCTCTTCTTGATTTAATTATTTTACCATTTAATTTTTTTGATAAAATTTCTAAAATTTTTTTAAAAGTTTCCCCTTTATCGTGATTAACCAAACCTTTTACATTTTCTAAAATAAAAATTTTCGGTTTTTTTTCCTTTAAAATTCTAACAATATCAAAGAATAAAGTTCCTCTTGTATCATCAAAACCTCTTCTCTTTCCCGCAATACTAAACGGTTGGCATGGAAATCCAGCACAAAGAATATCATGATTTGGTATTTTTTTTGGAGATAGTTTTTTTATATCTACAAGTGGATATTCTTTAAAATTTTTATAATAAGTCTCACATGCATATTGGTTATTATCCGCACTAAATACACATTTATAGTTAAATTTTTCAAATGCTAATCTAAACCCACCTATACCAGAGAATAAATCTATAAATTTCAATTGAATAATTCTAACTGTTTTTTAATGTTTGTTTTTTTTCCAATAAAACTAATTATATATTTAATTACTTGAACGGTAAAACCATTCCCTATCATTTTATATCTTGTTGTATTGCTAAAATCAGCTGTATAATTATCTGGCAAACCTTGAAGCCTTTCACATTCTAAAGGTGTTAATTTTCTTATTTTGTTATTTATGTATATTTTGGGTGTATCAGATCTAGCTAATAATGTAGGAGACTTTCCTCTAATATCATATACTCTTCTCTGTCTTTCGTTATCTTTTAGTAATTCTCTGGGAATTAAGTAAATCTTATTTATTCCATGTTTTAATTTATTAGAATTTTTTAATTTTTTTATTTTATTTGGATTTAAATCAAAAAAAAATTTCTCATCAGGTTTTTTTTCTAAATAGTCTTTAATATTTCTATTGTACTTATCTAAATTTACATTTTCAAAATCTATATTTGACCAATATACTCTTGGCCTATATTGACCTGAAAAATACATTGAATTTAATTCAATTCCCTTAACACCAATTTCTCTATCCATTAAATTAGACCATTTATTCTTAACATTTTCTAGAAGAAAATATTTTGGCTTTAATTTTTTCTTTATCTTAACAAACTGAAAAAATAAGGAAGATCTAACTCCTTTAATACCATCACCTCTGTAAGCATTACTTAAATCCTGACAAGGGCTTCCACCAATAAGTAAATCAATTCTAGGAAGTTTATTTAAATTTATATTTTCAACAGAACCCAAATTTATGTCTTTTGGGTATTTCTTACTAAGTAATCTTAAGCAATTTTTATCTATTTCAGAGTAAAAATATCTATTAATTTCGATATTTTTACTTTTTTTTAATGCTAATTTTGCACAACCTATACCATCAAATAAGCTTAAAACATTTAATTTTATTTTTTTCATTTTGAGTCTATATAATATATATCAGAAACAATGCGAGATTTCATTGAGTCAAACTATCTTATTTTTATTTCTTCAGATGGAAGAAGAGAGGGTTATGAAATTTTTAAAGAAAGAATTAATAATAATTTATGGCCAATATACAAAAAAACTCCACAATTAATTAATATTGAAAAAGATAAAAAAATTCTTTTTTATATAGCTGGCACAAATACATTATGTCAAAATTTTGTGGCAAGCACTTCTATAAAAGAAATAATTGATTTAAAATCTACTTCATCTGATCCAAATCAAGAATTTAGGCAAGTTTTATTTAATGTTAGATTTAATGAAATTAATTATTTTCAAAAACCAGTAAATATTAAAAATCATATAAACAACCTGAGTTTCATTGAAGAAGAAAAAAGAAAGTATTATGGCCTTTATTTGCAAGGTGGTGTTTGTAAAATTAATGAACAAACATATGAATATATAATAAACAAATCCTCATAAGTTAAAAATTATTTGTTGAGATATTAATATCAACATAATTAAAACAATTTTGTAGCAAATTTTAAACAAACACATTTGATTTATTAGAAAAATGAAAAACCCAGAGATTGTTGAGATTTCAAACAAAATGTCTCCAGACATAAAATTTTCATCAGATTCAGTAAGATTGTTAGCTCCAAAATTACTAAATTACGCGGAAAATAAGAGAGATTTTCTTTTATTATTTGAATTATCTAAGTTTCAAGCAACAAGAAATCAGATTGTATCAATTATTAAAAAAGACACTAATATTCATAAAAAATTAAAAGAACTAATCAAAAGAAAAACAAATAAATCAATTATCAAAAAAATTAAAGATTTAGAAGAAAGAATAAATGGTTAATTACTTATTCTATTTGTGCGTTGATATTTTGGTGTGGATTGCAGAATTAACTGGGACCACATATGAACTAGTTAACATTGTAATTTTTGTAATTGGTTATCCTTTATTTGTGATTTTATTACTATTTGTAATTTATTTTCAGAATAAAAAAATTAATAGATTAGAAAATAAATTTGATTTATGAATTCTTAATTGTAATTTTAATTAAAAAGTTTCTTGGCTTTATAAATTTAATTTTAGAAATTTTTCTTTTAGGTTATTTGCCACTTTGGTTTTATAAAAAAATAAATCATTTTAAAAACATAATTAAGTCAAAAATTAAACATCAAAGGATGTTTAATTAATTTAATGCATTGGATTTCAATCCTTTTCTATCGTATTTCGCTGTTTTTATTATCTCCCTTGTTGCGTAGTTCGAGTAAGCAGAAAAGGATTGAGTCTATTACCAACTATAAGCTTTTAACCCTCAAAAAATCAATCAACAATAGGAGTTCCAATATATGGAAATAGGCCATGTCTGTAAGTACTGTCACGTGAGTGCTTACGTTGCGTATGATAACTGCGATCCCGTTTATAAACAAACTTTCAAATTCGAAATATTACCAGGTGAACATAACAGTTTAGTCTGGGATAAAATCATAAAAATATTTAAGAAAAATGGATACAAAGTTGAGCTCAAATCATGAAAAGAGTTTTACTAATTATTTTATTACATCTATCTCTTTTTTTTCTTGTATTCGCGTACCAAGCACAAGCCGAAGAAGAAAATGAATGGCACGTAAATGACTTTGGTAACTTCGTAGTTGCTGCAGTATCAGGTGAAGTTATTCATGGTGATAAACTAAGGTTTTTTATAAAAAAAGAAGATTGTTCTAAAGTTGCAATGATGTTTTCATTTTCGACTAGTTTAAAAAGAAATGACATTAAAGAACTACAAGATAAAAAATTACCAATACGCATTAATGATTGGGATATAATAAGAGGAGCAAGAGTAGTATATGTTCATCCTTTTGAATTTATGACAATCGTGATGATGCAAACTCAAGGATTTCATGAAATTAAAGAGTTTATTGGTTCTTTAAGTTCAATGTATACATTTGAAAAAATGTTTAGTATCCAATTAGTTAAACAACCTCATTATGATCCTGAAGATCACTTTGACATTTTGCGTAATCATTGGAAATTAGATCGTATAGAAGAGAATATAGAAAAAGCACAAGCTATGTGTCTTGGACCAATCGAGATAGAAACAACTTAATTGAAGAAATATCAAAATTTGATTTATCTAAATTTGGCATAGTCTATGGCCTAGTTTATTGCTTGAATTGATGAGTCTTAATGCGAATTATTTTCAATCAAATTTTAATTATCTGCATAACTAGTGCGAAGTAGTGTGAGGTAGTGTGAAGTAGGTTGTCTCACTAGCACTCCAAATAATCGCCAGCTTCCTGTATAATTTGCCACAGTTTACTTGCATTTTCTTTATTCATAATTTTAAAAATTTTGTATATTTGATTAATAAATATGAGAAAAATATTATCTTCAATAATTATTTTTTTAAGTATTAATACAGTTACATTAGGTAAGGGAACTACTTTTACAAATGAGATATTTAAAAAATCTCAAGAAGATGGAAAAACAGTAGTTATACACTCATGGAACAAAACTTGTGTAACTTGCGCAGAGCAAGTAAAGATTTTAAACCAAGCCAAAAAGGACTTTAAAGATACGATATTCTTGAGTTTTGAACAATCTAAAGATAAAAAAATTGCAAAATTTTTGAGCATTGATTATTGGACAACAATAGTTGTCTATAAGAATAACAAAGAAATATCACGCACTATTGGTCAGACGAATAAAGAAGAGATTTATTCTCAAATTAAACCTTAATAAGATTTAAAATTTAATAGTTTTTATTTTCTTCGATTACAATTTCACCTTCTAGTTTGATAGGCTCTTCAATAGGTTCAGTTGTAGGATTAAGCTCCATACCTATAGGTGTAATAGTTTGTGGCATTGGAGTAAATTGAGAATCTGGATTATCCTTTGTATCTCTAACTCTCATTCTATGAATTCCAAATGCACCTATCAGACCGTGAAAGAAAATTAAAAAAACAAAATAACCATTTGGTCCTATTATATTCATTAATAAGGAGCATAAAAAAGGACCACTAATAGCACCTAGTCCGAATGCAAATTGTAAACCCGCTCCAGCTGCAACGAATTTATCTTTGGTTATGTAATCATTTGTGTGCGCAAAAATAATTGCAAACATTGGTAGACTCGCAAAGGCAAAAAGAATAATTGAAATATAAAACCAAATTTTACTAGATCCTAATACACCATCAAAAAACATACTTCCACTTGCTATAATTGAACAAAGCCCAAAAAAAGATGCGGCAAAAGTAGTATAAATTATAACGCGTCTTCTATCAAAACTATCAGAAAACTTTCCTATAGGCCATTGAGATAAAGCACCTGAGATTGCAACTAAAAAAGTTACAATTGAAATTTCTAGAATTGAAAAATTCATTGAAGCTGCATATACCGCTAACAGAGAAAATAACGCTGATTGAGCTGTACCATAAAAAAGAGATCCAACCATTCCTAATGGTGATACTTTGTAAAGTTCTTTTAAACTCATTCCTGTAATTCTTTTAAATTTAGGCGCTTTTTTTTTCGTCAACAATATCGGAATCAAAGCTAAAGACATGAATAAAGAAATAAGTATGAATGGTTGAAAATTTAATGGTGAACTAAAATTTAAAAAGAACATTCCAATCGCCATCGACCCATAAAGAATGATCATGTAAATTGACAAAACACTTCCTCTATTTTTGTTAGAAGATCTGTCATTTAACCAACTTTCTGCAATTGTATATATTGAAACCATACTAATTCCAGTAATCACTCTTAATATAAACCAAGTAAGTGGGTTAATTAAGATTGAGTGCATTAAGACAACTATTGATGCAATTGATGCGAAAGCTGCAAATACTCTAATGTGACCTACTCTAGAAATTAATCCAGTTATAGTCTTTGCTCCTATAAAATATCCAACATAATAACCTGACAACATAAATCCTGTTGCGGTCAAACTAAACTCCTCCTTAACAGCTCTAACACCTAAAAGTGAACCTTGGTAACCATGAGCTAACATAATTAGTCCCATTCCAAGAAAAAGTGCCCAAGAGTTTTTAAGTATTTTATGCATAAATTCAGCCCTATTTAGTTCGATCTATTTGTGAATCAAGTCTTTATTGTGACAATCGCTTAGTTTTTTTTAAGCTTCAAAAATGAGTGAATGGCTATAGTCAGTATGATAACAACCCCACCTTGGATTGTCTCGATACTTGGCTGCTCATTGATAACTAGCCATACCCAAAAAGGACCTATGATTGTCTCTAGTAAAAAGAAAAGGTTAACTTCTTCAGCTGGTATAAATCTCGGTGCAATTGTTACTAAAACAAATGGGATTGCTACACACATCACACACATTAAAGGAATAAATATTAAGTCTGTATCAACAAGAGCAAAAGTATCTACAAAAAAGAAAGCAAAAATTGCTACACAAAGCTTTCCAATTACCGCAGATGGTACAAGGTCTGTATTTTTAGCATACCTAGCAATAACAGCGTTACAAGCAAGACCAAAAGCGGTAATTATACCAAATAAATCCCCATAAAAATTACCCATTTCAATCGAGTCATGAAAAATATAGGTAACTGCAATTAGAGTAATAATGATCGCTACCCAAGTTTTACGGTCTGGAACTTCTTTTAAAAATATACTGCCTAATATAGCTGATAACATAGGTGCCATTGCAATCATTACTAACGTATTAGCAACATTTGTATTTTGAATAGAAATAATAAAAGTAATATTACAAATAGAAAAGCTGATAACGTAAAAAATACCAGGATAACCTATGTTTATTAATGCTTTAAGAAGATTATTCTTATAAAAAAATATAAGCCCAACAAGCACAACGACAAAAGGGATAGCACCTCTATAAAAAAGCATTCCCCAAGTTTCAATATTAGAAAGTCTAATTAAAATTGAGTCAGGAGTAATAAACATTACTGCGATAAATGCTAATAAAGACCCTTTATATTGTGATGAGAGATGTTTCACACTTTCAATTCATTCCAAAAGATTTTAGCAAGATTAATCCCAGATAAATCAAATAAAGTTTTCAATCCTGTGGGTGAAGTAACATTGATATCACCGTTAAGTTTTTGATCAATAAAGTCAATACCTGCAAAATAAATATTTTCTTTTTTTAAATCTTTTGCAATTATTTTTGATATTTTATTTTCTAATTTTGTTAATTTAATATTTATTGGTTTGGCACCTTTA
>CABXRY010000003.1 GCA_902514755.1 uncultured Pelagibacteraceae bacterium
TTTTGATTTTAATATTTTGTATGTTTTTCCTTTAACTCTTTTGTCAATATCAATAACTGAATAAATGACTTCTTTTATTTTTGATCTTATTATTGAACTTGTACAAGGAGCAGTTACACCATGGTGAGAACAAGGTTCTAATGTTACGTACATTGTTGAGTCATTTAAATTATCAATACTATTTTTAATTGCATTTACTTCGGCATGGGGTCTACCATTGAAAGATGTTTGACCAACAGAAATGATTTTATCATTTTTTACAATTACACAACCAACAGATGGATTTGTTCCAGTAAGACCTTCTTTTGATCTTGCTAAATCTAAAGCAAGATCCATATAAAATTTATCTTTTTTTGAAAATTTATCTTTTTTTGTAGACATCGAGCTTGTCCACGAATTGAACGAAATCTTTTTCTTCCCTAAAATTTCTGTAAACAGAGGCAAAACGAACATATGCAACTGGATCTAATTCTTTTAGTCCTTCCATGACCATAGTCCCAATAGTATTTGTAGCTATCTCACTTTGTCCTAATTCCTCTAATGCACGGGAAATTTTACTTATAAATTTTTCAGCAGTTTCAGTGTCTATTGGTCTTTTCTTTAGTGCTATATAAACTGATTTAGATAATTTATCTCTATCAAAAGATGACTTTCTACCATTTTTTTTTACAACCATTATTTCTCTAAACTGAACTCTTTCAAATGTGGTAAAACGTGCTCCACAAACACATAATCTTCTTCTTCTTATGGCTGTTCCATCCTCTGTAGGACGTGAGTCAACAACTGATGTCTCACCTTTTTTGCATATAGAGCAAATCATTAATTATAAATTTTTATAGATTGGAAACGAAGAAGTTAAAGATATGACTTCATTTCTCACCTCATCTTCAATTTTACTATTATCTGTTGGGTTTTCAGATAAACCTTTTAATGTTTTAGTGATTAACTCTCCAACTGTTTTGAATTCATTTAAACCAAAACCTCTTGTTGTAGCTGCTTGTGTGCCAAGTCTTATACCAGATGTTATCATGGGTTTTTCTGTATCAAACGGTATACCATTTTTATTACAAGTTATATTAGCTCTAGATAAACTCTCAGCAGCCAAATTTCCTTTAACATTGTAAGGTCTTAAATCAACAAGCATTAAGTGAGTATCAGTTCCATCTGAATAAATTTTAAAACCATTATTTTTTAATGTTTCAGCTAACATTTTAGCATTAGCTAGTACTGATTGGATATAATCTTTAAATTCAGGTTGAAGAGCTTCTAAAAATCCAGCAGCCTTTGCTGCTATAATATGCATTAAAGGTCCACCTTGATATCCTGGAAACACAGCTGTATTAAATTTTTTTGCTAAGTCTTCATGATTAGTCAAAATTATTCCACCTCTAGCACTTCTAAATACTTTATGAGTTGTAGATGTTACAACATGAGCATGATCACAAGGATTTGGATAACCTTTTCCAGCAACCAAACCAGAAAAATGTGCCATATCTACCATTAAGTAGGCACCAACTTTGTCTGCAATTTCTCTAAATCTTTTAAAATCAATTACTCTTGAGTAAGCACTGCCTCCAGCTATTATTAATTTAGGTTTATGTTCTAATGCAAGTTTTTCAACATTATCATAATCTATAAGCTCAGACTCTTTATCTACATCATAACCAATTGCGTTAAACCATTTACCTGACATTGAAATTTTAAGTCCATGCGTAATATGCCCACCAGAATTTAAACTCATTCCCATAAAAGTATCTCCAGGACTTAATAAAGCTAAAAATACAGCACCATTAGCTTGTGCACCAGAATGAGGTTGAGCATTTGCAAATTTACAATTAAATAATTTTTTTAATCTTTCTATTGCTAAATCTTCTGCAACATCAACATGTTCACATCCATTATAATATCTTTTTCCTGGATATCCTTCGGCATATTTATTTGTGAGAACTGAACCTTGCGCCTCTAATACGGCTTGTGAAACTATGTTTTCAGAAGCTATTAGTTCAATATGTTGTTGTTGCCGTAACAATTCATCTTGAATAGCCTTATGTAATTCTGGATCTTTTTTTGATAAACTATCTTCAAAAAAACTTTTGTAATTATCATTTAAGTAATTTTTTTCACTAGACATATTTAAATTTTCCTTATTCTTTTAGAGTGTCTGCCACCTTCAAATTTAGTTTTTAAAAAAACACCAATGAAATTCAAGGCATTTTTTTTTGATATAAATCTGGATCCTAATGTAATGATGTTTGCATCATTATGCAATCTTGATAATTTAGTTGATTTTAAATTAAAACATTGAGCTGCGCGTATATTTTTATGTTTATTTGCTACAATGTTCATGCCAGTTCCTGACCCACAAATTAAAATTCCAACATTATTTTTATTAACTTTTACTTTTTTTGCGACATTATGTGCATATGCAGGATAGTCTACTCTTTTATCATTTTCTGGTCCTAAATCTTTAAAAGTTAATTTTTTTTTTGAGAGATATTTTTTAATCATTTCTTTTAAATCAAATCCAGCGTGATCAGATGCGATGAATATTTTTTTCAAATTAATTAAATTTATAGTCTAATACGCAAGCTACCAGGTGAATTCTGTTTTCTTCACCTCCATTAAACGCATTATGATATTTAGTGTTATTAGTTATCCAAACTGAACCATCTGCAGGCATATGCTTAGCAACATTATCTATAACCATTATACATCCAGGATTTGTAATTATTGGTATATGCAGTCTTGGTTCAGGATCTCTATGCCAACTTAATGTTGACCTAGGTTCTTTAAGTAGAATTCTCATTCTACCTAATTTATATTTTGATGATAAAATATCATACACATGTTTAAAATAAGTATTTTCATAATCTTTTACAAATTCAGAATATCTTGACTCGTCAATCATTTCATCTCTAGTAACTTCTTTTCCAGATTTATCAGGTTTAGTCCAAAAAATTCCTCGAGCTTTATTGCCCTTTATAGAGTCTGGATTTCCAGGGATTTGGGTTAAAGATATAGCCCCAAAGTGTGTTACTCCCGCATCTTCAAATTTTTTTATTTTTACAATTTGATGGTAGGATTCTTGTAATTTATTTATATCAAATTTTATTTCTTGTTTTTGAAAATCACTAAAATTTAATATCCTCTCATCTTTTTTAAGATTTAAATCAATTACTTTTGAATTTTCAATACTCATCGTGATTGCTTTGTACCCTTTTTATTGTATATGTGTATATTACATTTGTCGCAATTTGGAAGAAAATTAAAACATGATTACTGGAAAATATCCTAGCTTAAGACTAAGAAGAACTAGAAAACAGTCATGGTCTAGAAGATTAATTCAAGAAAATACACTTACTGCAAATGACTTTATTTTGCCTGTATTTTTAATTGATGGATCTAATAAAAAAGAAACAATAACTACAATGCCTGGCGTGTATAGATATACAATCAATAGATTGTCTCAAATCATTGATAAAGCATTAAAAATAGGTATCCCAATGGTTGCTCTTTTTCCAAAAACCAAAAATAGTTTAAAAAATGAAATTGGATCAGAATCGTTAAATGAAAATAATTTAGTTTGCAAAGCTATCCTGGAAATTAAAAAAAAATATAAAAATCAAATTGGGATAATGTGTGATGTGGCTCTTGATCCATACACATCACATGGTCATGATGGATTAATTAAATCAAATCAAATTATAAACGATGAAACGATAGAAGTTTTAGTCAATCAATCTTTATTACAAGCAGAGATGGGATGTGATTTATTGGCACCTTCCGATATGATGGATGGTAGAATTGGAAAAATTAGAAAAGCTTTAGATAGATCAAATTATCAAAATGTTCAAATTTTGTCTTATGCAGCAAAATATGCTTCAAGTTTTTATGGACCATTTAGAGATGCAGTAGGTTCAAAAGGATCGTTAAAAGGTGATAAAAAAACTTATCAAATGGATTTTAAAAATAGTGATGAAGCTTTAAGAGAGGTAGCACTTGATATTAAGGAAGGCGCAGACATGGTCATGGTTAAGCCAGGTATGCCTTATTTAGACATTATTAAATCAGTAAAAGAAAAATTTAAAATACCCGTTTTTGCATATCAAGTATCAGGAGAATATAGTTTAATTTCAAATGCAATAAAGAAAAAATTAGTTAACGATGATATTATATATGAAAGTTTAGTTGGATTTAAAAGAGCTGGGGCAAATGCTATTGTTAGTTATTACGCAGACAGAATTGATAAAATAATTAAATAATTATTTAAAAGAATTTAAAAACAATAATCTACTAATGGGATAATTTAAATTATTTGGTTTTAAAATAGTTTTATCAAGATAATCTCCAACTAATTTCAAACCATTTAATAAAATTTTAATATCATTAACTTCAATATCTTTTTCAATTAAAAAATTTGGAACATATTTTTTTTTAGTTAAAGAACTTGCAAAATATACTGTTTCATTTTTAACTATATCTTTTTTTACTAGGTTTTCTAAATCAAGATCGTACCCTAATAACTTAAGTAATTCCAATTCCCAAAATACATACTTTTTAAGCCAATCATTATCTTTTAAAATCATAAAAAAATTCTCAATTATTTTATAAATCTTTAAATTCGCTTGAGACTCTGCTGTTAAAATTTTAATCAAATTTACTGCAGACGTAATACATGAAAGCTTTTGTTTATGATCAAAGTATAGTGGACTATAAGCTTGTAAAATTTCAATTTTGAAATATCCAATCTTATTTTCATTTTTAGCGTTATAATTTACATGTAACTTATTGCCTATCTGAAGATAATTTTTAATCTTTTTAGAAGTCCCGCCAAATATTATGCCCACTACTTTGCCGTGATCTTTTGTGTAAATTTCAACGATTAAAGAATTTTCATTATATCTATTCTTTTTTATTAAAAAACCTTCATCAATCCAATTCATTTTTCAATCACTTAATACTTTTAAGACACTCAATTGCAGCATTTTGTTCAGCGTCTTTTTTTGATTTACCGAGAGAAATAAAATATTTAGTATTAGGAAGTTTAACGCCAACTTTGAACAATGGTTTGTGACGAGGACCTGTATTTGAAATTAATTTATAAATTGGAAGTTTCTTAAAATTTTTTAAAGCCAATTCTTGTAATTTTGTCTTAGCATCAATTTGAGTTACTACACTTTTCTTAATATGATTTTTCCATAAATTTAATATTATTTTTTCAGTAATGTTGAATCCTTTATCAAGATATAATGCGCCAATTAATGCCTCACAACAATCAGAAATAATTTTGTCTTCAATTTTTATTTTTTTATTATTAGGATTAAAAGTTAATATATGCTTTTCCAAATTTATATTTTTAGCAATCTCTAAGCAAGTTCTCTTATTTACCAAAGAGGCAAATTTTTTATCCAATATACCTTCTTTTTCATCAGGATAAATTTCCAAGAGCTTTTTAGCTATAACTAATCCAAGAACACGGTCACCTAAAAATTCAATTTTTTCATTATTTTTAAGTGAATTATAACTTTTATGAGTAAGTGATTGGATTAATAAATTTGTATCTTTAAATTTTATATTAATTTTTTTTTCTAAACTTTGATAATTTTTCTTCATTAATTAATCTTATTAAAAGTTCTATTAAATCTAATAGATTTATGCCACTTCCAAAATGCAAACATGCTTCCAATATTTTTATCAGAAGAAAAAAAAATAAATTGTGCCTTACCAACTAAATTATTTTTATGAACATAGCCAACGCTTGTTAAATATCTGCTATCTTTAGAACAGTCTCTATTGTCTCCTAGAAAAAAATAATGGTCTTTTGGGACTGTAAATACATCTGAATTTTGATAAGTATAATCCTTTAAATAAACTGTATGAAATTTTTTACCATTTGGTAATTTTTCCTCAAATTTATAAACATCGATAATTCTACTTCCACAATAAATTTTAGTCTTATTTAAAATTTTTGATTTTAAAATTTCACTGTTATTAAGGTATAAATTTGCATCTATAAATTGAACTTTATCACCAGGAAGTCCAATTAATCTTTTAATATAATCTGTTCTATTATCGACAGGAGTTTTAAAAACAATTACATCACCTCTTTCAGGTGAACTAAAGATTATTCTATTATTAAATAATGGTGGACTAAATGGAAATGAGTGTTTGCTATAACCATACGAATATTTGGTAACAAAAAGTCTATCACCTACAAGCAACGTTGGTTCCATTGAAGATGATGGAATATAGAAAGGTTGAACTAACAAAGATCTAATTATAACAGCTATTATTAAAGCATAAAAAAGAGTTTTAATATTTTCTGAAAAAAAATTTTTATCTAATTTCATATTGATTGAATTATAGTAAATGCAGTTGAGTAATCTTTTTCATCTGAAATAGATAGAAAACAGTTATATTTTTTAATATTAAAATTTTCGTGAATAATCTTTGAAATTTTTTTTGATTTTAAAAAGTAAGGTTTTCCCATTTTATCATTAACAATTTCAATATCTTTAAAGTTTAGATTGCCTCTAAAACCTGTGCCTAGAGCTTTAGCAAAGGCTTCTTTAGCAGCAAATCTTTTAGAAAAATAACCAACTTTATTTTTTGATGAAGTTGATTGATCCAGTTCTTTGGTGCTATAAATTCTTTTTTTAAACTTTAAACTTTTTAATGAATTTTTAATTCTTTTATTTTCAATAATATCAACACCAATTCCAACAATTCTCATAAATTAATTTTTAATTATTCTTTTAAATTTTTTAATAACTTTTGATAGACCATAAAAAATAGACTCTCCAATAATGTAATGACCAATATTAAACTCTTGAATTTCATTAATCTTATTAAGTATTTTTGTAGTTTTATAATCAAGTCCATGACCAGCATGAACTTCGATATTTAGTTTATTTGCTAAAATTGAGCTTTTTTTAATTCTATTAAATTCAGTATTATATTTCTTTTTTAATTTAACTAAGTTTGAAATTCTTCCAGTATGTATCTCTACACAGTCTACATTTAATTCTTTAGAAAGTTTAATATCTTTGATTGTTGGATTTATAAATAAACTTGTACGAATTTTAACTTTTTTGAACTTTTCAATTATCGTTTTTAATCTTTTTTTATTCTTGGTTAAATTCAACCCTCCTTCAGTAGTTATTTCTTTTCTATTTTCAGGAACAATACAAATAAAGTTAGGTTTAATTCTTAGAGCATTTTTAACAATTTTATCATTCATTGATATTTCAAGATTAACTAAAGTTTTTTTTAGTTTACAAATTTTTTTTGCATCATTATCATTAATATGTCTTCTGTCTTCTCGTAAATGAATAGTTACTGAATCAGCACCCATTTTAACAACTTGAGAGGCTGCAAAAAATGGATCTGGATGTTGTTCACCTCTCGCATTTCTTACTGTTGCTATATGGTCTATATTTACACCTAATCTTTTCACTTAATAAATCTACTCCCAGGTGTTGAAACAGGAATTGATTTAAGATTAATTGGTAATTGTTTTTTGTTAAAAGTTGGAACATCAATCTTCATATGAGAAATAATTCCAGTTTTTATTTTTAATGATTTTTTTGTTGATCTATCAATTATAGAAGCAAAACCAATAAGTTTGGCATTTGCTTTTGTTATTAATTTAACACATTCTAAACTTGACTTACCTGTGGTAATTACATCTTCAATAATTAAAACTCTTGAACCTTTTCTTATATTGAAACCTCTTCTTAGAATAAACTTTCCATTTACTCTTTCACAAAAAATTGTTTCTTTTTTTAAAAGTTTTCCTATTTCGTAACCTATTATAACTCCACCCATAGCTGGAGCTAATATTAGATCAATTTTTCTATATTTTTTTTTTATTTTGTTAGCTAATGATTTACATATTTTTTGTGCTAAATTTGGATGACTTAAAAGTTTTGCACATTGAATATATTTCGAAGAATGTAGACCTGAAGATAATACAAAATGGCCCTCTAATAAAGCATCAGTCTTTTTTAAAATATCTAAGGATTTTTTGAGTGAAAGCATTTCTTTTATCTTCGTGTCTGATTATCTTAAATTTTATACTCTTTTGTTTAAGCTCTGCAATAAAATTAGTGAAATTTTTTAGATTAGTAATTATCAATTTAAATTTAAAATTAATATATTTTGGATTTTTACCCACCATCTCAACATTTGATATGTTTAGTTTATGGCTTCCTATAAGTGAACTAATATCACCTAATTGACCAGGTTGATCAGGTAACGAAATCCAGAGTGTTGTATTGTATTTTTTTATTCTTTCTTCTTTTTGCTCGCCTTTATCATGCCAGTATCTTCTAATAGCTGATCTAGCCTTACCTGTCTTTGTTGTAGGTATCCAATGTAATGATGGTGACTGATTTTTAGAAGTAATTATATTAACTCTATCACCATTTCTTAATATATCTTGCAACTCTGATTTATTTCCATTTATCTCACATCCAACTGCAGTGTTTCCAATTTTAGTATGGACAGCGTACGCAAAGTCTATCGGTGTTGCATCCTTTGGTAATTTTATTACAGAACCTTTGGGTGTAAAACAAAATACATTTTCCTGAAACATTTGAAGCTTGGTATATTCATATGAATGCTCCGGATTTTCATTTTTTTCAATAATTTCTACTAAATCTTTTAACCAGTCATACTCTTTCCAGCTTAATGAATTAAATCTTTCAGATGATTTATATTGCCAATGGGATGCAACTCCTCTTTCTGCAAATTCATGCATATTCTTTGTTCTTATTTGAATTTCAATAGGTTTTTTATTAGAGCCTATTACCGATGTATGTATAGATTTATATCCATTAATTTTTGGTGAAGAGATATAATCTTTAAATTTTCCAGGTATACAATTCCATTTTTTATGGAATATACCTAATGTCTTATAGCAATCATCTATATTTTGTAAAATTATTCGAAAACCAATTATGTCAGTAACTTGTTCTAAAGACACTCTTTTTTTTTGTACTTTTCTCCAAATTGAAAAAGGTGTTTTTTCTCTTCCATAAATTTCAGCATTGATATGGTTGTCATTTAAAATTTCACTTAATTCAAATGAGAGTTCTTCAAAAATATCTTTTTTATCTAATTTAATTTCATCAAGTCTTATCTTTATTAATTTTCTTGCATCGTTATTTAAAATTTCAAAAGATAAATCTTCTAATTCATCTCTAATTCTGTGCATTCCCATTCTATCAGCCAATGGAGCATAAATTTCCATAGTCTCTTGTGCTATTCTTTTTCTTTTATCTTCTTTAGGTATAGCTTTAATAGTTCTCATGTTATGAAGACGATCTGCAATTTTAACTAATAAAACTCTTATATCTTTTGAAGTGGCTAGAATTAATTTTCTGAAATTTTCTACTTTTGAATTAGCTCCAGCTGTATTTTCAAATACTGATATTTTCGTAACACCATCTACTAATTCAGCAACTTCATCGCCAAATTCAGATTTAATGGTGTCATAGGTAGCAAAAGTATCTTCTATTGTATCGTGTAATAAACCTGTTGTGATAGTTGCACTATCTAATTTTAGATCTGTAAGAATATTTGCAACTTCAATTGGATGAACAGAGTATGGATCACCGGATGCTCTTTTTTGATTTTGATGAGCCTTGACTGCAAAATTATAAGCCTTATCTAATCTCTCAGGATTTAGAAATTTATTATATCCTTTTACTTTGTTTATTAATTCATTTGAGTTAAGCATATTTAATTATAACATTAATTCAAATTTGTTTAATAGACCTAATGTCTTTATTTGGTAAGGAAAAAATCAATTTTTTAATATTAGTCTTCATTGTTGGATGAATCCAATTCTTTTCAATTTCAAATAATGGAATAAGTACAAAATTTCTTAAATGCATCATTCCATGTGGAATTACTAAGCCATTTCTTCGGATTTTTCCGTCGAAATCAATAATATCTATGTCACATTCGCGTGGAGAATTTTTTGGAGTTTTTTTTCTTCCAAGCTTAAACTCAATTGATTTACATAGATCTAATAATATTTCTGGTTTATGAGTACATTTAGCTTTAACAACTATGTTTATAAATTCAGGATTTTTTGGATTTGGCCACGAAGGAGTATTGTAATAACTTGATACTGAAATTAGATTTATATTGTTTTCAATTAAAAGTGATTTAGCCTTTTCAATATTATCCTTTTTATTGCCTAGATTAGAGCCTATTCCTAAATAAATTATTTTAACTTGTTTTCCTGATGTATCTAGCTTTGTCACGGTTCCAATCTCTATTTTTTTTTGTTGTTCTTTTATCAAATTTTTTTTTTCCCTTTGCAACAGCTAACTCAATTTTAGCTTTACCTTTTTTAAAATACATTTTTGTTGGAACTATCGTAAAACCATCTCTTTGCATTTTACCAATTAATTTGTTGATTTCTTTTTTATTAAGTAAAAGTTTTCTCTCATCTGTTGGATTGTGACTCGAATAACTTGCCTGTTTATATTGAGCTATATGAGCATTAATTAAAATCAATTCTCCATTTTTTTCAACAGCATAAGACTCTGCAATATTAACTTTACCATCTCTAATTGATTTAATTTCTGAACCTTTTAAAACTATTCCTGCCTCTAAAAGATCTTCAAAAAAATAGTTAAAACTAGCTTTTCTATTTAAACAGATTATTTTTAAACCAGGGTTGGTCTTTTTGTTCATTAAATCAATTTTGCAGACTGCAATGTTTCTTTAACAATTTTTTGAGTCTTATCAGTTACCCTGACCAGTGGCAGTCTAACTTCATCGTCACATAAATTCATCAATTTAGCTGCAAATTTTACAGGGCTTGGATTGCTCTCTACAAACATTGCATCATGAACAGGCTGTAAAATATCATCTAATTTTTTAGCTTCTATTATATCATTTTCATTTTGCGAAACTGAAAATTTTTGAAAATCTGAACAAAGTTTTGGAGCAATATTTGCAGTTACACTAATTGCACCTACTCCCCCTTTTTTATTAAACTCAAAAGCATTTTCATCATTTCCTGTCATTTGAATAAACTCTTTACCCATCTTTGATAATTGTTGATCTACTCTATCTAAATTTCCAGTTGCATCCTTTACACCAACAATATTATTTAATTCAAAAAGTCTTGCCATTGTATCAACAGACATATCAATTACAGATCTACTCGGTATGTTATAAATGATAATTGGTATTCCACATTTATCATTTATGGCTTTATAATGTTGGTATAAACCTTCCTGGGTTGGCTTATTATAATAAGGTGTTACAATTAATGCCCCATCTGCACCAGCTTTTTCAGCGTGAGAAGTAAGAGAAATTGCTTCTTCCGTTGAATTAGAACCTGTTCCAGCTATTACAGGAATTTTACCGTTACTTTCTTTTATACATAAATCAATAACTCTTTGATGCTCATCATGACTAAGTGTTGGAGACTCCCCTGTTGTTCCGGCAGGCACCAATCCATTAGTTCCATTATCCATATGAAAATGGATTAATTTTATATAAGCTTCCTCATCAAGACCATTATTTTTAAATGGAGTAATTAAAGCAACATTTGATCCTTTAAACATAAATACTTATAACATAGTTTAAAGATTCATATACTAAAAGATTATGCTTAAAAAACTATTATTTATCAGTTTGGTAATATCAATCATAGTAAATATTAATAATCTTTCAGCTGAAACATCCGTATTAGTTCCATTAAAAAAGCCATCTCTTACTGACGAAGAAATAGTAAAAAAATTAACACAAAATATTCTCGTGCCAATAAAAAAACCAAAAAAAATTAAAAAAATTAAAACTGTTGAAAAAAAAATTACAAAAAAAATAAATGATACTAAAGATAAAAAACTATCATTCAAAATTCCAAGAAAGAAACCTTCAATACCTGGTGTTACTACATCACGTAGTGTCAAAATATCAAAATACTACAGTAAAAAAGATTTCAATATTGCAAGAAAAGCTATATCTGAAATGCAAAAAAGTAGATGGACTTCTTCTTTAAAGATTGCAAAAAAAGCAAAAGATAAATCTATATATAATTTTATTAAGTGGAGATACCTGCTAACAACTGGAAATCAGGCGTCTTTTTATGATTATAAGGTTTTCATAGATCTTAATAATCAATATCCAAGGATTGATAGATTAAGATACTTAGCAGAACACAAATTATCAACATCAAAAGTATCTCCAAAAAAAATAATTAATTGGTTTGCTGGTAATGATCCACTTAGTGGATATGGCCAGATGATATTAGGTGAAAGTTACATATTAATAGGTGAAAAAACGAAAGGAACAAATTTTATTAAAAAAGGATGGATTACAGCAAGTATATCAAAAAATGAATTAAAATTTTTTAGAAAAAAATTTAAAAAATATCTAAATGCAGATGATTATGTCAAAAGAGCAGATTATTTAGCTTGGAATAATAAATATTGGGATCTTAGAAGATTAACTAGGTATTTGCCTAAAGATTATGAACTTTTGTATACTGCAAGACATATCTTAATGAGCAAAGGCTACGGAGTAGACCAAGCAATTAAAAACGTTCCAGAAAAATTTAAAAATGATGCTGGCTTAAATTATGATCGCTTAAAATGGAGAAGAAAAAAAGGTCGTGTTGACTCTTCTGTTGAAATT
The DNA here is from genome assembly GCA_902514755.1 of uncultured Pelagibacteraceae bacterium. GTDB lineage: Bacteria > Pseudomonadota > Alphaproteobacteria > Pelagibacterales > Pelagibacteraceae > Pelagibacter. The sequence goes on from CABXRY010000003.1 coordinate 12,664, forward strand.
TTAATGAAGATTAGAAATGATAAAGATTATTTAGTGTTGCCAGAAAAATGGTGGAAAGAGCGTGAAATAATTTCTAGAAAATTAATTTATAAAAAAAAATATGAAATAGCTTACAAAATTACTAGTGAGCACGGTATGACTGCTGGTTCTGAATTTGCTGAAGCTGAATGGATGAGTGGATGGATAGCCTTAAGTTTTTTAAAAGATCCTTTAATAGCAAAAGATCATTTTCATAATTTTTATAATAATGTCAGCTATCCAATTAGTACTTCTAGAGGAGCTTTTTGGCTTGGAAGAACCTATGAAAAACTAGGCAATAAACAACAATCACTTAAATGGTATCAAGAAGCATCAAAGTATCTTACCACATACTATGGTCAATTAGCGTTTTTAAAATTAAATCCAAATGGCAAATTTACACTTAATAATGATATGGAGGTTGATAATAAATATAGATATATTTTTTATAACAAAGAGTTAGTTAAGATAATTTATCTTTTAGATGAACTTAAAAAAGATAAATATACAAAATATATTTTAAGACATCTTGCAAATGATAACATTAAAAGAGGAAGTGAGATACTTGCTGCTGAATTAGCTACTAGTATTGAAAGATATGATTTTGCAATTCAAGTTTCTAAAATAGCTTCTTATAAAAAACGATTTCATAATCAATTTAACTATCCAATTATAAGTACGCCTAAAACTATAAACGGAAGAAAAATTCCTGAAAGTGCATTTATATTATCAATCATTAGACAAGAAAGTGAATTTGATTTAAGTGCAAATAGTCATGCGGGAGCAAAGGGATTAATGCAATTGATGCCTTACACTGCAAAACTTGTTTCAAAACAAGCTAAACTTCCTTATTCAAAATCAAGATTAACTACTGATCCAGAGTATAATATTAATTTAGGGTCTCATTATATTGCAGGATTAATCCTTCAGTATGATGGTGCATACCCTTTTGCAACGGCTGCTTATAATGCGGGTCCTAATAGAGTCAAATATTGGAAAAAAATTAATAAAAATCCACAAAAGAAACAGATTGATTATATTGATTGGGTTGAGTTGATTAAATTTAGAGAAACTAGAAACTATGTGCAACGTGTATTGGAAAATTATAACGTTTATAGATATATCCTAGAAAAAAAACCTATAACCATGAAAAACTTCTTTAAAGATCAGCCATTATATTAATGGCGGAAGAGGAGGGATTCGAACCCTCGGTACAAGTTTCCTCGCACGGTCATTTAGCAAACGACTGGTTTCAGCCTCTCACCCACTCTTCCACTGCGACATTGATATAACTGATTGTATTGAATATTCAATATTTATAAAGTAATTATTGCGAATAATGAAAAACAAATACTCGATATTTTCGCTAATTAAAAATGCTTTTAGCTATCATGAAAATTGGCAAAAAGCATGGAAAGACTCACAACCTAAAAAAGAATATGATGCTGTAATTGTTGGTGGTGGTGGTCATGGATTAGCAACTGCTTACTATTTAGCAAAGAAACACAATATGAAAAATATTGCTGTTGTTGAAAAAGGTTGGATTGGAGGTGGAAACACTGGTCGTAACACAACAATCATAAGATCAAATTATTTATGGGATGCGAGTGCTGGTCTATATGACCATGCATTAAAAATATGGGAAGGTTTATCACAAGAATTAAACTACAATGTTATGTTTAGTCAAAGAGGTGTAATGAACCTTGCACACAATCTACAAGATGTCAGAGACTTAAAAAGAAGAACACATGCTAACAGATTAAATGGAATTGATGCAGTTTATTTAAATACTGAGGAAGTTAAAAAATTTTGCCCAATTATTAATACTTCACCTGATATAAGATATCCTGTCTTAGGTGGAACACTTCAAAGAAGAGCTGGTACTGCAAGACATGATGCTGTTGCTTGGGGTTACGCTAGAGGTGCTGATGATATGGGTGTTGATATTATTCAAAATTGTGAAGTAAAAGGAATTAAAAGAAATAGTGATAGTGTAGAAGGAATTGAAACAACCAAAGGATTTATTAAAACTAACAAAGTTGGAGTCGTAGCCGCAGGTCACTCAAGTGTAATAGCAAACATGGCAGGGTTAAGACTACCTTTGGAAAGTAAACCATTACAAGCTTTAGTTTCTGAACCAGTTAAACCAATTATTGATACTGTTGTAATGTCAAATGCTGTTCATGCTTATGTTAGTCAATCTGATAAAGGTGAGCTTGTCATAGGTGCAGGAACTGATGATTATGTTTCTTATTCTCAAAAAGGAAGTCATCAAATAGTGGAAGGTACACTTAATGCTATATTAGAGCTCTATCCAATTTTTAGTAGAATGAGAATGTTAAGACAATGGGGAGGTATAGTTGATATTTGCCCCGATGCTAGTCCAATATTAAGCAAAACTTCAGTTAAAGGTTTATATTTTAATTGCGGTTGGGGTACAGGTGGATTTAAAGCAACTCCAGGATCAGGAGATTTATTTGCTCACACAATTGCAAATGATGAACCGCATAAACTTAATGCTGCATTTAATTTAAATAGATTTGTTAGTGGTGATCTTGTTGATGAACATGGGGCCGCAGCAGTTGCTCACTAATGTTCGTAATTAATTGTCCTTATTGTGGAGAGCGAGATCAGCAAGAATTCAAGGCTGGTGGTGAAGCACACATAGAAAGACCAAAACAACCTACAGAACTAAGTGATGATGAATGGGCAGAGTATTTATTTATGAGAAAAAATATTAAGGGTGTTCAGTTTGAAAGATGGAACCATGCACATGGATGTAGAAAGTGGTTCAATATGGTCAGAGACACTTCTAATGATGAAATCAAATTAGTTTATAAAATGGGTGAAAAACCACCACTAGAATAATATGTCAGCAAATTTAAGAGTTCAATCTAGCGAATATATAGATGAAACACATAGGGTTTCATTTAGGTTTAATGGTAAAAAATATTATGGTTTTAAAGGAGATACTTTAGCATCTGCCCTACTCGCTAATGATGTTCATTTAGTAGGAAGAAGTTTTAAATATCATAGGCCAAGAGGAATTATGACGGCTGGCTCTGAAGAACCAAATGCCATTGTTCAAGTTAATGATAACACAAATCGAACAGAACCTAACGTTAGAGCCACAGAACTTGAAATTTATGAAGGCTTAGAAGCATCAAGCCAAAATTGTTGGCCAAGTGTAAATTTTGACATCGGTGGAATAAATAATCTCATTTCTCCGTTTTTACCTGCTGGTTTTTATTATAAAACTTTCATGTGGCCAGCTAGCTTTTGGGAAAAATATGAATTTTTCATTAGACACTCAGCTGGTTTAGGTAAATCACCAACTGAAAAAGATCCAGATATTTATGATCATAGAAATATTCATTGTGATGTTCTGGTTGTTGGAGCAGGTATATCAGGAATATTAGCAGCAAAAAATGCTGCTAAAAATAATTTAAAAACCTTATTAATTGAAGAAAAAAACGAACTAGGTGGTGCAACCATTTATCAAAATAAAGAGTTCAATAAAATTGATAATCAAAGTTCTTCTGATTGGATCAAAAAAGAAATAAATAAACTAAAGAATATTAATAACCTGGAAGTTAAAACGAGAACAAGTGTTGCAGCTTATCATGGATATAATTATTTATTGGCTAGAGAAAATTTAACAGATCATTTAGAAAAAAAAGATAAAAATAACAAAATAAGACAAAGACTTTTAAAAATTAGAGCCAAAAAAGTAATTCTTGCAACTGGTGCTTTGGAGAGACCACTTGTTTTTAATAACAACGACAGACCAGGAATAATTTTGTCAACTGCTGTAAAAAAATATGCTGATTTCTTTGGTGTTAAATGTGGTGAAAAAAACGTGTTTTTTACAAATAATGATAGTGCTTATGAAAGTGCATTATGTTTACACAATAGAGGTATCAATGTTGATGCAATTATAGATATTAGAAATAACTCAAATTCAAAAATTGTTAAAGCTACTGAAAAGGCAGGAATTAAAATTTACTGGTCACATACTGTTGTTGATACTAAAGGCTACAGAAGACTTAATAATATATCAATAATGAAATTATCAAATGATGGTATGACAGTAACTGGTAATAAAATTAATATATCGTGTGATTGTTTGGGTGTTGCCGGTGGTTGGACACCTGCAGTACATTTGTTTACACAATCAGGTGGTAAATTAAAATTTGATGAAGAAAATAACATATTCTTACCAAATAAATATCCTTCAGATCAAATCAGCGTTGGTTCTTGTAATGGAAGTTTCAATTTAAAAGAAATATTTAAAGAAATATCAATTAAACTAAAAGAATTTTTAAGAATAGAAAAAACTGATTTTGATAATTTCGATATAGAATGTGAAGAGGAAACTTCAAAAAGAAATATTTGGTTACTTCCGGCTGATAAAGCTATTGGAAAAACAAAACCATTTGTAGATTATCAAAATGATGCAACTGCAAAAGATATAAAATTAGCATTACGTGAGGGTTTTAGATCAATTGAACATGTAAAAAGATATACGACAACAGGTATGGGTACTGATCAAGGTAAACTTGGAAATATGCACGCCCTTGGAATAATTGCTGACACTGCAGGGGTAAAAATGGGTGAACTTGGTACTACAACTTTTAGACCTCCCTACACTCCTTTAACTTTTGGAACAATTGTTGGGCGTAATGTTGGAGAATATTTTGATATATTTAGAAGAACAGCAATGAATGATTGGCTTATTGAAAATAAAGCTGAATTTGAAAATGTCGGTCAATGGAAAAGAGGTTGGTACTATCCTGGTAATGGAGAAACTATGAATCAAGCGGTACAGAGAGAAAGTAAGGCTGCTAGAGAGAGTGCTGGAATATTAGATGCTTCTACACTCGGTAAAATTGATATTCAGGGAAGTGATGCTTCTGAGTTTTTAAATAGAGTTTACACTAATGCCTGGTCAAAACTTGCAATTGGAAAATGTAGATATGGTTTAATGCTTAACGAAGATGGAATGGTTTATGATGACGGTGTTACTACTAGGTTAGAAGAAAACCATTATCTCATGACTACTACAACAGGTGGTGCTGCTAATGTTTTAGGAAAACTTGAAGATTATCTACAAACAGAATGGCCTGAACTTGATGTATATTTAACTTCCGTTACTGACCATTATGCTACAGCTAGTGTTTGTGGACCTAATAGTAAAAAAATATTAAAAAAAATATTTCCTGATCTAGATTTTTCTGATGAAAGTTTTCCTCACATGTCATTTAAAGAGGCAAAAATTAGTAACATTAAATGTAGAGTTATGAGAATAAGTTTTACAGGTGAGCATAGCTATGAAATTAATATTCAAGCAAGTTTTGGGAAAGCACTATGGGAAAAATGTATAGAAGCAGGAAAAGAATTTAACATTACTCCGTATGGTACAGAAACTATGCACTTATTAAGAGCAGAAAAAGGTTTCATTATAGTTGGTCAAGACACAGATGGAACAATGACTCCTATTGATCTCCAAATGGATTGGATAGTTAGTAAAAAAAAATATGATTTTATTGGCAAAAGATCTCTATATAGATCTGATACAATGAGAGAGGATCGAAAACAATTAGTTGGATTGTTAACTGATGATCCAAATATAATTTTAGAAGAAGGTGCTCAAATTGTATCTGAATTAAATCAAAATCCTATCCAAATGTTAGGACATGTAACTTCTAGTTATTTCAGTCCAAATTTGAATAAATCTATTGCTTTAGCAGTTGTTAGAGGTGGAAAAGATATGATGGGTAAAAAATTATTTATTCCAATGGAAGATAAAACAATTAGTGTAACTGTAGCTAATCCAGTTTTTTTTGATGAAGAAAATAAGAGGTTAAATGCTTAATTATAATAGTATTTTAAAAGAAGAGATAAACCATAATGGTTTATCAATTAAAGAAATTTATCCAATTATGAAACTTAATTTAAGAGGAAAAAAAAGAGAATTTTTTACATCTGTTGGTAAAAACTTAAACATGATACTACCTACAGAAGCCAACACTTCATCTTCAAGTGATAAACTTACTTCAATCTGGTTAAGTCCAGATGAATGGATGATCTTTTCAAATGAAAGAGTTCAAAAAGATGGCAATATATATGAATTAGAGGAGATGTTGTATAATAGTATTTCTAAAACTAATTTAGGTGCAGTTACTGATGTAACTGATCAATTAGTATTACTTGAATTAAAAGGAGAAAATATTTTTGAATTATTTGCCTCAGGTAGTCCTTTTAATTTTAATGAGTTTAAAGAAAAAAAGGGTTCTACAACACAGACATTACTAAATAACATAGATGTTATTGTGCATCATAAAGATGAAAACTTAGTTAATTTATTTGTTAGACGTTCATTTTCAGAGCATTTATGTTCTTGGATAAATGATAGTGCGTCAAGGTTATAGAGTTTTTTATTCCTAATTTTAAGCTAAAAGACACTATGAAAAAAATAATCTTGCTTGCACTTTTAGTGCTTTTACCCTTATCAGTTAACGCAGAGTCAAAATTAGATCAAATATTAGCATCTGGTGAATTAAAAGTTGGAACCACAGGAGACTGGGATCCAATGACAATGAAAGATCCCGCTACAAATAAATATAAAGGTTTTGACATAGATGTTATGAACGAATTAGCAAAAGATATGGGTGTTAAAGTAACTTTTGTACCAACTGAATGGAAAACAATAGTCTCTGGAATTACTTCAGGTAGGTATGATATTTCAACAAGTGTTACTAAAACTGCAAAAAGAGCTGAAGTCGCTGGATTTACATCTACATATTATAAATATGGTACAGTTCCACTTGTTCTTAAAAAGAATTTAAACAAATTTCCGACTTGGGACTCTTTAAATAAAAATGGTGTTAAAATAGCTACTACACTTGGAACCTCTCAAGAGCAAAAAGCTAAGGAATTCTTCCCTAATTCAACATTAAAATCTGTTGAAGCTCCAGCTAGAGATTTTCAGGAAGTTTTAGCAGGTAGAGCTGACGGAAATATCACAAGTTCGACTGAAGCAAATAAATTAGTTATCAAATATCCTCAACTAGCAATAGTGCAGGATGGTGAAAAAAATCCTGCTTTTTTAGCAATGATGGTACCCAAAAGTGATACTGTCTGGAATGATTATGTAAGTAAATGGATTGAGAAGAAAAAAAATTCTGGTTTTTTTGCAAAATTATTATCTAAGTATAATCTTAAAAGCTTATAATCAATTAGATATTACTTTTTAATTCTCTATAACTTTAAGAGTGAAAAATATATTTTTTTTACTTTTAATTATATCACTCTCTTCTTGTACAGATCAAGAATTGGGATGGTTTATAATTTCTCCAAATAATATTGAAGGATTAACAAATCTAAAATTCTTATTAAGCGGTTTAACAACTACTATTTATATATCAGTTGTATCAATTATTATATCTATGTTTCTTGGACTAATAGTTGCTATTCCCTCTCTAGCTAAAAATAAATTTTTAACTTATGTTAATATTGGTTATGTTGAGATTGTAAGAGCTGTACCACTATTAGTCTTAATCTTGTGGATTTATTATGGATTACCAATAATGACTGGGATAAGCTTTAGTCCATTTGTTTCTGGGATAATTGCTCTAGCAATAAGTGAAAGTGCATTTCAGGCTGAAATCTTTAGAGCAGGCATAAATTCAATAAAAAAAGCTCAATGGGAAGCTGGAAGCTCACTAGGCTTAAATTTTTTCAAAAGATTGAGATTGGTAATTTTACCTCAAGCAATAAAAAATATATTGCCAGCAATAGGAAATCAGTTTGTTTATGTATTAAAAATGTCTTCATTAGTATCAATAATTGGTATTGGAGATTTAACTAGAAAAGCAAACGAATTGGTTGTTACAACTTATCGCCCTTTAGAAATTTACACTTTTTTGATATTAGAATATTTGGTTTTAATCTTGATTGTTTCATTCTTTGTAAGAAAATTAGAAAAAAATTTAAAAAAAGATTAAGTATTAATTTTTTTTTCTCCAATCCCATGGATAGTCAAATTCCATTGACCACATCCCAAGTTTATTAGATTTAGCAAATTCTTCATCGGGTATAAATTTTTTAGAATATTTTCTATAAGCAAATGCGTAACCACTTCGAACTAAATAACTTGATAAACTCTCATTATTAACAAAACATTCTGCCAGTATTCTTTTGTATCGATCTTTACCCTCTTTTACACAATTCACTTTATTATTTCCAATTTTATCAACAAGAATTTTTTTAGCATTTAATCCACATAAGATTTTTTCACCATCTTTAATACATACTTGTTTTAACTCTGGAGTATCTATGCCGCTAAATCTAATCTTATCTCCATTTATTTTAATAGTATCGCCGTCTGTAATTTTTATATCTTGTGATTTGATATCAGTGTAAGTAAAAAAAAATACTAATGCTGAAATACTAATAACTAAAATGACTTTTCTTTTGCTTAAATACATTATTTAAGAAATATCCAATGAATATGATTAGAGCAATACCCATTACCCAATTAGTAGCCATTATTGTATAAAATATATCAGTATAATCACCACCTCTAATGTTAATAACATACCACAAAGAAAGAAAAGGAAATGCTGTTAACCGTAAAATACTCAAATAAAGACTATACATGGGTTTTTTCAAAGCCTGAAACACAGCGGTAGTGATAAAGAATACTGGATAAATTGGGCCAATTAAAGCTGCAACTTTAAGATAAATAGCTCCGTGGATAATAGCTTCTGGATTATTAGTAAATTGTGAAACAAAAAAATCTGCACCAAAAAATAATATAATCCCTGCTGCAACCATAAATGATGATCCAAATAAAAGAGCCTTTGAATAAAGCTCTCTAATTCTATTATATTCTTTTGCACCAAAATTTTGTCCGCCAATAGATAGTACTGCTGTATTTAAGCCAATTACTGGTAATAAAAAAACCTGTTCAACTCTTAAAGCTGCACCATATCCTGCTGTAGCTAAATCTCCAAATTTACCTATAAAATATAAAATATTAAAAATACCAACACCAATAAACAGCATACTAAACATTACTGGGATGGATTGTTTTGTTAGTGCATTTAAATAATCAAATTTAGGAATAAAGCATACTAATTTTAAATATTTTTTTATTTTACATTGATTAACTTTGTAGGCTAAATATATAGTACCTAATAACTGAGATATAACAGTGGCAATAGCAAGACCTGCAATTCCAAATCCTGGTATAAAGCCATAACCCCATATAAATAAGGGGTTTAAAAAAATATTTAAAAAGAAACTAAAAATTAATACATTTCTATAACTCCTAGTATCTCCTTGAGCATTGAGAGTGCCATTTAAAGATATTTGTACAAGTACAATAAATGTTCCATAAAAAATAATATCTAGATATTCGCGAGTAAGCGCTATCCCTGAAACATCAGAACCCATAATGCCTAATAAAAAGTTTGAAGTATTCAGCCCAAAAAGAGTTACCAATATAGAGATAAATAAAGCATAAATTAATGATTGAGCAATATACATTGAGGCTACACGTTCTTTTTTTTCACCTATAGAATTTCCAATTATTGCATTTGTTGCAGCCCCTATACCAACACCAACAGCTATAATTGTAAAATATATTGGAAATGACTTAGCGATTGCACCTATAGCTTCAGCAGATATTCTTCCTGCAAACCAAGTATCAACTAGATTATAAAACGTTTGGAATAACGATCCTACACTTGCAGGTATTGTTACTTTTCTTAAGAGATCCCAAATAGGATCTTTTGTTAAATTTATTTTTTTTGACAATTTATTTCTATTTAAATTCTTTTTGAAATATATGCTTTGATCCAGTCTTTTTAGCAAGATTTATTTGTTTTTGTCTCATTCTAAATCGTTCTTTTTGAATTTCTGTCAAATTATCGTGACAATTTGGACATGAAACACCCTCCTCATATTTTTTAGATTTTTTATCTTTAGAATTAATTGGTTTTCTGCATCCACTACAGATATAATAACTTCCAACTTTAAGACCGTGCTTGAGACTAATTCTGTTATCAAAAACAAAACACTCACCTGTCCACATACTATCTTTTTTTTTGATCTTTTTAAGATAATTCAAAATACCACCATTTAATTGATAGATATTTTTAAAACCCTTTTTCTTTAAATACACAGATGTTTTTTCACATCGAATACCACCAGTACAAAACATAGCAACAGGTTTGTCTTTTTTTAATTTATTTAAATATTTTGGAAAATCTCTAAAATTTCTAACATTAGGATTTACTGAATTTTTAAATGTTCCTACACCATATTCAAAAGGTTTTCTTGTATCTATTATATGAGTATCTTTTTTTTTGATTAATTTATTCCATTCATTGGGATTTAAATGTGTTCCTAAATTTCTTTCTTTAGAATTTAAAATCAAATTCATTGGGACAATTTCTTTTTTAATTTTAACTTTAGGTTTATGAAATGGATGAAATGAACTTTTAGAGTTATTGCTGTTATCAAATTCTTTAAAAGAAAAAATTTTTTTTAATCTATTAATAATACTTTTAACATCTTTTACTTTTCCAGATATAGTTCCATTAATACCTTCGTTAGCAATAATAATAGTTCCTCTAATTTTTTTATTTATTAAAAAATTTTGAAGTAAAACTTTATTTTTTTTTAATGATTTTATTTTTACAAATTTATAAAATCCTAATACTTCAAACATTATAAAACTCTACAGACAGTCATCCCATCTCCTAAAGGTAATATAATTTGCTCGACTCTATTATCCTTAGAAACATAGGTATTAAATTCTCTAATATTAACAGTGTATTTATCAAGATTATCTTCATCAACAACTTCACCATGCCACAACACATTATCAATAATTATTAATCCACCTTTATTGACTCGCTCTAAAGATCTTTCATAATAATCTTTATAATTCATTTTATCTGCATCAATAAAAACCATATCAAATTTAGTATTTTTTAATTCATTTAAACTTTCAAGGGCTGGCTTTATTATTGTTTTAATTTTATGGTCTTGTTTTGCTTTTTTAAAAAAATTTAAAGCAACCTTATTAGTTTCTTCATTTTTATCGAGTGCTATCAGTTTTCCATTATCAGGTAGAGCAAGTAAAATTGAAAGTGCGCTGAGTCCTGTAAAAGTTCCAATTTCAAGTACATTTTTAATATTTGAGATTTTTATAATTAAATAAAGAAAATGACATTGAGAAGGATCAACTTGCATCCTCTTGATATCACCTAATGTATTATTATAATCAATTATTTCTTGTTGAACTGGGTGTAATTTTAAACCAAAATCGTTGATATAATTTTGTAATTTTTTTGATATTTCTAGGTTTACACCCATTTTATTAAAGTTTTTTCTTTAATATTTCGTTTATCAATTGAGGGTTTGCTTTTCCACCTGAAACTTTCATTGCTTGACCTACAAAGAAACCAAATAGTTTTTCTTTTCCATTTTTATATTCAATAGCTTTATCCCTATTATCGTCGATAATTTTATCTATTAAAGTTTCCAGGGCTTTAGGGTCACTTTCTTGTTTTAATCCTTTTTCTTCAACAATAATTTGTGGATCTTTATCTCCATCCATCATCAGCTCAAATATTGTCTTAGCAATTTTTCCTGAAATCGTTCCGTTTTTAATTAAATTAACTAGCTTTGCTAAATTTTTAGCGCTTATAGGGCTTTGAGAAATCTCAAGATTTTTATTGTTTAAAACTGCGAATAACTCCCCTGTTATCCAGTTAACAGCTAATTTAATGTCTTTGTTTTTACCCATCTTAGCTACCACTTCTTCAAAATATTTTGCAGTATCAATATCAGAAACTAATATTGTTGCCTCGTAAGTAGAAACTTTAAACTCATCAATAAATCTTTTCTTTTTATCGTCTGGTAGCTCCGGTATATCTTTTTTAAGATTATCAATGAATTCATCAGTAACTTCCAATGGTAATAAGTCTGGGTCAGGAAAATATCTATAGTCATGAGCATCTTCTTTTGATCTCATTGATCTTGTTTCATTTTTTTTAGTATCAAATAATCTAGTTTCTTGATCAATTGATTTACCCTCCTCAATCAAATCAACTTGTCTATTAGCTTCATAATCAATTGCCATTTGCATGAACTTAATAGAATTAACATTTTTAATCTCACAACGTGTTCCAAGTTCTTTAGAGTCTTTTAATCTTACAGAAACGTTCACATCTGCTCTTATAGAGCCTTCTTGCATGTTACCATCGCATGTACCTAAATATCTCATTATAGATCTGAGTTTTTTAATATATGCACTAACTTCATTAGGTGATCTTAAATCAGGTTTACTCACTATTTCCATTAAAGCTACGCCTGATCTATTTAAATCAACTAATGTATTTTGAGGATCAATATCATGAATACTTTTTCCAGCATCTTGTTCTAAATGAAGTCTTTCTATACCAACTTCTTTTTGTCCATTGGGCATATCTAGTACAACTTTACCCTCACCTACGATTGGATACTTAAATTGAGATATTTGATAACCTTGAGGTAGATCTGCATAAAAATAATTTTTTCTATCAAATACCGATCTTTTGTTAATTTGGGCTCTTAACCCAATTCCTGTTTTAATTGCTTGTTTCACACAAAATTCATTAATCACAGGTAACATTCCAGGAAAAGCAGCATCAACTAAACTAACTTGTGTATTAGGCTCTGCGCCAAATTTTGTAGATGATGATGAAAATAACTTAGAATTAGAAGTCACCTGCGCATGAACTTCTAAACCAATAACAACTTCATAAACATTGTTATATCTTTCAATCAAGTATTCAGATTTATCTTTGGCCATTATTTAATCCACCAATCAGTAATCTTATTTTTAAAACCAATTTTTTCTTCCATTGCATAGGCAACATCTAATATTTCTTGCTCTTTAAAAGCTTTTCCAATAATTTGTAATCCTAGTGGATATCCTGCTGTGTCATGACCAGCAGGAATAGAAATAGCTGGTAGTCCAGCTAGATTTACTGGAACTGTAAATACATCATTCAAATACATTGAAACTGGATCATCTTTTTTTTCACCTATTTTAAAAGCTGAACTAGGTGTTGATGGAGTTAAAATTGCATCTATTTGTTTATACGCTTCATCAAAATCATTTTTAATTAGTTTTCTAACTTTTTGAGCTTTTAAATAATAAGCATCATAATATCCTGATGATAAAACGTATGTGCCAATCATTATTCTTCTTTGAACTTCAGCACCAAAACCTTCAGATCTTGTTTTTTCATACATATCAATTAAATTTTCACCTTTAGCTCTAAAGCCATACTTTACTCCATCATATCTTGCTAAATTTGATGAAGCTTCAGCAGGAGCTACTATGTAATATGTAGGCAAAGCATAACTAGTATTAGGTAGAGAAATATCTATTATTTCAGCACCACAATCTTTTGCGTATTGGATTCCCTTTTGCCATAAATCTTCTATTTCTTTTGGCATACCATCAACTCTGTATTCTTTAGGAATACCTATTTTTTTTCCTTTAATATCTTTGTTTAATTCTTTGCTATATTGATTTCTTTTGAAGTCTATAGATGTAGAGTCTTTTTTATCATAAGTGCTGATAACTTCTTGTAGCAAAGCACAATCTTTGACATTTTGAGCCATAGGTCCTGCCTGATCCAAAGATGAGGCAAAAGCAACAATTCCATATCTAGAGCAACTTCCATAGGTTGGTTTTAAACCTACAGTTCCAGTAAATGATGCTGGTTGTCTAATAGATCCACCTGTATCAGTTCCAATTGTAATGGGCGTAAGTTGACCTGACACAGCTGCTGCTGAACCACCAGATGAACCACCCGGTACTAATCCTTTGTCTATTGGATTTTGAACATTTCCATAATAACTGGTTTCATTTGATGATCCCATCGCGAATTCATCACAATTTAATTTCCCAAGTAAAATAGCGCCCTCATTCCATATATTTTGTGTCACAGTCGACTCATAAGTTGGAACAAAATTTTCTAAAATTTTACTACCGGCGGTGGTTCTAACATTTTCAGTGCAAAATAGATCTTTAACAGCAATAGGTATGCCTGGTAATTTTAAATCAAAATTAGGATTTTGATCAAATTTTTTAGCTTTATCAATTGCATTTGAAAAATCCTCAGAAATGTAAGAATTTAATTCTTTTGACTTTTCTGAACGTTCTATAAATGCTTTAGTAACTTCCTCTGAAGATAATTCTTTATTTTTAATATTATCTACTAAAGATGTTAATGATTGAGTGGTTATGTTGGACATCATTCAACTACCTTTGGAACTACAAAAAAATCTTCATTATCTTCAGGTGAGTTTTTTATAATTTGTTCTCTAATATTTTCACTTTTAATCTCATCAGATCTAAATTTTAATGTTGTTTCAGCAACTGATGTTAGTGGTTCAACATTGTCTGTTTTTAATTCATTTAATTTTTCAATAAATTCAAATATTGAGTTTAAATCACCAGCTAGTTTTTGGGCTTTTTGTTCATCAACAGAAATTCTTGATAATTTTGAGATATGTTTTATGGTTTTAAGATCAATAGTCATATGGTATTTAAATATGTCGCAAACTATCACTTAAGTTAAAAATATACAATATGATCACTATCGAAGATTTAAAAAAAAAGCAGTCTGAAACCTCTAGATTAATTGGAATAGACCTTGGCTCAAAAAGAATTGGTGTATCAATTTGTGATGAAAAGCAATCTATAGCAACACCTTTTAAAACTATAAATAAGACTAATACTATTGAATTAATTGATGAACTTAAAAAAATTATTGAAGAATACAATATTAAAGGAATTGTTATAGGCAATCCTATCAACATGGATGGAACATTAGGCAGATCTTCTCAATCAGTAAATGATGTTTCTAACAACATAGATAAAGCAATCGATATTGATGTTTGCCTTTGGGACGAAAGACTTTCTACAGTTGGAGCATTTAATTTGTCTAGTAAACTAGATGTAAATGTAAGTAAAAGGGAAAAAAATATTGATCAAAACGCAGCTGCTTTCATACTTCAAGGAGCAATAGATTTTTTAAATAATTAATGCTTGCTATAAAGCTACTTTATGACTATAGAGTAAATTTTAATGGCAATTAAATCAAACAAAGCTATTAAAATTTCTCAAAAACATTTGCTGGGTATCCAAGATTTGTCAATTAATGATGTTAATTTGATTTTAGATGAGTCTCAGAAATTCATAAAACTTAACCAAAGTAAAAACAAAAGATTAAATGTTCTAAACGGAAAAACTCAAATTAATCTTTTTTTTGAACCTTCGACTAGAACACAAAGTTCATTTGAATTGGCAGGAAAAAGATTAGGTGCAGACGTAATGTCTATGAACATGGGTAATTCAGCAATTAAAAAAGGTGAGACATTAATTGATACAGCAATGACTTTAAATGCAATGCATCCAGATATAATTGTAATAAGACATCAAGACTCTGGTGCATGTAATCTTTTATCTCAAAAAGTAAATTGTGCGGTATTAAATGCGGGAGATGGAAGACGAGAACACCCTACTCAAGCATTACTTGATGCTTTAACAATAATTAACAGAAAAAATAAAATTCAGGGATTAAGAATTGCAATTTGTGGAGATATTCTTCATTCAAGAGTGGCTAGATCTAATATTTATTTATTAACTATGTTAGGTGCTGAAGTAAATATTATAGCACCATCAAATCTTATGCCTAAAGAAATAGAAAAATTTGGAGTAAATACTTTTACCGATATGAAAAAAGGACTAAAGGATTGTGATATTGTGATGATGTTAAGACTTCAAAATGAAAGAATGACCAGTTCATTTTTATCATCAAATCGAGAATACTATGAATATTATGGCTTAACACCAGACAAGTTAGATCATGCTAAACAAGATGCAATTATAATGCATCCTGGTCCAATGAACAGAGGGATTGAAATTGATACAAGATTAGCTGACGATATAAATAAAAGTGTAATTAAAGAACAAGTTGAACTAGGTGTGGCTGTTAGAATGGCATGTTTAAAAATTTTTTGTGAATAAATGAAAAAACAATATTTTATAAATGGAAATATTATAGATCCTCATAATTCCATTAATGAATATGGGGGTTTAATTATTAGTGAAGATGGAAAAATTGAGGCTATTGGTAAGAAAGTAAATGTAAATAATCTTCCCACTAGAGAAAAACCTATTGACTTAAAAGGAAAACATTTAATTCCTGGTATTGTTGATATGAGAGTTTTTGTGGGTGAACCAGGTTATGAATATAAAGAAAATTTTAGAACTCTAAGTAACGCGGCATTATCAGGAGGAGTTACATCAGTTGTGACCATGCCAAATACAAATCCAATAATAGATAATGTTTCAATTGTAGATTTTTTGAAAAGAAGAGGTAGAGATAAATCTAAAATAAATATATTCCCTTGCGCATCACTTACACAAAATATCGAAGGGACTAATATGACTGAATTTGGATTGTTGGCAAGAAAAGGAATAATAGCTTTCACTGATGGTGTCAAAACAATCCAAAATACAAGTTTAATGTCTAGAATAATGAATTCCGCAAAAGATCTGGATTGTTTAATTATGCAACATGCAGAGGATTATCATCTTTCTAAAAATGGAATGATTAATTCTGGAATAATTGCAACCAAACTTGGATTATCAAGTATACCAGACATTGCCGAAAGAATAATAATTGAAAGAGACTTAACATTACTTGAGAAAAATAAATGCAGATATCATATTTCTCAGCTTTCATCAGCAAAATCAGTTGAGGTAATTAAAGAGAGAAAAAAAGAAATCAAATTTACTTGTGGTGTATCAATAAATAATCTTTCATTGAATGAGAATGATATTGGCGATTTTAAAACCTTTTTAAAATTGTCACCACCACTTAGAAAAGAAGAAGATAGAGAAGCATTGGTTCAAGGGTTAAAAGACAAAACTATTGATGTAATTGTGTCAGATCATAAACCTGAAGATGAAGAGTCAAAAAGATTAACTTTTTCTCAAGCTGCAACTGGAGCTTCTGGCATTGAAACATTGTTATCGTTAAGCCTGGAATTATACCATAATGGATTAGTCAAACTTGAAACCATAATTCAAGCATTAACATCAAACCCTGCAAAAATTCTTAGAATAAACAAAGGAAATCTTACAATAGGAAATGATGCAGATTTTTGCATTATAGATTTAGATAAACCTTGGATTGTAAAAAAAGAAAATTTAATTTCAAAATCAAAAAATACTTCAATAGAAGATAAAAAATTGCAGGGTAAAGTTACTAATACCTTTGTAAAAGGTAAGGAATTATTTAAAATATAACAATGGAATATTTAATTGTTGGAATAATTTCATATCTAATGGGTTCAATACCATTTGGATACATTTTAACAAAAATTTTTTTAAAGCAAGATATTAGAGAAATTGGATCTGGTAATATTGGAGCTACTAATGCTTTAAGAACAGGAAATAAATTAATCGGCTATTCCACATTAATCTTGGATGTAGCCAAAGCAATAATTCCAGTTATTTATGTTAAAATAAATTATCCAGAACTTATATATATTGCATCATTATGTGCCTTTTTAGGACATGTGTTTCCTTTATGGCTTAAATTCAAAGGAGGTAAAGGTGTTGCATCATACGTAGGAATTTTATTTTCAATAAATATAATATTAGGAGTCATATTTATTTTAAGTTGGGGAATAATATTTTTGATATTTAAATACTCCTCTTTGTCGTCAATAATTGGTTCTTTATCAATTCCGATTTACTTAATTTTTACTGGTCAGATAACTGATGTTGTTTTTTTTGGGATAATGTTCATTTTGATCTTTTACACTCATAGAGAAAATATTAAACGACTTAAAAATAAAGAAGAAAATAAGACTAAAATTTATTAATTTGACTATCAAAGACTTTTGAGTAGTTTGATAAAATAATGAATCTAGTCATAGTTGAGAGTCCAGCAAAAGCTAAAACAATAAATAAATATTTGGGTGACAATTACACTGTTTTAGCAAGTTATGGACATATAAGAGATTTGCCATCAAAAAATGGATCCGTTGATCCTAACCAAAACTTTAAGATGGAATGGGAAGTTGATAGTTTTTCAAAAAAATATTTAAAAGAAATTACAGATGCGGCAAAAGACTCATCTAAAATTATTTTGGCAACAGACCCAGATCGTGAAGGAGAAGCAATAGCATGGCATGTAAAAGAGTACTTAAGCGAAAAAAAGCTTTTAAAAGATAAAGCAGTTGAAAGAGTAGTCTTTAATGAAATTACAAAAAAAGCAGTCACACATGGTATTGATAACCCAAGACAAATTGAGCCTTTGTTAGTCGATGCTTATATGGCAAGAAGAGCTCTCGATTATTTGGTTGGCTTTAATATCTCACCTATTCTATGGACAAAATTACCAGGATCAAAGTCAGCTGGTAGGGTACAATCTGTAGCTTTAAAGCTTATAACAGAGAGAGAACATGAAATTGAGTCTTTTAATCCAGAGGAATTTTGGACATTAAGTGTTAATTTTCAAGATGAAAAAAATAATCTAATTATCGCAAGTATTTCTCAATTAAATGGAAATAAAATAGAAAAATTTTCCTTTAAAAATAAAATCGAAATTAATAAAGCGATAGAAAATATTAAAGATCAAAAGTTTAATATAAGTGATATTTCCTCAAAAATTATTAGTAGAAATCCATCTGGGCCATTTACGACATCAACTTTACAACAGGTAGCTTCAAGCAGATTGGGTTTTGGAGCATCAAGAACAATGCAAATTGCTCAAAGATTATATCAAGGTATTGAAATTAATGGAGAGACAATAGGTTTAATTACTTATATGAGAACTGATGGAACCAATCTTTCAAAAGATGCTGTTTCTGATTTTAGGGATTTTATTAAAAATCAATACGGAAAAGAATATCTTCCCGAAAACCCATTAAATTATTCAGGTAAAAAAGCTAAAAATGCCCAAGAGGCTCACGAAGCAATAAGACCTACAGATATAACAAGATCACCAGACTCTGTTAAAAAGTATTTAAGTACAGACCAACAAAAACTCTACAATTTAATCTGGTCTAGAGCTTTATCATCACAAATGGAAACAGCAAAATTTGATAGGAATACAATTACGATAACTTCTTCAGATAATAAAACAATATGTAAGTCTAGCGGTTCTGTGCTAAAATTTGATGGTTATTTGAAAGTATTTCCAAGTCTAAGCAAAGATGAGGATGAAACAATCCTGCCAGAAATGAAAAAAGGACCAATTAATATTGAGTCACTTTTAGATGAACAACACTTTACACAACCTCCACCAAGATATTCTGAGGCAAGTATTGTAAAAAAATTAGAAGAGCTTGGAATAGGTCGACCTTCTACATACGCAAGCATCATATCAACTATTGCAAATCGTGGATATGCAGAAATATTAAACAAAAGGTTTTTTCCAACTGACCGAGGAAAACTAATATCTGCTTTTTTAGAAAAATTATTTTCTAAATATGTTGATTATAATTTTACTGCAGGATTAGAGGATCAATTAGATGAGATAACAACAGGTAAAGAAAGCTGGATAAAAGTTTTAGAAATGTTTTGGAAGGATTTTAATAACAATGTTTCAGAGGTGAAAGAGAAAAGAACCAGAGAAGTTTTAGATTTATTGAATGACAGTCTAGGAACTTTAATATTTGATAAAGATGCAGATGGAAAAGTTGTAAGAAAATGTCAATTATGTCAAACAGGATCTTTGAGTTTGAAAAATAGCTTCAGAGGTGGTGCTTTTATAGGGTGCTCAAACTATCCTGAATGCAAATTTACTAGACCACTTTCTAAAGCAAAAGCCGCAGCACAAGCTCAATTAGCAGAACCAAAATTTATTGGCAAACATGAAAATGGAAATGATATATTTCTAAAAAATGGAAGGTTTGGCCCTTATTTACAATATGAAAAAAGATTAGATGAATTTTTTGAAGAAAAAACAACTAAAAAGAAAAAAAAATCAAAAAAACTTAATGATGTTAATGAACTTTTAAAGAATGTTTCAATACCTAAAGGTTTAGAGCTTGAAAGTATTGATCTTGAAAAAGCTCAATTTTTATGTTCTTTACCAAAATCACTTGGCATTAATCCTGATAATCAAAAAGAAATCTTTTTAAATACAGGAAGATTTGGACCCTACTTAAAATGTGAAAATAAATCTGCAAGGATAGAAAATATTGAGGAAATATTCTCAATAGGATTAAATAGAGCAGTTACATTAATAGCTGAAGCAAAACCAGGGAGAATGTCTGCCTCAATCATTAAGGATTTAGGAGAACATCCAGAAGATAAAAAACCAGTAAGGGTAATGAAAGGTCAATATGGGCCCTATATAAAATATAAATCCTTAAACGCCACTATACCTGAAGAAAAAGATCCAACAGAACTTACAATGGAAGAAGCCTTAATCCTTATAGAAAAAAGAAAAGAATACGACAAGAATAAAAAAAAAAAGAAAAAGAAAAAGAAATGAAAATTTTAGGTCCTATATTTTTCATGCTATATTTCTTTACTATAACAGTAAAATCAGAAGAAAATAAATGTAGGAATGAAAAAACCTTCAAAGGAATTCATAAAATAATGTACTCATAATATTAAGGAAAAAACTATTGAAAAAGCCTCTGATTTAAAGAAAAATACATCAAATAAAACAAAAAAGATAAAAATAAAATTAAGCGAAACAAAATAAAATAACTGATAAATTTAAAAAAAAGGATTTATAAATGAGTTTTGAGGAAAAAATTAAAGAACTGAAAATAGAACTACCAGAAGCAAAAGCTCCAGTTGGCTCTTATGTTGCAACAAAAGTTTCTGGTAAATTACTTTATGTTTCTGGACAAATTTCAATGTCTTCAAATGGAGAATTAATTAAAGGAAAAGTTGGTAAAGATCTTACTACAGAAGAAGCCTACAAAGCTGCAGAAAGATGCGGGTTAAGTATTGTTGCTCAAGTTAAAAAAGCAAGTAAAGGTGACTTATCTAAAGTTAAATCATGTATTAAGTTAACTGGATTTGTTAATTCAACAGATGATTTCACTGAGCAACCAAAAGTGATTAATGGGGCATCAGACTTAATAGCTTCGATATTTGGTGAAGCAGGAATGCATACCAGAGCAGCTGTAAGTACTAACAGTCTTCCATTAGGTGTATCAGTTGAAGTTGATGCTATTTTTGAATTAAACTAATATTTATCTTCCAATAGAAAAGTAATTAATTTTCTGATTTTTCATTTTTGCTGGAGAATATATATTTCTCATATCAAAAATTTTAAAATTATCTAGTTTTACGAGTTTTTTGAAATCTAAAAATCTAAAATCATTCCATTCTGTATGCAAAACTATTAAATCACTTTTTAGACATGCAGAGGAAATATTAGTACAATATCTAACATTCTTTAGTTTTTTAAATTCATTTTTTTCTCCTGATGGATCGTAATATTTAATTTTAGCATCCTTTTTATTTAGATATTTAATCATTGGAATACTGGAAGCCTCACGCATATCATCTGTATTTGGTTTAAAAGTAACACCTAAAAAAGTGACAACTTTATTCTTAAGTTTGTTTTTAAGAATTTTTTCAAGTTTTTTTGTAAGAAGTGCTTTTCTTTTTTCGTTAGATATGACAACACTATTAACAATAGATAAATCGGTTTTAAATTGCTTAGCAGTATCAATTAAAGCTCGAGTATCTTTTGGAAAGCAAGATCCACCATAAGCTGGACCAGCTCTTAAAAATCTATCTCCAATACGCTGATCTAAACCCATTCCTAAAGAAATATCTTTAATATCAACACCAACCTTTTCAGACAAATTGGCTAATTCATTAACAAATGTAATTTTTGTAGCTAAAAATGCATTTGAAGCGTATTTAATTAACTCAGCACCTCTTCTTGAAGTATTAAAATATCTACTATTCTTTTTTGTTATAGGAGAATAAAGTGACTTTAAAATTCTATTAGCTTTTTTACTTTCTGTGCCAATTATTACTCTATCAGGATATGAAAAGTCTCTGATAGCTTCACCCTCTCTTAAAAATTCTGGATTAGATACAACATCAACTAATTTTTTATTTTTTAATCTAATTAAAATCTTTTCAATCTTATCTCCAGTAGTAATTGGTACTGTAGATTTTGTAATTATAATTTTATATTTTGTTATTATTTTTTTTAATTCATTAGATACTTTAAATATATGTTTTAAATCAGCAGAATTACTATTTTTTTTTGTAGGAGTTCCAACACAAATAAAAATAATGTCAGAATTTTTTACAGCTTTTTTTAAATCAGTCGTAAAAATTATTTTTTTTTGCTTATGATTTTTTTTTAAAATTTCTTCTAAACCAGGCTCATAAATAGGAACTATACCACTATTTAATAAATCTATTTTTTTCTTATCTTTATCTACACAATAAACCGTATTTCCTAAGTCAGCAAAACAAACACCACTCACTAATCCTACGTAACCAGTTCCAATCATGCATAGTTTCATAATTTTGCAATCTCCTTTGATGAATTAATGTATCCATCCATTGTTCCACAATCTAAATATTTTCCAGTAAAATTATGAGCTATAAATTTTTCTTTATCATCAATTAATAACTGAATTGCATCTGTAATGTGTATTTCACCCCCTTTACTTGGTTTCAAATTTTTTAACTTTAGAAAGATTTTTTTGGGTAATATATATCTTCCAATAACTGCTTTATTGGAAGGTGCATCATTTATTTTAGGTTTTTCAATAACACCTCTAATCAAATAATCATTTGTATTTAATTTTTTATTGAGTTTATAAATTCCCCATCTTGAAACAGTTTTTTTATTAACACTCATACTTGCCATTACTGAGGATTTAAATTTTTTATGGGTTTGAATCATAGATTTCGAACAGTTTTTTTTAATTATAAGATCATCTGGTAATAACATTAAGAAATATTTATCTTTAATATATTTTTTAGTTTTTAAAACTGCATCACCTGTTCCTTTTGGATCATTTTGATATACAAATTTTATCATTTTTCTGTATTTCAAAATTTTTTGATATTCTTTTTTTATTTTTGGGTCATTCTTCCTTTTAATCAAATCTTTATAAAATTTATCATTGTAAAAATATTTTTTAATCATCATCTTTCTTTTTGATATAATGAAGATTATTTGTTTGATACCTGCATCGATGCATTCATTTATTATATATTCTAGCCCAGGTTTCCCATTAATAGGCAAAAGCTCTTTTGCAAATACACTGGTTAAAGGCAACAACCTAGTGCCAAGTCCTGCTAGAGGAATAATAGCTTGTTTAATCATTTAAATGTTTTACTTATTAAATATTTTAATACAAATGAAAATTTTATTAAACAATCAAACATTAATCAAAAGATTAAGGCCTTTTAGTGATATTGGGTTTGTTCCTACTATGGGTGGAATTCATGAAGGTCATATTTCACTAATTAATAAATCAATTAAATCAAACAAGAAAACTATAGTGAGTATATTTGTTAATCCGAAACAGTTTAATAATGAAAAAGATTTTAGATCTTATCCTTCGAGTATTAAAAATGATTTAACTATTTTAAAAAGAATTAAAAAGTTAGATTATGTTTATATTCCTAAATTTAAGGATATTTATGAAAATTATAAAAAATCAAATATAAAAATCGAAAAAAAATACAAAATTCTTTGTGCAAAATCTAGAAAAGGACATTTTGAAGGCGTATTAGATGTTATGAATAGATTAACAAAACTAATTAAACCTAAAAATATATTTATGGGTCAAAAAGATTTTCAACAACTTTTTTTAGTAAAAAACTTTATTGAAAAAAGATTTAATACAAAAATTATAGGATGCAAAACAATAAGAAATAGAAATAAACTAGCCTTATCTTCAAGGAATTTTCTATTTTCAAAAAAAGAATTAAAAGAAGTTGAAAAAATTTCGAATAAATTTTTAAATTTAAGAATAAAAATCAAAAATATAAAAGAAATAAATAAATTTTTACAAAAATCCAAAAAAGAAATTGAAAATTTATTTAATATCAAAATTGAATATTTGGAGAATAGAAGTATTATAAATCTATCTAAATCAAACAAATATAAAGGTTCTAGAATATTTTTAGCTTATTATTTTAGAGATATCAGATTAATTGATAATTTTTAAAATTATAAGAAATATGCACCTACACCTAAAAAAGATACAAAGCCTATTACATCTGTAATTGTTGTAACAAATACACTTGATGCAATTGCAGGATCAATATTCATATTTTTAAGTGTCACAGGAATTAAAATGCCAAAGAGACCAGCTATTATCATGGTTAATATCATTGAAATTGAAATTATTATTGAAAGAGTATTATCTTCAAACCAGATCTGAACAATAAAAGCACTTATGGCTGCAAAAATAATTCCATTTAAAATTCCAATAGTAAATTCCTTTAAAACATTAGATGAAAAATTATTTTCTGTTAAATCATTTGTTGCTATTGTCCGAACAGTTACGGCTAAAGTTTGCATTCCAGCGTTACCACCCATTGAAGCAACTATAGGCATCAAAAATGCTAATACCACCATCTGTTCAATTGTTGCTCCAAATAAACTAATGCACCAAGTTGCTAAAAAAGCTGTAAATAAATTTAATAAAAGCCAATTAAATCTTCTTTTAGTTTTAGTTATTATTCCATCTGTTATTTCTTCATCACCTACCCCAGCTAATCTCAAAGCATCCTCTTCAGCTTCTTCTTGTAATACAGTTAAAACATCATCACTCATAATCATTCCAACTAGCTTATTATTTTTATCGACAACTGCAGCTGAATTTAAATTGTAATTTTCAAATAAATTAGCTACTTCCTCTTTATCCATATCTACTGGTATTAGCAATTGAGATTCCGACATAATCGAGAGCATTTTCGTGTCTCTTGAAGTGGTTAATACGCGAGAAGAAGGAACTGTACCAATTGGTTTGAATTCTTCATTAATAATAAAGATTTCTAAAAATTCTTCAGGTAGGTCTTTATTTTCTCTCAAATAGTCAATTGTTTGACCTACAGACCAATTACTAGGTATTGCCGTAAATTCACGCTGCATTATTCTTGCAGCAGTATCTTCTGGATAACTCAAACTTTCTAATAGAGCGAAACGATCTTTAGGAGGTAATGAACTAAGGATATTATTCTTTTCATCCTCAGGTACATTCTCTAAAATTGATATTGCATCATCTGACTCAAGATTAGTTAAAATAGAAACTATTGAGTCTGATGAAAGATAAGTAATAATTTCTGTCTGAATTGACTCATTAAGTTCTACAAAAACTTCAGGATCAATTTTAAAGTTATTAAGTTTAATTAAACTCTCTCGATCTGATTGATTTAGATGTTCAATGATATCAGCTGCGTCAGCTGGGTGCATTTCTTTAAAAGAATTAGTAATAAAAGTAGCATCATTGTTAGCAATTTTAGATGTTACAACTTTTATGTATTCTTTATTAAATTCAAAATTTACTTTTTTATCTTTTATTTTTTTAACTAAAGACATAAATCTACCTATAATTTAGATTGGACTATTAATAGATAATTAAGATAATACAATTTATAAATGAATATAGAGATCAAAAAGTCAATAAAACCAATAAATTATTTTAATGCAATAGATTTATTGGAAAAAAGATTGGAAGATTTATACAAAAATAAGGAGAGGGAACTTATTTGGATATTAGAACATAATGAAATATTTACAGCTGGTACAAGCTACAAAGATAATGAAATTTTAGATAATTCTATAAATTTGATAAAAACTAATCGAGGTGGTAAAATAACTTGCCATGCGCCAGGCCAACTTATCTGTTATTTTGTTTTGGATTTAAGAAAAAAAAAAGATATTAGAAAGTTTATTTCTTGTATAGAGAAAACAATTATAGAAACTCTTAAAGATTATAAAATAGAAACATTCCCAGACAAAAATAATGTTGGAATTTGGCATAGAAAAAACAAAACAATAAACAAAGTTGCAGCAATTGGTGTAAGGGTAAAAAAATGGATTGCTTATCATGGGTTTGCAATAAATATAAATAATAATCTTAATCAATATAAAAAAATTATACCATGTGGAATCAAAGACAAAGGTGTTACGAATTTAATTAGTATTGCAAAAAATGATTATTCTAACTTAGATAATTTATTAATAGAAAAATTTATTTCAAACCTGAAAATCTAAGTCTTTTTGTCTTTAATAATTTTCTAAAGTAATCTGGTAGTAAAGCTGTGTAAGTATGTTTAACATCTTCAATGATAAATTTAATCTGGTATGAGTGAAGCATTAAATTTTTATTTAAACCTCTAGAAGAATTAGATAATTTATATTTAATGTCACCAAATATTGGTTGTCCTAAAGCATATAATTGTTTTCTAAGTTGATGCTTACGACCAGTAATAGGTTTTAATTCAACTAAACTTGCCTCTGAATTTTTATCTAAAACTCTATAAATTGTTTTTGCTTTTTCAATAATTTTTTTTTCTCCATCATATCGAATAAGATCATCGTCCCACTCTCCAAAATCTTTATTTAGTTCTCCATGACATATAGCTAAATATGTTTTATGAACCTTTCGCAATCTAAATAAAGAGGTTAATAATTGTGCAGATTGTCTTGTCTTAGCTATTATGAAAACACCAGAGGTGTCTTTATCTAATCTATGAACTGAATATGGTTTTGTGCCTTGAAAGATTTCACTCTTAGCAAAAATATCTACTAAATTCTTTTTTGATTTAGTTCCACCTTGCACAGAGATACCTGAGTATTTATTTAATACTACAAAATTTTCGTTATTATCTATAATTTGATCTTCATTAGATTTAATAATTTCTTTTGAAGGTTCAAATTTTATTTTCTTTTGAATTATATTTTCTTTAAAATCTAAATTAAAAAAACTAACAATATCATTAGTTTTAACTTTAGTTGAACTTTTGATCTTTTTTTTATTAATCTTTATTTTTCCAGACCTTAAATATTTTTCAATTAATCCTTGTGGAATTTTACCAATTTTTAATCTTGTCCAACGGTCAATACGCATATCATTACACGTTGAATCAACGGTATATGACTTTTTCATGATTTAAAGATTATGCTGTTACTTGCTTCTTTTCTTCAGCTTTTTGTGTTTCTTTATGAGTATCTTTTTTTGGCTTATCTACTCTTCTAGCCTCAACATCTCTATCAACAAATTCTATTATTGCCATAGGTGCATTATCGCCATATCTAAATCCAGCTTTAATAATTCTTGTGTATCCACCATTTCTTTTTTCATATCTTTTTGAAAGTGTTTTTTTTACTTTATTTGCAGATTTTATATCTTGAAGTTGAGATACTAGCAATTTTGTTGTTTGTAAGGTTTCTTTCTTACCTAATGAAATAATTTTATCTGCTTGCGGTTTTAAAAATTTCGCTTTTGGCAAAGTAGTTTTAATCTGCTCATATTTAATTAAAGAATTTAACATATTCTTTAAAAGAGCTTTTCTATGTTCAGAAGTTCTATTTAACTTCTTATTTGCCATTCCGTGTCTCATTAAATGGCTTCCTCTAATTTTTTAGACATTTCTGCTATATTGTCTGGTGGCCAATTTGGTATTTCCATACCAAGGTAAAGTGACATGCCGGTTAGCACCTCTTTTATTTCATTTAAAGATTTTCTACCAAAATTTGGCGTTCTTAACATTTCCCCTTCGGATTTTTGCACCAAATCACCAATATAAATTATATTGTCATTTTTAAGACAATTCATAGATCTTACGGATAACTCAAGTTCATCAACTTTTCTCAATAAGTTTTTATTAAATTCAGGTTCTGTCGAAACTTCTTTAACTGGTGCTTCTACAGGTTCATCAAAGTTAACAAACATTTTTAATTGATCTTGAAAAATTCTTGCTGAATAAGCTACCGCATCTTCCGCAGAAATTGCTCCATTAGTTTCAACTTCCATAGTTAATTTATCATAGTCTAATGCTTTACCTTCTCTTGCAGTGCTTATTGAGTATGAAACTTTTTTAACTGGGCTATATAATGAATCTATCGCAATCAGTCCTAGCGGTGGTTCTTCTGGTTTATTTAAATCTGCAGGGACGTATCCTTTTCCAGTATTAACATTCATTTCCATATGAAAATTGGTATTTTCATCAAGGTTGCATATAACTAAATCAGGATTTAGAATTTCAACATCAGCTACAGGAGCTATATCAGAAGCTTTAATTTCACCTGGTCCTTTTGCATCTAAAACTAATTTTTTAGTGCCTTCTGAATTTGATTTTAAAGCTAAAGATTTCACGTTTAATACTATGTCAGTTACATCTTCTCTAACTCCTTTGATTGAAGTAAACTCATGTAAAACTCCATCAATTTGAATTGAGGTAACAGCTGCACCTCTGATTGATGATAACAAAATTCTTCTAAGTGAATTACCTAAAGTTAATCCGTAACCTTTCTCTAATGGCTCTGCGATTATTTTTGCATGAGTTAAATCATCACTAATTTGTACATCTAATTTTGATGGTTTAATTAACGACTTCCAATTTTTTACATTTACATTTTCGACTTCCATTTAAACTCTCCTTTTTTTTGGTGGTCTAGTTCCATTATGAGGCATTGGCGTAGTATCTTTTATTGATAAAATCTTAAAACCTCTAGCTTGTAATGCTCTTAAAGCCGTTTCACGTCCTGAACCAGGTCCTTTAACTTCAACTGATAATGTTTTCATTCCATACTCTAAAGCTTTTGAAGCTGCAGAGTCAGCAGCAATTTGAGCTGCATATGGTGTAGATTTTCTTGAACCTTTAAATCCTTTTTGTCCTGCAGAAGCCCATGATATTACATTACCATTAGTATCAGCAATGGAGATTATCGTATTATTAAACGTAGATTGAACGTAAGCGATACCATTTAAAATATTCTTTTTAATTTTTTTCTTTTTCGAATAAGAACTTTTATTACTTTTCTTTGAAGATTTTTCTACCTTCTGATCTTTATTTTCAACTTTATCAGCTTTAGCCATAATTATTTTTTAGTTGGAGTTAATTTTTTTCCTGCAATTGCAATCGCCTTACCTTTTCTTGTTCTAGCATTACATCTAGTTCTCTGACCTCTGACAGGCAATTTTTTTCTATGTCTAGTTCCTCTATAGCACGCAAGATCAATTAATCTTTTAATGCTAAGTGAATAATCTCTTCTTAAATCACCTTCGACCTTAAAATTTTGGTCAATGTATTCTCTAATTTTTAATATTTCATCGTCAGTTAATTCGTTTATTCTTTTTGCTCTAGGAATTTCAAGTGAAGAACAGATTTGATTTGAAAATTTGTCACCTATTCCATAGATATAAGTAAGTCCTATGTGAACAAGTTTATTTTGTGGGATATTAATACCTGCGATACGAGCCATAGTTTTAGTGATAAATTTGTGCCTTTTATATAATAAGATTGCTTAAAGTCAACGACTTAAACATTGATAAAAGTGTCAATTTTCCTTGTTATTTCATCAATTTCCTGAGTTCCATCTATCTCACGAAAGTTTGGATTCTTAGAGTAGAATTCTAGAACAGGTTTAGTGGTCTCCATATAGGTGTCATACCTTTTTAGAATTGTATTCATGTCATCGTCAGATCTATTTTCTAAAACTTTTCTTTTTTCAATTCTTTTTATGATTGTTTCTTTATTTACATTGAGAAAAAAAATGTGGTTTATTTTTTGATTTGAATTATTTAATAAATCATCTAAATTTTTAGCTTGACTTAATGACCTTGGATATCCGTCAAATATAAATCTATCTTTTTTTTGGGGATCGTTAACTAGTTTTTCTACTAGTTTATTAACAATATCATCACTTATGAAAATTCCATCATTCATATCATTTGTTATCTGTTTACCTATATCTGAATTCTTTGTAATTTCATCACGCAAAATATCACCTGTCGATATTTGAAAATTATTTAGTTTATTTACTAGATATTTAGATTGTGTGCCTTTACCTGCGCCAGGAGGCCCAAATAAAATAATATTCACTTTTACCTACCAAATTTTGTTTTCTTGATTAATTGTTCATATTGTGAACTCATTAATCTTGTTTGAATTTGAGTTACTGTATCAATAGCAACAACCACAACAATTAAAATTGAAGCTCCACCTAGATAAAAAGGTATTGGATAATTCGCAATTAAAAATTCTGGTAATAAACAAACTAAAGTTAAATATAGTGCGCCAATCGTTGTTAATTTTGTTAAAATATTTTCTATATATAAAGCTGTACTTTCACCTGGTCTAATTCCAGGAACAAAACCCCCATACTTTCTTAAGTTATCTGCTGTCTCTGTAGGATTAAAAGTAATATTTGTATAAAAAAACGTAAAAAATATTATTCCTGATGCATATAGCAGCATGTACAAAGGTTGACCTTGTGTAAAATAAGAACTTAAATTTAAAAATGTTTCATTATTTGAGAATGAAAAATTTGAAAATGTTACTGGTAATAATAAAAGTGCTGAAGCAAAAATTGCTGGTATTACTCCAGCTTGATTGATTTTTAATGGTAAATGTGATGACTCTCCTCCATACATTTTATTACCCATTTGTCTCTTTGGATAATTAATCAATATTTTTCTTAATGCTCTTTCCATAAAAACAACAAAAAGAATTGTCAAAATTAATAAAACAAAAATTGCTAAAATCATAAATGTTGAAACAGCACCAGTTCTGCCAAGCTCAAAAGTTGTTACCAATGCACGAGGAATTTCAGCGACAATACCCGCAAAGATAATTAAGGAAATACCATTTCCAATACCTCTTTGTGTGATTTGCTCACCTAGCCACATTAAAAACATTGTTCCAGCTACAATTGTTGTTACCGTTGTTAATTTAAAAAAAACTCCTGGGTTAATAACTAAGTCTGCAGACGACTCTAATCCCACAGATAAACCATAACCTTGTAATGTTGCCAATAATACAGTTCCATATCTAGTAATTTGAGTTATTTTTGCTCTTCCTGTTTCACCTTGTGCTTTTAAATTCTTAAAATATTCAGAAACACCGGTCATCAATTGAACAATAATAGCTGAAGATATATATGGCATTATACCTAATGCAAAAATTGCCATTCTGCTAACTGCACCACCCGCAAATACATTAAACATACCAAGTAATCCTTTTTGATTACCTTCCATCATAATTTTAAGCTGTTCTGGATCGATTCCAGGAAGTGGGACAAAAGTTCCAAATCTGTAAACTGCGAGTATTAATATAGTGAATAATATTCTATTTCTTAAATCATTAGTTGATGATGAAGAACTCATTTTAGCTAATTATTTTTTTAATTGAATAGATCCACTAATTTTTTCTAGTTTTTCTATTGCTGATTTAGATGCTAAATCCGCTTCTATATTTACTTTATCTTTTATTTCGCCTGTTCCCAAAATTTTTAATTTTTGAGAATTTTTATTTATCAATTTCAATTTTTTTAATAATTCCATATTAATAATATCACTAGGATTTAAAGTTTTTTCATTAATGTAAGATTGAATTTTATCTAAATTCATTATTGCAATATTCTGTTTTGATATAGGATTAAAACCTCTTTTTGGAAGTCTTCTGTATAAAGGCATCTGACCACCTTCGAAACTCTTAATTGCTACACCTGATCTAGATTTTTGACCCTTAACACCTCTTCCAGATGTTTTGCCTTTTCCAGAACCAATACCTCTTCCAACTCTCATTTTAGATTTATTAATCTTTTCTTTTGTATTTAAAGTAATCATTATCCTCTTTTTTCCACAATCTCAGAAATCTTTTTATTTCTTATTGATGATATTTGTTTTGGCGAATTTTGTTTTAACAAAGCTTTCATTGTTGCTCTAATAACATTATGAGCATTTGAAGTTCCCATAGATTTAGCAACAATATCTTTAACACCTAGTACTTCACAAACTGCTCTAACAGGACCACCTGCTATAATTCCAGTCCCTTTAGATGCTGCTCTTAAAACAATTCTTCCAGCACCATCTTTTGCTCTGACATCATGATGAATTGTTCTGCCTTCTCTAAGAGGAATATGAGTTAATTTTCTTCTTGCCATTTCATTCGCTTTTTTTATAGCATCAGGAACCTGTTTGGCCTTAGCATGTGCAATCCCTATTTTACCAGCTTGGTTGCCAACAACAACTAATGCTGAAAATCCAAATCTACGTCCACCTTTTACAACTTTAGTAATTCTGTTAATGTGAACTAATTTTTCTAAAATATCGTCAGTTTTTTTATCTTTAAAATTGTCCATAATTAAAAATCCATTCCATTTTCACGCAGTGTTTCGGCAAATACTTTAACTCTTCCATGATATCTGTAAATGCCTCTATCAAAAAATATTTTGGTAATCTTCTTTTCTTGAGCTTTTTTTGCAAGATTAGCAGCAACTTTTTTTGATAACTCAGTTTTGCTAACTTTATCTCCACCTTTCATATCTTTATCAATTGATGAAGATGATAATAAAGTTATCTTTTTAACATCGTCAATTATTTGTGCAGAAATATTTTTAGAAGATCTTGAAATACATAATCTATATCTATCTTTAGAAGCAACTTTTTTAACTTTATTGCTAACTCTAAATCTTTTTCTAATACTAGTATTAAGTTTCATTATTTTTTCTTTCCTTCTTTTTTAAGAACATATTGTCCTTTTTCTCTAATTCCTTTACCTTTGTAAGGTTCTATTTTTCTGAATGTTTTAATTTTTGATACAACTGATCCTACTAGTTGTTTGTCTGAACCAGTAATTTTAAGAGTAGTTTGTTTTTCAACAGCTATTTTTATACCTTCTGGTATATCAAAATCAATATCATGACTATATCCTAGCTGAAGGTTTAATTGATTGCCTTTAAGAGCTGCCCTGTAACCTACTCCGACAAGCTCTAATGTTTTTTCATAACCAGTGCTAGAACCTATAACAGCGTTATTGATCAAACTTCTATTCATACCCCATAATCTTTTTGAGTTTTGATTTATTTCTTTTGGTTTAATTGAAATTTCTTTACCTTCTTGAATATCTAAATTGAACATATCTAAATCAATATTTACTGATTTTTTTCCAAGTGGTCCCTCAATGTTTATCATATTGCCTGATAAAGCTACTTTTACTTTTTCGGGAATAGAAATACTTATTTTACCAATTTTAGACATTAAAATACCTTACAAATTATTTCACCACCAACACGTTGTTTTCTTGCATCAATATCAGTCATCACACCTTTTGGAGTTGAAACTATTGCAATCCCAAGTCCATTGTTTATTTTTGGCAAACCTTCAGCACTTGAAAAAATTCTTCTACCAGGTTTTGATACTCTTTCAAAAGCGCTAATAACTGGGTTTCCAGAATGATACTTAAGTTCTAATGATAATATTGGTTTTTTATCTACAGCATTAATCTTAAAATCTTTTATAAACCCCTCGTTTTTAAGTATATCAGCAATCTTTGATTTAAAATTTGAAGAGGGTAAATCTACTTTTTTATGATTTCTAGCTTGAGCATTTTTTACTCTTGAAATCATATCTCCAATTGGGTCACTTAAACTCATAATTATTCCTTTCTACCAGCTTGATTTAACCAAACCCGGTATCTTTCCTTGTAATCCTAGTTGTCTTAATGCAATTCTTGAAATCTTTAATTTTCTATATACGCCATGAGGTCTGCCAGTTATTTCACATCTGTTCATAACTCTTGTTTTAGCTGAATTCCTTGGAAGTTGAGAAAGTTTTTGTTGTGCTTTAAATCTTTCTTCTAATGGAAGTTTTTTATTCATAACTATTTTTTTTAGACTTTGTCTTTTTTTAAATAATTTGTCAGAAAGTTTTATTCTGCTTTTATTTTTATTTACAGCGCTTAATTTAGCCATATTTAATTATCTCCTTTTTTAATAAATGGAAAATTCATTTTTTCTAATAAAGCAAAACTATGATCTTTATTTAATGCCTTAATTACTATTATAATATCTAGTCCTCTCACTTTATCAGCTCTATCAAAGCTTACTTCTGGAAATATGATATGTTCTTTAATCCCGAAAGTATAATTGCCAAATTTATCGAAACCTTTTGAAGAAAGTCCTCTAAAATCTTTAATTCTTGGTAATGCAATGTTTACAAGTCTATCTATAAACTCATACATTTTATTTTTTCTTAAAGTTACTTTTAAACCAGCGTTAGACCCTTTTCTTGTCTTAAAGTTTGCTACTGATTTTTTAAATTTTGTAATAACTGGTTTTTGTCCAGTTATTTTTGCCATATCTTCTTCACATGCTTTTAAAATTTTAGAGTCTGCACCATCTAATCCAAGACCCATGTTTAATACGATTTTTTCGATTTTAGGTGCCATATAAATATTTTTTAGACCAAGCGTTTCTTTTAAAGATGGTTGAATTTCTTTACTAAAAATTTCTTTTAATCTGGGTGTCATTATTTTTTAGCCTCAGTTTTTTTTACTGTTTTTTCGTCAATTAATTTTAAATTTGATAAGTGAATAAAACTTTCTTTCGATACAATTCCACCTTTTTTTTCTTTAGTCGTCTTAACATGTTTTTTTACCATGTTGATTTCTTTGACTTTTGCTCTATGTTTTGCTCTGTCAATTTCAATCACTTCACCTTCTTTTTTTCTATCTTTTCCAGTTAAAACTCTTACTTTTAAGCCCTTTTTTATCATTTTTATAAAACCTCCGGTGCCAGTGAAATTATTTTCATTTGTCCTCTACTTCTAAGTTCTCTTGTTACAGGCCCAAAAATTCTTGTACCTACTGGTTCACCTTTGTCATCAACAAGCACAGCTGCATTATTATCAAATTTTACTTTAGACCCATCGTTTCTATGGATACCTTTTTTTACTCTTACTACAACAGCTTTATGAACTGTTCCCTTTTTTACTTTACCTTTAGGTATAGCTTCTTTAACAGCTATAACTATAGTATCACCAATACTTGCATATCTTCTTTTTGAGCCGCCAAGAACTTTAATGCACTCTATTCTTTTTGCTCCAGTATTATCTGCAACCTGTAATTCAGTTTGTACACCAATCATTATTTTGTATTCTCCACAACTTGAAATTTTTTATTTTTAGAGAAAGGCTTACTCTCTATAATTGATACTTTGTCACCAGTTCTAAAAGTATTATTTTCATCATGAGCATTATAATTTTTTCTCACCTTAATTACTTTTTTCAAAACTGGATGTGAATATTTTCTCTCTACCATTACAGTCACTGTTTTGTTTGGTTTGTCACTTATGACTACACCTGTTAAAATTTTTTTAGGCATTAATCTTCCCTTTTAATATTGTTTTTAATCTTGCTATTGTTTTCTTTGTTTCACCAATTTTTGATGGATTTGTTACTTGAGAATTCATTTTTTGAAATCTAAAATTGAAAAGATCTTTTTTTAGTTTATCAATATTTTTCACAACTTCATCCTTAGTTAATTTTTTAATTTCTTGTTTTTTCATTACGCATACCTCTTAATTATTTTTGTTTTAATCGGTAGCTTAGCTGAAGCTTTATATAATGCTTCTTTAGATATCTGTTCAGAAACGCCGTCAACTTCAAATAAAATTCTTCCTGGTTTAACTCTACATGCAAAAAATTCTGGGTTTCCTTTGCCTTTTCCCATTCTAACCTCTATAGGTTTTTTTGAAACTGGCACGTTAGGAAAAACTCTAGTCCAAACTCTACCCTGTCTCTTCATGTGTCTAGTCAATGCAACCCTAGCAGCTTCAATTTGTTTTCCTGTAATACGTTCTGGTTGTAAAGCTTTAAGTGCGTACGCACCATAATTGATAGAACTTGCACGAGTAGCAGTACCATGAATTCTACCTTTATGAGCTTTTCTCCATCTAGTTCGTACTGGTTGAAGCATTATTCTTTACCCTCTTTTGATATTATTTTATTTGTTTCTTGGCTAAATTCTCTTGCAAAAACTTCGCCTTTATAAATCCAAACTTTAATACCTATAATTCCATATGTAGTTAGGGCTTCTGCTTCTGCATAATCAATATCTGCTCTTAGTGTGTGCGAAGGTATACTTCCATCTCTTAACCATTCAGTTCTAGCTATTTCATTTCCACCTAATCTTCCACTGACCGAAACTTTAATTCCTCTAGCACCTAATCTAATACATGATTGCATAGCTCTTTTCATTGCTCTTCTGTATGAAATTCTTTTTACAAGTTGTTGAGCTATATTTTCCGCGACTAAATATGCATTAGTTTCAGGTTTTTTAACTTCTTTAATGTTTAGCGCTACTTCGTTAGTAGTAAATTTTGAGAGATTATTTTTAATTTTATCAATATCGCTACCTTTTTTACCAATGACAAATCCTGGTCTTGATGTGTAAATTGTTACATAACACTTATTAGAAGTTCTTTCGATCATAACTTTAGAAACACCTGAGTTAATTACATTTTTTTTGATGTATTCTCTTATTTTAAAGTCTTCTATTAGGTAGTTACCAAAATCTTTTTTCTTTGCGTACCATACAGAGTCCCAACCTCTATTAACACCTAATCTGAAACCTACTGGATTAACTTTTTGTCCCATGACTCTCCATTTGTTTTACTTCTGAAAGTATTATAGTTACAGTTGACCATGGCTTTAATATAGGAGCTGCTCTTCCTTTTGCTCTTGGTCTAAATCTCTTCATTACTATTTTTTTTCCACAATATGCTTCTTTAACTACTAAGTTATCGATATCGTACTGAAAGTTATTTTCAGCATTTGCTACAGCTGAACTTATTGTTTTTCTTATATCATTTGAAATCCTTTTAGCAGAAAACTGAAGGTCTCTAATTGCAACATCAACTTTTTTACCAACAATACTTTTTAAAATAGGATTAAGTTTTCTAACACTAGTTCTTATACTATTATTAACAGACTTCACTGTATCTACTTTTATTCTATTCTTTTTTTTAGTTTTTTTCATAATTATTTTTTTTCTGCAGGTTTAGCTTTTTTATCTGCTGGTGTATGACCATAAAAAGTTCTTGTTGGTGCAAATTCTCCCAATTTATGTCCAACCATGTCCTCCGAAATCGTAATTGGAATAAACTTTTTACCATTATAAATTTGAAAACTAACTCCAACAAAATCTGGAAGAACTGTTGATTTTCTAGACCAAGTTTTAATGGGTATTTTTTTTGGATCATCTTTATATTTATCAACTTTTTTCATTAAACTTTCTTCAACAAAAGGTCCTTTCCATACTGCTCTAGCCATTACTTAGTATCCTTCCTTTTATTTCTTCTTTTAACTATAAATTTATCTGTTCTCTTATTATCTCGTGTTTTCAATCCTTTTGCAGATTGACCTGTAGGAGATACAGGATGTCTACCACCAGCAGATTTACCTTCACCACCACCATGCGGGTGATCTACTGGGTTTTTAACTACTCCTCTAGTATGTGGTTTTCTCCCTAACCATCTTGATCTTCCAGCTTTACCAATTTTAATATTTTTTTGATCTGGGTTACTTAAAATACCTATTGTTGCTAATGATCTAGAGTCTATTTTTCTAACTTCACCTGAAGCTAATTTTATTAAACTGTAATTTCCATCTAAACCACTAATAGTTACAGATGAGCCTGCTGATCTTGCGATTTTTCCTCCTGCACCAGGTTGAATTTCAACATTATGAATATTTATTCCTACTGGAATATCCTGAAGCGGCATACAATTTCCAACTTTAATCTCTTTTTTTGATCCATTTTCTATTTTATCACCAGCTTTAATTTTTTGAGGTGCTAAATAATAAGCGTGTGAGCCATCATCAAACTTTACCAACATTATGTAACAAGATCTATTTGGATCATATTCAATTCTTTCAACAATAGCTTCCATATCAAATTTTTTTCTGTAAAAATCGACATGTCTATACATTTTTTTATGTCCACCAGATCTGTTTATTGATGTGATATGACCATTATTATTTCTTCCCTTCATTGCGTTTTTTGGTGATACAAGTGATTTAAAGGGCTTGCCTTTCCAAAGACCAGTTCTATCAACTAGAATTGTTCCTCTAGTAGATTTTGTATATGGTTTAAATGTTTTTAATGCCATTTATTAAATACCTGTTGTCAGATCAATACTTTGACCTTTTTTAAGTGTTATTATTGCTTTTTTAAAACCTGATACTTTTACCTTTTTTCCTCTAGTAATCTTTGTCCTATTTTGCTTATTAATAATATTAATTTTAGTAACATTGACTTTAAAAATTTTTTCTATATTTTTTTTTAAATTTACTTTGTCAGCACCGGCTGGAACTTTGAAAACTACTTTATTCTGCTCCGATAGATTGGTTGATTTTTCAGTCACCATAGGAGAAATAATTTTATCGTATAAATGTATTTTTTCCATTTTATGAATATCGCTTTTCTAGTTCTTTCACTGAACTCTCAGTAAAAACAACTTTTTTAAATTTTATTATGTCATAAGAGCTAAAGTGATTTACATCTGTCACTTTGATATTTGGGATATTTCTTGCTGATTTTTCAATTTTTTCTTTAGAAATTTTATCAAGTATAATTAATGAATTTGTAATTTCTAATTTTTGAATAATCGCATTCATTTCTTTAGTTTTTTTAATTTCAGAACTGAAATCATTAATAATTAATAAATTTTTGTGCTTATTTTTTTCAGTAATTAATGATGCAACACTTAATTTTTTTTCATTTTTATTTAATTTTCTTTTTTTATAAGCAAGCTCACCCTTAGGACCATGAGCTATACCACCACCAACAAAGATTGGTGCTTTTCTACTTGCGTGTCTTGCTCCACCTGTGCCCTTTTGAGCATAAATTTTAGATGTTGGGCCACTAACTTCATTTTGTTGTTTTGTTTTCGCATGTCTACCTTTGTAATTTGCATTTGTTTTATACAAAACACTGCTTACAAGTTTATTATTAATTTTTGCTGAAAAAATTTTATCTAATACTTCAATAGTATCTTTTTTTCCATCAATGCTTAATTTTTCTAATTTCATTATTTTTTCTTTTTATCTGGTGTTTTTTTTGCTTCTTCAGCAGCTACTATTTTTTCAGAAACAGTCATTTTGTTAATATTTTTTACTGATTTTCTAACAAATACCTCCGTATTTTTAGATCCTGGTATTGAACCCTTTAGATATAGCAACTCATTTTCTAAATCTGTTTTAATAATTTCAATATTTAACATTGTTCTTAATCTGTCACCCATGTGACCAGCCATTTTTTTCCCTTTAAATACTTTACCAGGATCTTGACTGTGTCCCGTTGATCCATGAGCTCTATGAGAAATAGATACACCGTGACTTGCTCTTAAACCTCCAAAATTCCATCTTTTCATAGCACCTGCAAAGCCTTTTCCTATAGTTTTTGATCTGGTGTCCACAAATTTAATATCTTTAAAAATTTCAAGTCCAAACTCATTTCCTTCTTTGTATGCTTCTGTATCTTTAACTCTGTATTCTTTAAGTTTTTTTTTAGCTTCGGTATTTTTCTTTGCAAAAAATCCCTTCATTGCTTTTGTTAATTTTGAGTTTTTAATTTTTCCATATCCAAGTTGAACTGCTTTATATCCACGTTTTTCTTCATGAATAACTTCAACAACTCTGGCTTTTTCAACTTTTAATACTGTAACAGGTACCAATTGACCAGTTTTATAAAACTCTCTTGTCATACCAATTTTTTTTCCAATTAAAGCTATTTCAGTCATAACTAAATTTTAATCTCCACATCTACACCTGATGCCAAATCTAATTTCATTAATGCTTCTACTGTTTGTGGTGTAGGTTCAATAATATCTATTAATCTTTTGTGAGTCCTTGACTCAAATTGTTCTCTACTTTTTTTATCAATATGAGGTGATCTTAATACTGTATATCTCTCAATTCTTGTGGGTAATGGAATTGGACCCTTGATAGTTGCGCCAGTTCTTTTTACGGTATTGACTATTTCTTCAGTAGAAGCATCTAAAATTTTGTTATCATAGGCTCTGAGTTTAATTCTAATATTTTGTTTTTCCATAATTACCCTGCAATCTTTTTAGTTACTTCGTCTTGAACATTCTGAGGAACTTTTGAGTAATGATCAAAAAACATTGAATATTGAGCTCTACCTTGAGACATAGATCTTAAATTATTAATATATCCAAACATATTAGCGAGAGGTACCATTGCAGTTATTACTGTAGCATTTCCTCTTTGTTCTTGAGTACTTATCTGACCTCTTCTACTATTTAAATCACCAATAACATCTCCCATGTAGTCCTCTGGTGTAACCACTTCAACTCTCATAACCGGTTCTAATAATTTCAATGTTCCTTTTGTACAAGCTTCTTTGAAACATGCTCTACTAGCTAGTTCAAAAGCTAGAACACTTGAATCAACATCATGATGCAGACCATCTAATATTGTAACTTTATAATCTATCATTGGAAATCCAGCTAAAATTCCACCATCAGATACTGTTTCAATACCTTTTTCTACTCCTGGAATAAATTCTTTAGGTATGGCTCCACCCTTAATTTTACTTTCTACTAATCTTCCTGCACCTGGTTCTTGAGGTTCAACTAATAATTTAACTTTTGCAAATTGTCCTGCACCACCACTTTGTTTCTTGTGTGTATATTCTACTTCGGATGCGTTTTCTAATGTTTCCCTGTATGCTACTTGAGGAGCTCCAACATTAGCTTCAACTTTAAATTCTCTTTTCATTCTATCAACAATTATATCCAAGTGAAGTTCACCCATACCTTTTATAATTGTTTGACCTGACTCTTCGTCTGATGTAACTCTAAATGAAGGATCTTCTGCAGCAAGTCTTCCTAATGCTTCTCCCATTTTTTCTTGGTCAGCTTTTGTTTTTGGTTCAACAGCAATTTCAATTACTGGTTCTGGGAATTCCATAGGTTCTAGTAGGACTGGATTATCTTTATCGCATAAAGTATGACCGGTTATTGTATTTTTTAAACCAGCTAATGCAACAATATCACCTGCATTTGCTTCTTTAATATCTTCTCGAGAATTTGCGTGCATTAACAACATTCTTCCAACTCTTTCCTCTTTTTCTTTTGAAGAATTAAATACAGCCGTACCAGTTTTAATTGTTCCAGAATAAACTCTTATGAAAGTTAATGATCCAACAAAAGGGTCATTGGCAACTTTAAATGCTAAAGCTGAAAATGGGGCACTGTCTTCAAATTTCATCTCAACTTCTTCATCACTAACTAATTTAGTTCCATTGATAGATCCTATATCTACTGGGCTTGGTAAATAGTTCACAACAGCATCTAGTAATGGTTGAACCCCTTTATTTTTAAATGCTGAACCGGTTAAAACAGGTACAAAACTGAAATTTAAAGTACCTTTTCTAATGCATTTATTTAAATCCTCTTCCTTAATCTCATCACCATTCAAATAAGCTTCCATAAGATTTTCATCTTGTTCAACAGCTGTCTCTACTAATTCAGTCCTATATTTTTGAGAAATTTCTTTTAAATCATCTGGTATATCTTTATATTCCCACTCAGCTCCTAATGCTTCGTTTTTCCAGACCTGAGCTTTCATTTTTACTAGATCTACAACACCAGTTAATGAGGCTTCTAAGCCAATAGGAACTTGTAATGCTAATGGTTTTGCTCCAAGCCTATCTCTAATCATATCCACACATCTAAAGAAATCTGCTCCAGTTCTGTCCAATTTATTAACAAAACATATTCTTGGAACTTTGTATTTATCTGCTTGTCTCCATACTGTTTCAGATTGAGGCTCAACACCTGCAACACCATCAAAAACAGCCACAGCTCCATCTAATACTTTTAGTGATCTTTCTACTTCAATAGTAAAATCTACGTGACCAGGAGTATCGATTATATTGATTCTATGATCATTCCAAAAACAAGTAGTAGCTGCAGAGGTTATTGTAATTCCTCTTTCTTGCTCCTGCTCCATCCAATCCATTGTTGCAGCACCATCGTGTACTTCACCAATTTTATGACTTTTACCAGTATAATATAAAACTCTTTCAGTGGTTGTGGTTTTACCAGCATCTATATGAGCCATGATCCCAATGTTTCTGTATTTTTCTAATGTATGAGATCTAGCCATAATTTTTTACCACCTAAAATGTGCAAATGCTTTATTTGACTCTGCCATTTTATGCACATCCTCTCTTTTTTTGACTGCAGCACCTTTTTTTTCATAAGCATCAAAAAGTTCATTAAATATCTTATCAGACATATGTTTATCTTTTCTTTTTCTTGCTGAGTCTACCAACCATCTAATTGCTAAAGCTTGAGCTCTTTTACTTTTTACTTCAACAGGTACTTGATAAGTTGCCCCACCTACCCTTCTAGATCTAACTTCAACAGTCGGTTTAATATTATTGATTGCCTCGTTAAAAATATTTATTGGTTCATCTTTTGATTTTGTTTTAATCTTTTCAATTGCATCATATACTATCTTGGCTGCAACACCTCTTTTACCATCGTACATGATGTTATTTATTAATTTTGGTATTACTGTTGAATTAAATTTTGGATCAGGAACAATATTTTTTTTTGGTTGAGTTTTTTTTCTAGACATTATTTACCTTTTTTAGTTCCGTACAACGATCTTCTTTTTTTTCTATTGGCTACACCTTGTGTATCAAGATTACCTCTTAAAATATGATAACGAACACCAGGTAAATCTTTAACTCTTCCACCTCTGATTAAAACTACAGAGTGTTCTTGTAAGTTATGTCCTTCTCCTGGAATATAAGCAGTTACTTCAAAGCCATTTGAAAGTCTAACTCTCGCAACTTTTCTTAAAGCTGAGTTAGGTTTTTTTGGAGTTGTTGTGTAAACCTTTACACAAACTCCTCTTTTTAAAGGTTGCTTTTGTAATGCTGGAACTTTGTTCCTAGAAACTTGTTTAATTCTTTTTTTTCTTAACAACTGGTTAATAGTTGGCATAAAAATTTTTTTTAATTAATTAATTAATTTATTTTTGATGAAAATAACTGACAGGTTATTTTGTGGCAGCGTTTAGTACTATTAGCAGGTACTACATTCCAACCAAAAATATCGCCAAAATACTTATTAATTTGACTTTGTCAAACTAAAACTTCAATTATTAAGGGATATTTATGACTAATTTGCTGGTGTTTCTGTAGCTTCTGTTGACTCAATTTTGTCTTGTTCAGCTATAAAATTATTGTCGTCTTCAAGAGCTTTTTTATTCCATTTGTTCTTAATGTTTCCAGTACCAGCCGGAACTAATCTACCAACAATTACGTTTTCCTTTAATCCGTTTAATGGATCAACTTTACCCTTAATTGCAGCATCTGTTAGAACTCTTGTTGTCTCTTGGAATGATGCAGCTGAAATGAAAGACTCAGTTTGTAATGAAGCTTTAGTAATACCCATTAAAACTCTCTCTCCAACTGCTGGTGTTTTGCCTTCAGCAACAAGTTTTTCATTCACATTATCAAATTTAATTCGATCAATTACTTCACCAGGCAAATAACTTGAATCACCTGAAACTTTAACTTCAACTTTTTTAAGCATTTGTCTTAAGATTGTTTCAATATGTTTGTCATTAATGATTACACCTTGCAATCTATATACTTCTTGAACTTGATTAACAAAATATTCAGTTAATTCTTTAATTCCTAAAATTCTAAGTATGTCATGAGGTAATGGTTGACCATCCAATAAATATTCACCCTTTTGAATTCTTTCGCCTGGGTTGAAATTTATATGTTTCCCTTTTGGTATTAAATAGTTTGAAGCTTCCGCGCCATCTTCTGGAACAATTGATACTCTCTGTTTACCTCTTACTTCTTTTCCAAAAACTACTTGGCCATCATTTTCAGCTATAATTGCGCTATCTTTTGCTTTTCTTGCCTCAAATAATTCTGCAACTCTTGGAAGACCTCCGGTTATATCTTTTGTTTTTGTAGTTTCTTTTGGAAGTCTAGCAATTACATCTCCAGCAAAAACTTTTTGCCCGTCTTTAATAGAAAGAATTGAGTCTGGTACTAAATAATATCTT
The DNA here is from genome assembly GCA_902514755.1 of uncultured Pelagibacteraceae bacterium. Classification (GTDB taxonomy): domain Bacteria; phylum Pseudomonadota; class Alphaproteobacteria; order Pelagibacterales; family Pelagibacteraceae; genus Pelagibacter. The sequence goes on from CABXRY010000003.1 coordinate 56,857, forward strand.
GCTTCATTGTCATCAGCTTTTTTTATTACATTCCCTTTTTCATCTCTTAAAGTAATTCTAGGTTTTAAATCCGTACTCTTTGATTGTGCTCTCCAATCAATCACAGATTTTGATGAGATACCAGTAGCATCATCTGTAGTTTCTTGTATTGAAACACCATCAATTAAATCAACAAAACTTGCTGTACCACTTTTTTCAGCTATAACTGGTGTTGTGTAAGGATCCCATTCACAAATTTTAGTATTTGCTTTAATTTTATCACCATTATTAAAAAATAATTTTGATCCATAAGCCACTTTATATACTGCTATTTGAACTCCATTATCATCTTCAATTGAAAGCTGAGTATTTCTACCCATTACAATCAAATTTTTCTTAGAATCCTCTAAAATATTAGAATTTATAATTTTAAGAGTTCCATCGCTTTTACTTACAATTTGAGAATCTTGCTTTACTGAGGCTGTACCACCAACGTGAAAAGTTCTCATTGTTAACTGTGTTCCAGGTTCACCAATTGATTGAGCAGATATCATACCTATCGCCTCACCAACATGCACCATTTTACCTCTAGATAGATCTCTACCATAACAAGTTGAACAAACACCTTCTTTTGAACTACACGTCATTACTGAGTAAACTTTTATAGATTTAACACCAGCTGCATCAATTAAATCACAACCTGCTTCATCAATCATTTCTGATTTTTTTACAACTACTTCACCTGTTAATGGATTTTTAACATCAGCTGCAGTAACTCTACCTAAAGCTCTTTCAGATAAACTAACAATAACGTTTCCACCTTCTAAAATTTCTGAAAGTTCAATAAAACCTGGATTTTCACATTTTACTTTTGTAATAGTTAAATCTTGAGCTACATCACAAAGTCTTCTTGTTAAATATCCGGAACTTGCTGTTTTTAGCGCTGTATCTGCAAGACCTTTTCTTGCTCCGTGTGTAGAATTGAAATACTCTAATGCAGTTAAACCCTCTTTAAAATTTGATATGATTGGACTTTCAATAATCTCACCTGAAGGTTTTGCAATTAATCCTCTCATACCTGCTAGTTGCTTCATCTGTGCTGCTGATCCTCTAGCACCGCTATCTGCCATCATATAAACTGAATTAATTTTAAGACCTTCCTCAGTTTTTTCAGTTGCTGAAATACCTTTCATCATTTCACCTGCAACACTATCAGTACATTTAGACCAAGCATCAACAACTTTATTGTATTTTTCACCTCTAGTAATTAAACCTTCTGCGTATTGAGTTTCGTAATCAGCAATTAATTTTTTTGTGTTATCAATAAGTTGAGTTTTACTTTCTGGAATTACTAAATCATCTTTTCCAAAAGATATACCAGCTTTAAATGCGTGTTTAAATCCTAAATCTTTTAGTTTATCACAGAATATAACTGTAGTTTTTTGACCACAGAATCTAAAGACTATATCAATGATTTCTGAAACAACTTTTTTAGGAAGTAATCTATCAACTAAAGAAAATTTAATATTATTATTTTTTGGAAGCAGGTTAGCTAACAAGAATCTTCCTGCTGTGGATGTATATTTTTCATATTTTTTATTTCCATTTTCATCTACTGTTTCTATTCTTGAGATAATTGTGCTGTGGACTTTTATTTGACCTGAAGCTAAAGCAAATTCAATTGCATCAACATCTACAAAATATCCTGCTGGTTTATCAGTTAAAGGATCTTGAGAAAGATAATAAATACCTAAAATCATATCCTGACTTGGTACAATAATTGGCTTACCATTAGATGGCGAAAGAATATTATTTGTTGATAGCATCAAAATTCTAGCTTCTAATTGAGCCTCTAAACTTAAAGGAACGTGAACTGCCATTTGATCACCATCAAAATCAGCATTAAAAGCTGCACAAGTTAAAGGGTGTAACTCAATTGCATCACCTTCAATTAATTTTGGTTCAAATGCTTGTACGCCTAGTCTGTGAAGAGTTGGAGCTCTGTTTAATATTACAGGGTGCTCTCTAACAATTAATTCTAGAGCATCCCAAACAGCATTTGTCTCTTTTTCAACTAATTTTTTTGCTTGTTTGATTGTTGAAGCTAAACCAAGTTTATTCAATCTTGCATAAAGAAAAGGTTTAAACAATTCTAATGCCATTTTTTTAGGCAATCCACATTCATGAAGTTTAAGATCTGGTCCTACAACAATTACAGATCTTCCTGAATAATCTACCCTTTTTCCTAATAAGTTTTGTCTAAATCTTCCTTGCTTACCTTTAAGCATTTCAGCTAATGATTTAAGGGGTCTTTTACCAGTACCAGTAATTACTCTTCCTCTTCTACCATTATCAAATAATGCATCTACAGATTCTTGAAGCATTCGTTTTTCATTACGAACAATTATATCTGGAGCTTTAAGGTCCATTAATCTTTTTAATCTGTTATTTCTGTTAATAACTCTTCTGTAAAGATCATTTAAGTCTGATGTTGCAAATCTTCCACCATCTAATGGAACTAAAGGTCTTAGTTCAGGTGGAATTACAGGTACAACTGTTAAAATCATCCATTCTGGTTTTTGACCTGTTTCAATAAATGATTCTAAAAGCTTTAATCTCTTAATAGCTCTTTCTTCGTTAACTTTTGATTTTGTCTCTTTAATAAAACTTACTAAATTTTTTCTTTCTTGCTCTAAATCTAAATTCTTAAGCATTTCTAGAACTGCCTCAGCGCCTATTCCTGCTGTAAAAGACTCTTCACCAAACTCGTCTTGATATTTGGCTAATTCTTCTTCATTTAAAAGTTGATTTTTTTGTAGTCCTGTTAAACCAGGTTCTATTACAATAAAATTTTCAAAATATAAAACTCTTTCAATTTCTTTAAGTTTCATATCAACTGCAAGAGCAATTCTACTAGGTAAAGATTTTAAAAACCAAATGTGTGCTACAGGAGTTGCAAGGTTAATATGTCCCATTCTTTCTCTACGAACATTTGACTTAGTTACCTCAACACCACATTTTTCACAGATAATTCCTCTAAATTTCATACGTTTGTATTTTCCACACAAACATTCATAGTCTTTGATTGGCCCAAAAATTCTTGCACAAAATAAACCATCTTTTTCAGGTCTAAAGGTTCTATAATTTATAGTTTCAGGCTTTTTAATTTCTCCAAATGTCCAGGATTTTATCTTCTCAGGACTAGCTAATGATATCTTTATGCTATTAAAGTTTTGAGCTTCAGATATTTCAGTATTTTTAAATAAATCTGTTAACTCTTTTTTCATATTAGTTAAGCTCCACGTTTAATGCTAATGATTTAATCTCTTTAACTAACACGTTAAATGATTCTGGAATTCCAGACTCAAAGTTTTCTTCACCTTTAACGATAGTTTCATATACTTTAACTCTACCTGCAACATCATCAGATTTAACAGTTAGAATTTCTTGCAAAGTATAAGAAGCGCCATAAGCTTCAAGAGCCCATACTTCCATTTCTCCAAATCTTTGACCACCAAGTTGAGCTTTTCCACCTAATGGTTGCTGTGTAACTAAACTATAGGGTCCTGTTGATCTAGCATGAATTTTATCTTCTACTAAGTGGTGGAGTTTTAGCATGTAAATAATTCCAACAGTTACTGGTCTATCAAACTTTTCACCTGTTCTACCATCCCATAAATATGTTTGTCCTGAACCTGGTAATTTTGCTAATTCCAACATGTCTGTAACATTTTTTTCTTTAGCACCATCAAACACTGGTGTTGAAATGGCTATTCCATTTTGTAAATTTTCACATAAATCTTTAAATTCAGGTTTGCTTAGTTTTTCTACTTTTTCATTAAAAATTTCTTCTCCATAAACAGATTTTAAAAATTTCGATATTTTCTCAGTTTTTTCTATCTTTTTATTATTCTCATTAACAAGTTTTTTAACTTCTTCACCAAATTCTTTACAAGCCCAGCCAAGGTGAGTTTCTAAAATTTGACCAACATTCATCCTACTAGGTACACCAAGTGGATTTAATACTATATCAACTGGTCTTCCATCTTCTCGGTAAGGCATATCTTCAACAGGTACAATTTTACTAACAACACCTTTGTTACCATGTCTTCCTGACATTTTATCACCTGGTCTTAATCTTCTTTTGATAGCAACAAAAACTTTTACCATTTTCATTACACTTGGAAGCAAATCATCACCACTTCTGATTTTTAAAACTTTATCTTCAAATCTCTCTGTTATATCTTGTTTGGCTTTATTGTACTGATCTTTAAGTTGAGCAAGTGTTGCTTCATCATTTACATTTCCAACTGTGATTTTAAATACATCATTAATAGATAGCTTATCAATTGTCTCAAAATCTAGTTTTGTACCTTCTGATAAATCTTTAACTTTTTTAGTTACAGACGATCCTGATAAAAATTGAGATGCTCTTTGCTTAATACTTCTCTCTAAAATTTCTTCTTCCACTATTTTGTCCTGTTGTACTTGTTCTATTTCAGCTCTTTCAATAGTGATAGATCTTTCATCTTTTTCAATACCATGTCTATTAAATACCCTAACATCAACAACTGTCCCACTACTTCCTCTAGACATTCTTAAAGAAGTATCAGTAACATCTATAGCTTTTTCACCAAATATTGATCTTAATAATTTTTCCTCTGGACCTGAAGCTGAGTCCCCTTTTGGAGTAACTTTTCCTACAAGTATATCTCCTGCATTAACTTCTGCGCCAATATAAACTATTCCTGACTCATCAAGATTTTTTAATGCCTCTTCATTAACATTTGGAATGTCTCTAGTTATGTCTTCTTCACCTAATTTAGTGTCCCTAGCCATAATTTCGTATTCGACAATGTGAACTGAAGTAAATACATCATCTGTTACACATCTTTCAGAAATTAAAATAGAGTCCTCAAAATTATATCCTTGCCAAGGCATGAATGCTACAGTTACGTTTTTACCTAATGCTAATTCACCTAATTTAGTTGATGGGCCGTCAGCGATAATATCTCCGGTTTTAACTTTATCGCCAACTCTAACCAATGGTTTTTGATTAATACAAGTGTTCTGATTTGATCTTTTAAATTTTTGAAGGTTGTAAATATCTACTCCTGATTTAGAAAAATCAGTTTCTTCAGTAGCTTTGATTACAATTCTTTTACCATCAATTTTATCAACAATTCCATCTCTTTTAGAAACAATAGTTACACCTGAGTCTAATGCTACATCACTTTCAATACCGGTACCAACTAGTGGTGATTCAGGTTTTAATAAAGGAACAGCTTGTCTCATCATATTAGACCCCATTAAAGCTCTGTTAGCATCATCATTTTCTAAAAATGGAATTAATGATGCTGCAACTGATACAAGTTGTTTAGGTGATACATCGATATAATCAATTGTATCTGGTTTTGCTAATAAAAAGTTTAGATTTTGTCTACAAGAAACTAATTCTTCAATAATTTTTCCATTTTTATCTAATTTCGTATTTGCTTGAGCAATAGTGAATTTTGTTTCCTCCATTGCAGATAAATACACAACATTATCTTGAACTACTCCATCTTTTACTTTCTTGTACGGACTTTCAATAAACCCATACTTATTAATCTTCGCATAAGTTGATAAACTGTTAATCAAACCAATATTTGGACCTTCAGGTGTTTCAATTGGACAAATTCTTCCGTAGTGAGTTGGGTGTACGTCTCGTACTTCAAATCCAGCTCTTTCTCTTGTCAATCCTCCAGGGCCTAAGGCTGAAACTCTTCTTTTGTGAGTAATTTCAGACAATGGATTTGTTTGATCCATAAATTGAGAAAGTTGCGAACTTGCAAAAAAATCTTTTAATGAAACTGTTAATGGTTTTGCATTAATTAAATCTTGAGGCATGGCTGACTCAACATCAAGAGTTGTCATCTTTTCTTTAATAGCTCTTTCCATTCTGTAAACACCAATTCTCGCCTGGTTTTCTACCAATTCACCAACAGATCTAACTCTTCTATTTCCCAGGTGATCAATATCGTCAACATCATCCTTACCGTCTCTTAGATCTAGCATTTTATGAACTATCGCAATAATGTCATCGTTTCTTAAAATAGTTATTTTATCTGAACAATCTTGATTTAATCTTGAATTCATTTTAACTCTTCCAACATCTGATAAGTCGTATCTATCAGAACTGAAGAACAAATTATTAAATATTTGTGTAGCTATTTCAATTGTAGGTGGTTCTCCAGGTCTTAGCATTTTATAAATTTCAGTAATAGCTTCATCTTTAGAATTATTTTTGTCGTTTAGGATTGTGGTTAATAAATAGGGTCCTTTATTAATAGAATTTGTTACTGATATTTGTAATGAATGGATATTTGCATCTAAAATTTGTTGAATTATTGTTTCGTTAAGCTCAGTTCCAATTTTAAATACTCCTTCTTCTTCATCAGTGACCTTAACATCTCTATGCAAAAATTTACCAAATAAAGACTCTTTTGAAACTAAAATATCTTTTAAACCATCATTTGCTAATTTTTTTGCATTTAAAAAATTAATTTTATCACCTAATTTAATTACAACTTCTCCTGTTTTAGCATTAATTACCTCTTCAGATAAATTTTTAGCTTTGTAGTTTTCGGGATTAAATTTAGTTTTCCATTTTTCAGTTTTTGGATCAAAAGTATATTGTTCATTGGCATAAAACTCATCTACGATCTCAGCTTTTGAATATCCAAGCGCTAATAATAATGTTGAAGCAAAAATTTTCTTTTTTCTATCAATCTTAAAGTATAAAAAATCCTTTACGTCATACTCAAAATCTAACCAAGATCCTCTATTTGGAATTACTCTACAATTAAATAATAGTTTACCGCTTGCATGGGTTTTTCCTTTATCATGATCAAAAAATACACCTGGACTTCTATGCATTTGATTAACTACAACTCTTTGAACTCCGTTAGTGATGAAAGTACCACTGTTTGTCATCATTGGAACTTCACCCATATAAACTTCTTGCTCTTTTGCTGATAAAATATCTTTAGTATTGTTGTCTTGATCAATTTCATAAACAACTAATCTTAATGTACATTTAAGTGCAGATGAATAAGTTAGACCTCTAGTTATGCATTCTTCAACATCAAATTTTGGCTTATCCAATCTATAAGAAACATATTCCAATGTTGCCTTATCGTTTAAATCTTCAATAGGAAATATACTTTTAAATACTCTATCGAAACCTTTTGTTAGTTCTGCCTCAGAATAAAACTCCGTTAATTCTTTGTAAGAATTTTTTTGTACTTCAATAAGGTTTGGAATAGATAAACTTTCTTTTAGTTTACCAAAACTTTTTCTAATGTTTTTCTTTTCAGTAAAGGATAATTGCATCTATATTTATTAATACTGATTAAAAATAATCAGTATCTGAATTCTTTCTTATTAATTTATTTAAGTTCTACTTTTGCGCCTGCAGCTTCTAACTTAGCCTTGATTTCTTCAGCTTCTTTTTTGTTTACACCAGATTTGACTTCTTTTGGTGCCCCCTCTACAAGATCTTTAGCTTCTTTTAAACCTAATGAAGTTGCTGCTCTAACTTCTTTGATAACATTGATTTTTTTCTCACCTGCTGACATAAGCATGATTGTAAAATCGTCTTTATCTTCTGCTGGAGCTGCGCTACCGGCTGCTGCTGCTGGAGCTGCTGCTGCCATTGGAGTTACACCCCACTTTTCTTCTAATTGTTTTGATAGTTCAGCTGCCTCTGCAACAGTTAAACTTGAAAGGTCTTCAATAATTTTATTAAGGTCAGGCATATTTAATTACTTTTTAGGTTGTGTTTCAGAATTTTCTGCGGATAAACTACTCATTTTTTCTGAGTATGCAAGTAAAATACTAACTAATTTAGATGCTGGAGCATTTAAAATACCAACAATATTAGCTCTTGCTTCATCTAATGTTGGTAAACTTGCTACATTTTGGACACCGGCCTGATCTAAGACCTCATTATCCATAATTCCACCAATTAATTTTAGATTTTCGTTATCTTTTGCAAATTTAGACAAAATTCTTGCAGACATAATTGCGTCTTCACTAAAAGCTACTGCTGTTGGTCCTGTAAATAAATCAGACAAATCTTTACACTTTGTTTTTTCTAGAGCTAATTTAGTAATTCTATTTTTAGTAATTTTAAAAATTATTCCATGCTCTCTCATCTGAGCTCTTAGTTCATCCAGTTGAACCATTGTCAATCCCTGATAATGAGTAACCATAACAGCTTTACTGTTCTCAAACTGAGTTGACATTTCAGCAATATAATTTTTTTTTTGATCTTTGGTCATCATAACTATATCGCTTTCCCTAATTTAACTTTGTAAGAAACACCCATAGTTGAGGTTACAAAAGCATTTTTAATTAAATCACCTTTAAGAGTATTGTTGGACTTTTCTTTTTCTAAAGCATCTAATACTGCATGAAAGTTTTTTAATAGCTGATCATCATGAAAGGATTTTTTTCCAATACTAACACCTATGTTGCCATCTTTATCATTTCTAATTTCAACTTGACCTGATTTCGCGTTTGTTACAGCTTCTTTAATATTTTCAGATACAGAACCAAGTTTTGGATTAGGCATCAATCCTTTTGGACCTAAAACTTTTCCTAATTTAGATAGTTTGATCATCATACCAGGTGTACAAATTAATTTTTCAAAATTTAATTCACCACCTTTAATTTTTTCGACAAATTCATCACTACCAACAATATCTGCTCCAGCATCTTTTGCTTCTTGAACTTTAGTGTCTTCACAAACAACAGCAACTTTTACATCTTTACCAGTTCCACCAGGTAAATTTACTACTGTTCTAATATTTACTTCACTTTTCTTTTGTTTGTTATTAATCTGAAAACTTAAGTCTAAAGACTCATCAAATTTAGTTGTACAGTTTTCTTTTACCCGAGGTAATAATTTTTCAATTACATCTGCATTTAAATCTTTAGTATTTTCAGGTAATTTTTTATATCTTTTTGAAGCCATTATTCTTTTACCTCTATACCCATTGATCTTGCAGAACCTGCAATAATTTTAATGGCTTCATCTAAATCGTGAGCATTTAAATCTGCCATTTTTTGATTAGCAATATCTTCTAATTGTTTTTTTGAAATTGTTGCAACAATATTTCTACCCGGTTCTTTTGAACCACCTTTTAATTTTACAGCTTCCTTTATAAAAAAAGATGCTGGTGGAGATTTTATTTTAAAATCAAATTTTTTGTCCTTATATACAGTTATTTCAACTGGAACAGGTTTGCCTGCCATTGATTTTGTTTTATCGTTAAATGCTTTACAAAATTCCATGATATTAACACCACGCTGACCTAATGCTGGACCAACTGGTGGAGCAGGATTTGCTTGACCACCTTTTATTTGTAATTTTATAAATCCACTTATTTCTTTTGCCATTAACTTACTTTCTCAACTTGGTTATAATCTAAATCTACTGGTGTTGGACGTCCAAATATAGAAACTGAAACCTTAAGTCTAGACTTTTCTTCATCTATATCTTCCACCATTCCGCTGAATGATGCAAAAGGACCATCAACAACCTGAACTTTTTCGCCAACGCTGTACTCTATACCAGATTTTGGCTGAGCCACACCATCTTTTATTTGACCTAATATCTTTTCTATTTCTTTATCTGAAACTGGAACAGGTATTCCTTTAGACCCAAGAAAACCACTCACTCTCTTTATATTTTTAATCATATGGTAAATATTATTATCCATCTCACTTTTAATAAGTACGTAGCCTGGAAAATATTTCTTTTTTCTTTGAACTCTCTTGCCTCTTTTAACTTCAGTTACATCGTGTGTTGGAACAATAATTTCCTCAAATTTTTCACCAATTTTAGCTTTATCAGCCTCCTCTTTAATTAGGCCAGCCACTTTGTTTTCAAAACTTGAATGTGATTGAACAATGTACCAATTTTTCATTAAATACTCACTTTAAGTAGTAATTCTAAAAAAAACTTTAAAACCTGATCTAAAAGAAGAAAAAATAATGACATCACAACAGCCATTACAAACACCATTAAAGCTCCTTGCAATGTCTCTTTCCACGTAGGCCATGAAACTTTAAATGCCTCCTGTTTTACTTCCTGAATAAATTTAATCGGGTTTCTCATAATTTTTAAGCTCTAATTGGCAGGAGCGGAGGGACTCGAACCCTCAGCCTCCGGTTTTGGAGACCGGCGCTCTACCAATTGAGCTACACTCCTATTTATAGAGTTACTCTATAATTTTAGTTACTACTCCTGCTCCAACAGTTCTTCCACCTTCTCTAATTGCAAAGTTTAATTGTTCAGCCATGGCAATCGGTGTAATTAACTTAACAGTAAATTTAGCATCATCACCCGGCATTACCATTTCAGTACCTGCTGGCAACTCTACTTCACCTGTTACATCAGTTGTTCTAAAATAAAACTGTGGTCTGTATTTAGTAAAGAACGGTGTATGTCTTCCACCTTCATCTTTTTTAAGTACATACGCTTGAGCTTCAAATTTAGTATGTGGAGTAATTGAACCAGGTTTACAAAGAACTTGTCCTCTTTCGATATCAGTTCTTTCAATACCTCTCAATAAGATACCAACGTTATCACCAGCTTCACCTGAATCTAAAAGTTTTCTAAACATTTCAACACCAGTACAAACTGATTTTTTAGTTTCTCTGATCCCAACAATTTCAACTTCTTCACCAGTTTTAATTACACCTGATTCAACTCTTCCCGTTGCAACTGTTCCTCTTCCAGAAATTGAAAAAACATCCTCAACTGGCATTAAGAAAGGTTTATCAACTTCTCTAGCTGGTTGTGGAATATGTTCATCTACAGCTTTCATTAATTCTAAAATTGAATTTTTTCCAATTTCATCATCTCTTTTTTCTACAGCTGCTAAAGCTGAACCCTTAACTATTGGAGTTGTTTCTCCAGGATATTTATAAGATGTTAAAAGTTCTCTAATTTCTTCTTCAACGAGTTCAATCATGTCTTTATCATCAACTTGGTCTACTTTATTTAAGTAAACAACAATTGCTGGAATTCCAACTTGTCTTCCTAAAAGAATATGTTCTCTAGTTTGAGGCATAGGACCATCTGCAGCATTAACAACTAGGATAGCTCCATCCATTTGTGCAGCACCAGTAATCATGTTTTTTACATAATCGGCGTGACCTGGACAATCAACGTGAGCATAATGTCTTTTTTCTGTTTCATATTCAACGTGTGCAGTTGAAATTGTAATTCCTCTTTCTTTTTCCTCTGGAGCTTTATCGATTTGATCATAAGCTACAGCAGTTCCACCACCAGCCTCTGCTAATACATTTGTAATAGCTGCAGTAAGAGTTGTTTTACCATGGTCGACATGACCAATAGTCCCAATGTTACAGTGGGGTTTACTTCTAACAAATTTTTCTTTTGACATTACTTTTTTACCTCAGTTTTTGTTTTCATTAATAATTTCTTTTTCTTGGAGCGGGTAAAGGGAATCGAACCCTTACATCCAGCTTGGAAGGCTAGCGTTCTACCATTGAACTACACCCGCACAACCCCAAGAGTAACACTCCACGTTATTAAAATTTTATTGAATGGTGGAGGGGGAAAGATTCGAACTTTCGAAGACCGAAGTCAACGGGTTTACAGCCCGCCCCATTTGACCGCTCTGGAACCCCTCCTTTGGGGAAGTGTCCCCTGTTCAATAAAGCTTCAAACAACATGCGTTTTATATATTTTATTTATGCAAATGCAACACGTGATTTAATAAGAAAATATTCAAAAAAACGTGTAAAATTGTATTAAATTTATGAATAAATCGTCCTTTTTTATTGCTGGTCAACATGCTGTTATAGAAGCTCTAAGAAATCCAAATAGAAAAGTTTTAAGAGTATTTTTAACTGAAGATGCGAAGAAAAATATTCATAAAAAAAACCCAAGACAAAATGTTTTGGAAGACGTAAAAATCTACTTTAAATCAAAAAAAGAATTAGACAAATACACTTCAAAAGAACAATTGATGCATAATGGATACATTGCAGAGGTTGAACATCTTGATCAACCTGACCTTAAGGAATTCATAAAAGAAAAAAAAGATTGTACTTTTGTATGTTTAGATGAAGTAACTGATCCAAGAAATATTGGCTCATTAATAAGAAGTGCTGCATCTTTTGATATTGATGGATTGATTGTAAAGGAAAGACATTTTCCAGATGATAGTAAACTGATGTATAAATCAGCAAGTGGATGCATGGAACATTTAAATATTTTTAAAGTATCTAATATTAATTCTACACTTAAAAATTTAAGAGAAAAAAATTTTTGGGTTTATGGTTTTGACTCAAGAGGTGAAAAAAATTTTACTGACGTCAAATGGGAAGGAAAAAATGTTCTTTTGTTTGGATCTGAAGGTTTTGGCATGAAAGAGCACACAGGTAAATACGCTGATTTTTTTGTAAAAATAGATATAAATAATGATATTGAAAGTCTAAATATCTCAAATAGTGCTGCAATTGTGTTTCACCATTTAAGTTATTTAAAAAAAAAGAGTTGATTATTATAAAAATAATTAATAGTTATTGCGCATGCCCTTGTAGCTCAGTTGGTAGAGCAATTGATTTGTAATCAATAGGTCCGCGGTTCGAATCCGTGCGGGGGCACCATCACTCAACAAAATCAACACTTATTATTTTTGCAAAATAAAAAATTGATTAATTTTTAACATTAAGTGTGGTCAGTGTGTGAACAAATTTGTAGACCAATCAAGTAGTCACTTTTTTATAAATCTTTTATTTCTTTAATAAATTTTCCGTCTTTAAAAAACCTTTTACAGTATTACCTTCAGTAGATGTTATGGTTGCTTCTACATTTAAGTTATCATTTTCCCATTTACCTGCATAGATTACACCTTCGTTTGTTGTAAAAGTTCCTTGACCATGCTTATTAGAATTAAGCCATTGCCCAACATATTTTGAACCATTTGAATATGTCATAGTTCCTTGGCAGTAAATGAAGACAATAGTCATTACCTTTAATTAATTTTTTTATTACAAACAAAAAATAGTTTTCTAGGAAATGAACCTTCCTCAAAATATTCAATTAATAAATTTTCGTATCCATTCATTAAATTTTTAATCGTTTTTTCTGAAAAAAAGTGAATTATAATGCCATCTATCTCATAAAGATCCTCACCTCGATGTATTCCTTTTTTATAATCTCCATCATCAGTATTTCTTGCTGTATAAATATTCATTCCACCAGGTTTTAAAACTCTTTTGATTTCGTTGTTGAGTTTAATCAGTTCATCAAATGTAAATGCCATACAATAAAGCATATGAGAATAGCATGCATCAATGGAATTATTTTCAAAAGGTAAATTATCTCTTATATCAAATTTTAAAGTTGAAACTGATGAAGATAAATTTTCATTTTTTATTTTCTGATCAAGAATTTTAAGACCATTTTCACTATAGTCTAAGGCAGTTAAGTTTATTGAATTTTTTCCTAGGTAAATACTATCTCTTCCAAGACCTGCACCTAACTCGATAACATTTCTTAAATTATTTTCTTTAAAAATTTTAAGGGCTTTTTTTACAGGGTAGCTTGGTTCTAAACCAAACATCTCAGGCTTATTTGAGAAATTTTTTTCCCAATGCTGAGATTGTTGGTTTAAAATATCTTTATCCAATTTATTTAGAAGGATCTGGAACCTTTCTTAAATAAGGTTTTACAGTTTCCCATCCATCAGGATATATTTTTTTTGCTTCTTCATCTTTAACAGCTGGCAAAATAACAACATCTTCACCTTTTTTCCAATTGGCAGGAGTTGCAACTCTGTGTTTTGCGGTAAGCTGCATAGAGTCTATTGCTCTTAAGATTTCTGAGAAATTTCTTCCTGTTGCCATTGGATAAGTTAGGTAAAGACCAATTCTTTTATCAGGTCTTATAACAAAAATAGTTCTAACTGTTTCATTATCAACTGCAGTTCTTCCCATTGATGTTGTTCCTGCGTCGCCTTCTAACATATTGAATAATTTTGCAACCTTTAAATCTTCGTCAGCAATAATTGGATAATCAGGTTTACTGCCAGATACATCTTTTATATCTTCAAGCCACTTTTTGTGATCCTCTACTCCATCAACACTTAAACCAATAACTTTGACGTTTCTTTTATCAAAATCAGCTTTCATCAAACCTAAAGCTCCAAGTTCTGTTGTACAAACTGGTGTAAAATCTTTTGGATGTGAAAATATAACTCCCCAACTGTCACCTAACCATTCGTGAAAAGAAATATCTCCTTCAGTTGTTTTGCATTGAAAATCAGGGCACATACTATTTATTTTTAACATGCTTTACTCTCCTTTAATTATTTAGGACCATTATAAGTTATTGATGAGGTTTATCAACGATATTTAAATTTAGAAAACAACTTACACTCATAACGTTCAAGTAATGCTTTAAATGTAGTCTTGTTTGCTTCTGTCATATCTAAAAACTGACCTATCTCAATCAAGCGTTCAGTTTCTCTAGCCCAACGTTGTGCATCTTGTTTTGCTATAAAACTTTTATAGATTGGTCTATGAAATGACCTACGAATTGATACGAGCCATTTACCTCTTTTGCGTGTGAATGACTCCATTTATCCTCCTATGTTGTGGTCATAGTGTAGACGGATATTTAATTTTGACTCTGTGATGCTGAATTAGTATTATATCCCAACGAGCCGAACTGCACGAGCAATTGATTTGTAATAAATAGGTCCGCGGTTCGAATCCTTGCGGGACACCATCTTTCAATAAAATCAACACTAATTATTTTACTCAAATAAAATTTAAATTATTTTTAATAGTGAGTGTGGCCAGAGTGTGGACAGATTTGCAAATCAATCAAGTAGTCATTCAGAAATAATTGACTCGATTACCTTTCCATCACAAAGTGTCCTAATCCTAAATTGTGAAGAAGAAGTGTTGTGATAAAAAGTTCTACCTTCAGTAGTTGGAGTTGAACTATTACCCATCCAGTCATAACCCCAATGATTATTTGGTGTGTAAGGATTTTTTAAAATATTAGTCATATGAATTCCTACCTTTTGAGCTAATGATATAAATGTTCCTGAGCAATCAAAATCATACTCAGTACCCTCTTTAAATCCCGAATACCAGTTTTTAAGTTTAATAGTCTCATTAAATTCGCAGAATGTATTTTTTTCTAAAATAGTTTTTACTATTTTTTTATGATTGTCTTTGCACATATTATTTTTAGCACTACTCGTATACCCACTATAAGCAACCACACCTACAGCAGCTAGAATACCGATGATAGCTACAACGACTAGCAGTTCTATAAGTGTAAAGCCTTTTATTTTAGTGGACACTGTAATTTACAAAATTTATTTAATTGATTTAAACTCATGCCTTTAGTGCTGTCTTTACACATATTATAACACTTAAAATCGATACCTAGATCTTTTGCTTGATTTAAGTTTTGAATTAGATTTGAATTATCATCTTGCGTTGATTTGGTAGTCTCACAACCTGATAATACAATAATTAATGCTGCAGATATAAAAAATTTTGTGATCAGATTATTTTTCATTGCAAAAAGCCATTATCACTATGATCAGGATGTAATCAATATTTTAATAATTATTAATTAGGATTGTATTTAAAGGATTTGTCAGACTTATGAGTCTTGCGCTCTAACCAACTGAAATACCTCACCATTAAATTTGTATTGATATACACTTCTTTTATTTTTTTGTTCAAACAAGTTTTGCTTTAAATCTGTTTTCAATGTGCCCAATATGTGTCCAGATTTTTTAGGATTAATTTGCGTTCCCCTTCCGTACCTAACTAGTTACCATTTTGCCCTATTTATGGCTAATTTAATTTTTATTCTAAACAAATGAAACTTAAAATAATTTTGTTTTTTATAATTTCTATATTTTTGATTTCTTGCAATACTACTAATCCAAAAGATGTAAAAAAATCTGAAACTCAAAAAGTTACTTCTATTAGATATGGAAATATAATTTCTTCATTGCCTGTAAAAGTTAAAGGAGAAGGTGGTTTAGTTGGGGCAACAACGGGAGCAATGATAGGTGGTCTTATAGGTACTCAAGTATGTGGCAAAGAATTAATTGCAGGTGCAAAATGTGAAGAAATTGCCATAGTATATGCAACAATAGGTGGAGCAGCACTAGGATATGTAACAGAAGCTTTTCTAGGTAACCATGATGGTTTTCAATATATTATTGATGTTGATGATAGTAGTGACGATATTGCTATCGCGCAAGGAAGTGAAACCAAATTAAACGATGGTGAAAGAGTAGTTATTATATTTGGAAAAACGATTAGAGTTTTACCTTATTCAGAATAAAATTTATTCATCACTACGACTAGGAGTTCTATTAGGGTGAAGCCTTTGGTTTTCATTAAAATTTAAGGATTCCAATATATTAAATCATGTTTGGCTGTAGGTGGTGATGAGCTTGTGCTACATGGTAATTGGAAGCAGGTTTGGATAAAAAATGGTGGAGGCGTTTGGTTATCTCCCCAATAATGAGTAACACCTGCTTCTTTAGGTGAACTACTTTTTCCTATTGGTAACTTTTCACTTTTTTTATAACAATTCGAAAATCCAGATCCAACAAAATGATCTCTCATATAACCATCCCATAAGTTAGATCCGTGACTACAGTCCCTAGAAATCTGATTACCACTTTTATCTAATAGACTTACTGAAGACTCAAGTGAACACAAGGTAACAACTTGTAGTGTATAATTTACCATTGTTTTATGTTGTTCTTTGCTACAATTTATTTTTGCACTACTCGTATACCCACTGTAAGCAACCACACCTACTGCAGCAAGGATACCAATGATCGCAACAACGACCAAAAGTTCTATAAGTGTAAAACCATTACGTTTCATATAAATTTTAATTAACTTGTTTCTCTTCGTAATTGTTCAATTTTAATTTTTTTTTGTAAACTTCTATTTTTATCGTAAAGAAGATTAAATTTTATTTTATTATTAGTTTGAACAGAAATATATTTAGCATTTCTTACTTCTAAATTATCAGCAACAGCACTAATTGGTCTTTTTATTGGGTTTAAATTCGTAATTTTAATTTTAAGTTTATCACCAACGATTTTACCCTTCCATCTCCTAGGTCTAAAAGGACTAATTGGAGCAATAGATAATTTTTTTGAATTTAAACTCA
>CABXRY010000004.1 GCA_902514755.1 uncultured Pelagibacteraceae bacterium
GGTAAATCATATAAAGGTATTGATTGTTCAGCTTTATTACAAATATTTTTTTATTATAATAACTTATTTTATCCAAGAGACACCAAAGACCAAATAAAGTATTCGAGAGAAAAATTAAAAAAAAGAATATTTAAAAAAGGTGATATTATATTTTGGAAAGGACATGTTGCGATATGTTTAAATTCAAAAAAACTTATCCATGCTTATGGACCTGAGAAAAAAGTTCTCATGATGCCTATAATTAAGACAATAAAGAGAATTAGAGAAACAGCAAATTTAGAAGTAAAAAAAATAGCTAGAATTAACTTTTAATTTCTACCAAAGTCTGGTTTATCAATATCTTGTTTTAATTTAATAATTTTTGATCTTACTTTTTTAGTTTGAACAAGTTTTTTTAAAATAGACTTATCATTTTTAGTATTTATATCTTTCTTAAATGCACTCAAATTTTTTATAAATAAATCAATTGCTTTTGAAATATTCTTCTGATTATTAAAAAATATATCTCTCCACATAATTTCGTTTGAAGCCGCTATTCTGGAAAAATCTCTTAATCCCCCAGCACTATATTTGATTAGTCCAAAATTTTGTTTTTTTTCAAAATCTTGCGCTGACTTAACTAAATTATATGCAATCAAATGAGGAAGATGGCTAGTTATTGAAAAAATTTTATCATGTTTGTCTGATGTCATCACTACAACTTTTGAGCCAATTTTCCTCCAAAATTTACTTAAAATATTTAAATGAATTTTTTTGGTATTTTGATCTTTTATTAATACACACCATTTATCAACAAAAATATTTTCTTTGCCGTATTCTGGACCACTTACCTCAGAACCTGCTATTGGGTGACTTTGTATCCAATATAAATCTTTCTTCAAAAATTTTTTAATAATTTTTGTAGTTTCAATTTTAGAAGAACCAACATCTGTAATTAATGTATTGGGTTTAATAAATTTATTAATTTTAATTATAAGTCTCTTATATTCACTCATTGGAGTACAAAAAATTATAAGATCTGAATTAATTATCCCATCTCTAAGTGTTTTTACAATTTCTCCAGGTAGATTCAATTTTTTTATTTTAGCAATATTTGATATCGATTTTTCATAAACAAATATTTTTTTTGCTAATTTTTTTTTATGAATACGTCTTAATAACGAAGAGCCTAATAATCCACACCCAATAATCAAAATATTTTTCATTAGTTTAATACCTCTTTTGCAGCACTTAAGAACTTCAAATTTTCTTTTTTAGACCCAATAGTTAATCTTAATTTATTATTAATATGATATCCATCTCGCGTTGATCTTAAAATTATGCCTTTATTTTTTAATTTTTCATATAAATATTTTGCTGAATATTTGCACTTTTCAAAATCAAGAAATAAAAAATTTGCAGAAACAGGATTGGAATAAATTTTATAATCCTCTAAAAATTTTTTAATCTTTTTTGCATATAATAAATTGTGCTTAATTGATCTATTGATAAATTTTTTATCCTTTAATGACTCAGCTGCTGCTAATTGAGCAACTCCATTAATATTAAAAGGTGGTTTAATTATATTTAAAGCATTAATTATTTTTTTTGAACCATATCCCCATCCTACTCTTAAAGAAGCTAACCCAAACATTTTTGAAAAAGTTTTAAGAATGAAAACATTTTCTTTATTTTTAAATAAATCTAAACCTGAAACATAATCAGAATTCTTCATATATTCAGCGTAAGCATCGTCAATTACTAATAATATCTTTTTATTTAGCTTTTTTCGTAATTCTAAGACTTCTTTTTTTGTCAGATAAGTTCCTGTTGGATTATTTGGATTGGCAATAAAGACTATCTTTGTTTTTTTTGTAATTTTTTTTAAGATTTCTTTGGTTGAAATTTTAAAATTTTTTTCTTTAGCAAATACAACTTTCGCACCAACTATTTTTGCGTAAATCCTGTACATTAAAAAACTAAATTCTGGAAGTACCACTTCATCTTTTGGATTTAAAAATAATTGACAAATCATCTGGATAACCTCATCTGATCCTGCTCCACAAATAATTTTGTCTTTATTACAATTATAAGTTTTAGATATTGCTTTTTTTAAATTTTCAGATTTTCCATCTGGATATTTATCTAAAGTTAATTTATTACTTGATATAAATTTTTTAGCTCTAGGACTCATACCTAGCGCAGATTCATTGGCTGATAATTTTATTACTTTTTTTAGTTTTCTTATTTTTGACTTACCAGGCTTATAAGCTTCAATATTAAATTTTTTAAACTTTGGAGTGCTCATTTTTTTTATTTTATGAGCTCTTTATAGATAAAATTACAAATTTTTATAGAGAATAAGAGAATATTTTAAAAAATTGACATAATTATCAAGTTCTTGTAAAAAAATTATGCGCTGATTTAACTGAATTGCGAGCGCTTAAAAAAAACCGCTAAAATAGTTTTTTTTCTCTCAATTCAAATAAATCATTATTATGAATATTGAAACGAATTTAAAAACATTAATTGTTAAAAACCCACTTAAGTTAGACTGTGGAAAAACAATTAAAGATTTTCCAATTGCCTACGAAACTTATGGTTCTCTAAATTCACAAAAAGATAATGCAATATTAGTATTTCATGCATTAACAGGTGATCAATATGTATCTGGTACAAATCCTGTGACTAAAAAAGATGGTTGGTGGAGTTATGCTGTAGGTCCAGGTAAAGCTATAGATACAAATAAATATTTTGTTATTTGTTCAAATGTAATTGGAGGATGTATGGGCTCCTATGGGCCTAGTGATTTAGATAATGAAAACGGTAACATTCAAGGAACAAATTTTCCTGTGATTACTATTAACGATATGGTCAATGCTCAGTATAATCTGCTTGATCATTTTGGGATTGATAAATTATTTTCTGTAGCAGGTGGCTCTATGGGTGGAATGCAAGTTCTGCAATTTATAAGTAACTTTCCAGATAAATCTAAAACAGTAATACCGATTGCAACGACTTCAAGTCACTCAGCTCAAAATATAGCTTTTAATGAATTGGGAAGACAAGCAATCATGGCTGACAGTAATTGGAAAGAAGGAGATTATAGTTCTAATAATTCAAATCCAGGTAAAGGGTTAGCTGTTGCCAGAATGGCAGCACATATTACATATTTATCACAAAAAGGTTTGCAGGAAAAATTTGGCAGAAAATTACAAGAAAGAGAAGATTTAAAATTTGGTTTTGATGCAGACTTTCAGATTGAAAGCTATCTAAGATATCAAGGCTCAGTCTTTGTCGATAGATTTGATGCAAATAGTTATCTTTATATAACTAGAGCTATGGATTATTTTGACCTAGCTAAACAATTTAATGGGAATCTATCTGATGCATTTAAATTAACAAAAGCTAAATTTTTTATAATTTCTTTTACTTCGGATTGGCTTTATCCAACTCAAGAAAATAAGGATATTGTTATAGCTTTAAATTCTATCGGGGCTGATGTAGGATTTGTTGAGATAGAGTCGGATAAAGGACATGATTCGTTCTTGTTAGATGTCCCAGATTTTTTAAATGCACTTAAAAACTTTTTGGATAAATCATACGAAGAAAATTAAATATGAAAAATGAGTTTAATGTAATTGCTGATTTAATTGAAAAAGACAAAAAAGTTTTAGATGTTGGTTGCGCTGATGGAATTCTGATGAAATTTCTAAAAGATAACAAAAATACAAATATAAGAGGATTGGAGATCTCAAAAGAAAAGGTTCAAGAATGTGTTGCTAAGGGTTTAACTGTAATAGAAGGAAATGCTGAAAAAGACTTAAAGCAATTTCCAGATAAGTCATTTGACTATGTTGTTTTAAGCCAAACACTTCAAGCTTTTTTAAATCCTGAGTTAGTTTTAAATGAACTTTTAAGAGTTGGTAAAAAAGCAATTATTACAATTCCTAATTTTGGTTACTGGAAAGTGAGACTTCACTTACTGTTTAAAGGTACAATGCCAATTACCAAAACATTGCCTGATGAATGGCACAACACACCAAACTTACATATGTGTACCATTAAGGATTTTGTTCATTTTGTTAATTCTAGAAATATAAAAATTTTTAAATCAATAGCATTAAATAAACTAAATGCCTCATTAATAAACGAAAGAAACTTAGGAATTAAAAATTTATCTGCAGATCTAGGAATATTTTTAATAGAAAAATAATATGCGAGTTGAAATCATTCCGTGTCTTAAAGACAATTATAGTTATTTAATTATTGATGATAGTAACAAATCTGCCTGTGTAGTAGATCCAAGTGAAGCTAAGCCAATTATAAATTATTTAAAAAACAAAGATATTAATTTAAAATATATTCTAAACACACATCATCATTTTGATCATATTGGTGGTAATGAAGATTTAAAAAAAGGATTTGGTTCTATTGTAGTTGGTTTTAAAAAGGATTCAGAAAGAATTCCTGGTATAGATATTTTTTTAGAAGATGACCAAATTTGGGAAGCTGATAATTTTAAAGCTAAAATAATTCATGTTCCGGGACATACTACAGGTCATATATGTTTTAATTTTTTTCAAGAAAAGTTTGCTTTTACAGGAGACACTCTTTTTTCTCTTGGTTGTGGCAGGATATTTGAAGGAACTTATGAACAAATGTATGAGTCTCTTACTAAGATTAAATCTTTGCCTAAAGAAACTAAAATTTATTGTGGTCATGAATACACTCTCAGTAATTCAAAATTTTGTATAAAAAATGATCCCGATAACCAAAATTTACAAAAAAAAATTAAACAAATTAAAAAATTGATCTCAAATGGGCTACCCACAATCCCAACTACAATAAAAGAGGAATTAGATTGCAACATATTTTTAAGAGCAGAAAACCTAGAATCTTTCTCAAAATTGCGAGATTTAAAGGATAATTTTTAGTTAATTCAACTTGACTAAAAACTTGCTAGAACTATATTGCGATAACTTAAATATAAATTCATACTATGTCTTACGCAGTAATAAAAACGGGTGGAAAACAGTACAAAGTTAAAGCAGGTGAAATTTTAAAAATTGAGAAATTACCAGATTCAAAACCTAATTCTAAAATAGAATTTAATGAGATACTTGCATATGGAGATGATAAAACTATAGAAATAGGTTCTCCAAATGTTGAAGGTGCAAAAGTAGAAGCTGATTTAATTAAAAATGGTAAAGATAGAACTATATTAATCTTCAAAAAAAGAAGAAGACACAATTCAAGAAGAAAAAATGGTCATAGACAAGAACATACAATGATTAGAATTAATAAAATTTTTTCTAAAGATGGTAAAGTTTTATCTGAAGCAGAAAAAATAGTTAAACCAACTAAAAAGGTTGAGGCTGAAGTTAAACCAAAAACCGAGGCTTCAAGTAAATAAATTAGGTAAATTATGGCAACAAAAAAAGCAGGTGGATCATCGAGAAACGGACGAGATAGTGCTGGGCGAAGACTTGGTGTTAAAAAGTACGGTGGTGAAACAGTAATACCTGGAAATATAATTGTAAGACAAAGAGGAACTAAAATTTTTCCTGGTGAAAATGTAGGAATGGGTAAAGATCATTCAATTTTTTCAGTTGTAAAAGGCAAAGTTGTATTTAAAAAATCTAAAGCAGATAGAACTTTCGTATCAGTAAAACCCAATTAATAGTACAACTTAAATAGATGTTGTATTATGAAATTCCTAGATCAAGTTAAAATTTATGTTAAAGCCGGAGACGGTGGTGATGGTTCACCGAGTTTTAGAAGAGAAAAATATGTCGAATATGGTGGGCCTGATGGTGGAGACGGCGGTAAGGGTGGATCCATAATTTTGAAAGCTGAGGAAAATCTCAACACATTAATAGATTATAGATATCAACAACATCATAAAGCTCAACGAGGAGAAAATGGAGCTGGTCAAAATCGTACAGGTAAAGGAGGAAATGATTTAATACTAAAAGTACCTCTTGGTACTCAAGTATTTGAAGAGGATAATAAGACTCTAATTTACGATTTTAATAAAAAAGAAGAAGAATTTGTTGCTGCTATTGGAGGTAAAGGTGGACTTGGAAATACAAGATTTAAAAGTTCAACAAATAGAGCACCTAGAAAATTTACAAAAGGAACTATTGGTGAGGAGTTTACAATTTGGCTACAATTAAAAACTATAGCTGATATTGGTATAATTGGATTACCAAATGCTGGAAAATCAAGTTTGTTATCCTTAATAACAAATGCAAATCCAAAAATTGCAAATTATCGATTTACAACCCTTAATCCTAATTTAGGTGTAGCATCTTATGATGATAAAGAAATAACTATAGCTGATATTCCTGGCCTAGTAGAAGGGGCTCATGAGGGTGTCGGTCTTGGAATTCAGTTTTTAAAACATATTGAAAGATGTAAATCACTATTACATTTAATAGATATTACCAATTTAGATTTAAATGAGTCTTATGAACAAGTAAAAAATGAATTGAAGAATTACAGCTCAAAATTAGTGGAAAAAAAAGAGCTTGTAGTGCTGAATAAAATAGATCTAATAGATGAAGATACAGTGAAAGATGTTATTGATCATTTTTCTAAAGACAAAAATTGTGAAGTAATGACAATGACAACTTTAGACAAAGAGTCTGTATCAAAGATTAAAGCAAAATTATTGTCATATGTATCTTAAAAATTCAAAAATAATTGTTATTAAAATTGGTTCTTCACTTCTTGTTGATAGTAACAAGAGAATAAGAAAAAAATGGCTTTCTAGTTTTGCTAGCGATATTAAAAAATTAAAAAATAAAAATCAAAAAATTGTCATTGTAAGCTCAGGAGCTATAGCGCTTGGTTGTAAGAAAATGAACTTTAATAAAAAAACTATTAAACTTGATAAAAGTCAAGCCATAGCTTCTATTGGACAAATTGAATTAATGAATCTTTTTTCTGAAACATTTGCTAAGTTTAAATTGAATATCTCACAAATTTTACTAACTCTTGAAGATACAGAAGAAAGAAGAAGATCTTTAAATGCAAAAAGAACTTTTGAAAATTTATTTGATTTAGATTTTATTCCAGTCGTTAATGAAAATGATACAATAGCTACAACTGAAATAAAATATGGTGATAATGATCGACTAGCATCAAGAGTTGCTCAAATAACTGATGCTGATACTTTAATACTTCTTTCTGATGTAGATGGATTATACACAAAAAATCCTAAAATTTTTAAAGATGCAAAATTAATAAAAAAAATAAATAATATAAAAAAAGACTTAAAAGAAATCTATATTAAGGGTGTAAATGAGTATGGAAGTGGTGGTATGCAAACAAAAATTGCGGCAGCAAAGATTTGTCAATTATCTGGATGTAGTATGATTATAGCTAACGGATTATATTTAAATCCAATCTCAAGAATAATTGAAAAAAATAATTTTACTATGTTTAAACCTAAAGTTTCAAAACTTGATGCCAGAAAAAAATGGATAATTAGTTCGGTCGCCCCAAAAGGAGCTATAATAATTGACGATGGTGCTAAGCTAGCTTTAAAATCTGGAAAGAGTTTATTAGCAGCAGGTATTAAAAAAGTATCAGGAAAATTTAAAAAAGGTGACCATATTAAAGTTTTAGATAAAAAAAATTCTGAATGTGCCAGAGGTTTGAGTTCCTTCACATCTGATGAAGTCATAAAAATTATGGGTCATCACTCTAATGAAATTGAAAAATTATTAGGGTATGTTTCAAAATCAGAAGTCATTCATAAGGATGATATGGTTGAGATTTAAAATGAATAAATTTATGAATTTAATTGGAGTTAAAGCTAGAAATGCTTTGAAGTTAAAAATAGATACTAAAATTAAGAATAAAGTTTTAAACGACTATGCTTTGTTAATTGATAAAGAAAAAAAAAATATTCTAATTCAAAACAAAAAAGATGTTAATCTTGCAAAGAAAAATAAGATTAAAGAAAATTTGATAAATAGGTTGAGTATCAATCCAATCAAGCTGAAAGGAATTCAAGTCTCTATTAAAAAAATTGCAAAATTAAAAGATCCTGTCAATGTAACTTTAGAAAAATGGAGAAGACCTAATGGACTTAATATTAAAAGAGTATCAGTTCCAATAGGTGTCATTGGAGTTATATATGAAAGTAGACCAAATGTTACGTCAGATGTAGCTGGTCTATGTTTTAAATCTGGAAATCCAGTAATTCTTAAAGGTGGATCTGAGGCTATAAATACTAATAGAATTTTAGCAAATCTATTTCGTAAAGCTCTAAAGAAAAATAAAGTAAATGAAAATTATATTCAATTTATTGACTCCAAAGATAGAAAAATGGTCGACATAATGCTTTCTAAAATGGATAAATTTATTGATGTAATAATTCCTAGAGGAGGAAAAAATTTAGTTAAAAGAGTTCAAGATTTTTCTAAAGTTCCTATTATCGGTCATTTGGAAGGTTTATGTCATACATACATTGATAAAGAAGCAGAATTAAAAATGGCTACAAATATTGTTTATAATGCGAAATTAAGAAATACAAGTATTTGTGGTGCAACAGAAACAATTCTAATGCATGAAAAGATTGTTAAAAAATTTTGTAATCCAATATTAAAAAAGCTAGAGGATAACAATTGTAAAATTTATGGAGATAATTTTATAAAAAAAAATTACTCAGGAACATTATATCCGGCTAAAGAAAAAGACTGGTCTACTGAATATTTAACTGCAGCCGTATCTGTTAAAGTTGTTAAAAATTTAAAGCAAGCAATTGACCATATAAATCGGTATGGGACTATGCATACAGATTCTATTGTTACAAAAAATAAAAAAACTGCCACAAAATTTATGACAAATATTAAAAGTTCTATTGCAATGCATAATACTTCTACTCAATTTGCTGATGGCGGCGAATTTGGTTTTGGAGGTGAAGTTGGTATATCAACAAATACTTTGCCGCCAAGAGGTCCTGTCGGCCTAGAACAATTAGTTTCTTATAAATATGAAATTTCAAGTCAAGGAAAGATAAGAGATTAGGTTGAAAAAAAAAATTAAAATCGGAATTTTAGGTGGATCTTTTGATCCAGCACATAAAGGGCATTTAGCAATCTCTAAAGAGGCAAAAAGAAGATTTGATTTAAAAAAGATTATTTGGGCAATAACAAAAAAGAACCCTTTCAAAGACGAGAGTAAAACAAATCTCTCAAAACGAATAAAAGATTGTAAAAAAATTATTAGACTAAATCCATTTATAAAAGTTAAATTTTATGAAGATATAATTAAATCAAATAAAACTATTGATCTTATCAACTATCTTAAAAAAAATGATGGTATTGAAATTTATTTTTTGATGGGAGCTGATAATTTGATAAATTTTCATAAATGGCATAAATCAAAATCAATTTTACAAAAATGTAATATTTTAGTCTTTGATCGTCATGGATATAAAAAAAATTCTTTAAAATCAAAGACATTTAAAAGTTTAAACAAAGACAGCCTTACATTTGTTGAATTTAAAAAAGTCAACATTTCATCTTCTCAATTAAGAAAAATTTGATACTCTAAACTCAATTAATGGATAAAATTTCAGATCTAAAAACAATCGTAATCAATACACTAGATATAAATAAAGCTGAAGATATTGTAACGATTGATCTAAAAGATAAAAGCTCAATGGCTGATTATATGATTATTGCTAGCGGAACATCTTCAAGACACATTCAATCTTTGTCGGAACAAGTTTTAGAAAAATTAAAAGATAGTGGTGTTAATAATTCTAAAATAGAAGGTAAGGAAAGTAATGAATGGAAATTAGTTGATGGAATTGACTTAATTGTTCATATTTTTCATCCTGAAAAAAGAAAGTTTTATGAACTTGAAAAAATTTGGTCTGAATTAATACCAAAAGAAAAAATTAGTATATGAAAACAGTTCAATTTTATTTAATTATTTTTCTTGCTCAGTTTGTTTTTTTAAAACAAATAAATTCAACTGAAATTGATATTTATAAAAAAATTGATCTATTCGGTGAGGTTTTAGAAAAAATCAATAAAGAATATGTTGATGAAATAAATCAGTCAGAAAGTATGGACTCTGCAATTAATGGACTTCTTCAGTCACTTGATCCTTATTCAGCTTACATGTCACCAGAAATTTTTCAGGAAATGCAAACAGAAACTAGTGGAGAGTTTGGTGGGCTGGGAATTGAAGTTAGTATGGAAGCAGGTGTTGTAAAAGTTATATCGCCTATTGATGATACTCCTGCATCAAAAGCTGGTATAAAAGCTGGAGACTATATTGTTAAAATTAATAATATTCAGGTACAAGGAAAATCTTTAAGTGAAGCTGTTGACTTAATGAGAGGTCCAGTTGGTTCTGGAATTGAGCTTACTGTTAGACGAAGAGGAGTTAAAAAGGCTCTAACATTTAATATAACAAGAGAAATAATTGAAGTACAGTCTGTTAAGTCTGATCTGTTAGATAATAATATTGGATATATTCGATTAACTTCTTTTAATGACAATAGTAGTCAGCAAATTAAGAAACAAATTAAGAAATTAAAAAAAAATGAAAACTTAAAAGCATTCATTCTTGATTTAAGAAATAACCCTGGCGGACTTTTATCTCAAGCTATTAAAATTTCAGATTTTTTTCTTGAAAATGGAGAAATCGTATCAACAAAAAGTAGAAAAAAATCAGAGAACAAAAGATGGTTTGCAAAAAATGGTGACATTACAGATGGTAAAACTTTATTGGTATTGATTAATTATGGTTCTGCATCTGCATCTGAAATTGTTGCTGGCGCTTTGAAAGACCATAAAAGAGCTATTATACTTGGAGAAAGTAGTTATGGAAAAGGATCTGTGCAATCAATAATTCCTCTTAAAAACAAGGGGGCTATTAGATTGACTGTTGCAAAATATTACCTTCCTTCTGGAGACTCTATTTCTGAAGTTGGAGTAAGACCTGATATTGAGGTTAATGAAGAAGGTGATAATTTTAGAATTAAAACTGAAACCGATAATCAACTTAATTACGCAATAAAGTTATTAAACGGATAATATGAAAAAAAGATTAAGCGAATTACCGCTTAGAAGTGGTGTGGGAATTGTAGTTCTAAATAAACAAAATAAAGTATTTGTTGCTAAGAGAATAGATAATCCAAAAAATTTTTGGCAAATGCCTCAAGGAGGTGTAGATGAAGGTGAAAATTTTTTAAATGCTGCCTACAGAGAGCTAGAGGAAGAAACTAGTATAAAGAAAGTAAATCTAATTCAAGAATTAGAAGGAACTATAACTTACGAACTTCCTGATCGTTTATTAGGTATTATTTGGAAAGGTAAGTATAGAGGTCAAAAACAAAAATGGTTTCTGATGAGATTTAATGGTGAAGATAATGAAATAAATATCAAAACTAAAAATCCAGAATTTTTGGATTGGAAATGGATTGAAATTGATCAACTAACCGAAGTTGTAGTTGATTTTAAATTACATGTTTATAAAGAAGTAAAGGAACAAGTTAAAAAAATTATTAATTAAGAGATTTTAATACTTCAATTTTTTGATCAACTAAATATTTAGATTGGTCATTAATTTCAGGCTTGTTAGCCTCTTCTTCTGCTTGTTTAAGAAGATCTTGCTGTTTAGATTTATCTAAATCATTAATATTAAATATTGAGCTTGTTAAAATAGATAAATTATTATTTTTGAATTCAACTATCCCATCTTCTACATAATAATTTTCATCACCCGATTTAGATAAAATTTTAATTATGCCTGGTTTTAAAAATGAGATTATTGAAATATGATCCTTAAGTATTCCCATTTCACCTTCGAAAGCAGGTACAATTACTTCCGAAACATCTTCTTTAATTAAAAAAGATTTTTCTGGATTTACTATTTCAACTTTAAACTCTTCGCTCATTAAGCAGCTGCTTCTTTCTCCATTTTTTCAGCTTTTTCTATCGCTTCTTCAATAGTTCCCACCATATAAAAAGCGGCCTCTGGTAAATGATCGTAATCTCCTTTACAGATTGCAGCAAAACCTTTTATGGTTGAGTCTAAATCTACTAATTTTCCTGGTGATCCTGTAAACACCTCTGCTACAAAAAATGGTTGAGATAAAAATCTTTGGATTTTTCTAGCTCTTGCTACTACAAGCTTATCTTCTTCTGAAAGTTCATCCATACCAAGAATTGCAATAATATCTTGTAAAGACTTGTAGGTTTGTAATACTTTTTGCACCTCTCTAGCGACTCTATAATGCTCATCACCTACTATTCTTGGATCCAAAATTCTTGAAGTAGAGTCAAGTGGGTCAACCGCTGGGTAAATACCAATCTCTGCAATCTGTCTTGATAGAACGGTAGTCGCATCCAAGTGAGCAAATGAAGTTGCTGGCGCAGGATCAGTTAAGTCATCGGCTGGTACATAAATTGCTTGTACTGATGTGATAGATCCTTTGTTTGTTGTAGTAATCCTTTCTTGAAGGTTACCCATATCGGTTGCTAATGTAGGCTGATAACCAACAGCTGAAGGTATTCTTCCTAGAAGTGCTGATACCTCAGAACCTGCTTGAGTAAATCTAAAAATATTATCAACGAAGAAAAGTACGTCTTGACCTTCTTGATCTCTAAAATATTCAGCTACAGTTAATCCAGTTAAAGCAACCCTAGCTCTAGCTCCAGGAGGCTCATTCATTTGTCCATAAACTAATGCGGCTTTTGATCCTTCTCCATCAGTTTTTATAACTCCAGAGTCTATCATTTCATGGTAAAGATCATTTCCTTCTCTTGTTCTTTCACCAACGCCAGCAAAAACTGAAAATCCACCATGTGCTTTTGCAACGTTATTAATTAATTCCATAATTAAAACCGTTTTTCCAACACCAGCTCCACCAAATAATCCAATTTTTCCACCTTTTGCATAAGGTGCAAGTAGATCAATGACTTTGATACCTGTAACTAGTATTTCAGTTTCGGTAGATTGATCATTAAATTCTGGTGCAGATCTGTGAATAGGCCAAGTTTCTTTTGTTTTAACTTCACCTTTTTCGTCAATCGGCTCTCCAATTACATTTATAATTCTTCCCAAAGTTTCTGGACCAACTGGTACTTGAATTGGTGCGTTGGTATTAGTAACTTCATCCCCTCTTTTTAATCCTTCAGTTGCATCCATCGCAATAGTTCTAACTGTAGACTCTCCTAAATGTTGAGCAACTTCTAAAACAAGTCTGTTATCAGCATTTTTACATTCTAATGCTGTTAAAATTTCTGGAAGATCCCCATCGAATTTTACGTCTACTACTGCTCCAATAACCTGTGTAATTATTCCTTTGCTCATAATTATAAACTCTCTGCTCCTGATATGATTTCTATTAGTTCTTTAGTAATTGCTGCTTGACGGCTTCTATTATACTCAATAGTTAACTTGTCAACCATTTCACCTGCGTTACGGGTTGCATTATCCATTGCACTCATTCTAGAGCCCTGCTCGCTAGCTGAATTCTCTAACATTGCCTTAAATATTTGTGTTGAAATATTTTTAGGTAATAAATTGCTTAAAATCTCATCCTCGTCTGGTTCAAATTCGTAACTATCATCAGATTTGTCTTCTTCTGAAGTTTCAGTATTTAGTGGTATTATCTGTTGTGCTTGTGGGATTTGGGTTATCACATTTTTAAATTGATTATAAAAAATAGTACATACATCAAATTCTTCATCTTCAAATTTTTCAATAACAATTTTTCCAACTTTCTCTGCATCAAAATAATTAGCATTTTTAGACTCTTTAAAAGATATATGAGAGATTATTTTATCACCATAAACTCTTTTTAATTGATCATTACCTTTAGAGCCAACTGTGATAATTTTTAATTCTTTTCCCTCTTCAGATAATTTAGCAAAATAACTTTTAGCTTTTTTAATTATATTTGAGTTAAAACCACCACATAAACCTCTATCAGATGTCATAACAACACAAAGATGTATTTGGTCTTTACCAGACCCTGATAGTAATTTTGGAGCATTTTCTTTGTCTGAAATTCCGCTAGACAAATTTAGAATTACATTATTCATTTTTTCAGAATATGGTCTTCCTTTTTCGGCACTTTCTTGAGCTCTTCTAAGTTTCGCCGCAGCTACCATTTTCATAGCTTTTGTAATTTTTTGTGTAGATTTTACACTAGCTATTCTTTTTTTAAGGTCGTCTAAACTTGCCATAGTTTATTAAGATTTAAAGTTTTTCTTTAATTGAGTAATTACTTCTACAAGTAATTTTTCCATATCGTCCTCAAGTTTTCCTGAAGCTAAAATGGATTCTATAATTTCAGGTTTGTCAGATTTACATTTCTCAATTATTTTATTTTCAAACTCAGCAATATCTTTTAGTTCAATATCGTCTAAGTAACCTTTTACTCCACAAAAAACTGAAATAACTTGTTCAGCCACTGTCATTGGGGAATATTGTTTTTGTTTAAGAAGCTCTGTTAATTTAGAGCCTCTATTTAATAGTTGTTGAGTTGATGCATCTAAATCAGAACCGAATTGAGCAAATGCTGCCATTTCTCTATATTGAGCTAGCTCTAACTTCATAGATCCTGATACTTTTTTCATTGCTTTAGTTTGTGCTGAAGAACCTACCCTTGATACAGATAATCCAACGTTAATTGCAGGTCTAATACCTTGGTTAAAAAGTTCTGTTTCTAAAAATATTTGACCGTCAGTAATTGAGATTACGTTGGTGGGAATAAATGCAGATACATCTCCACCTTGTGTTTCAATAATCGGAAGTGCAGTTAAAGAACCTCCACCATGTTCATTACTTAATTTAGCTGCTCTTTCAAGTAGTCGGCTATGTAAATAAAATACATCACCAGGATATGCCTCACGTCCTGGAGGTCTTCTTAAAAGAAGTGACATTTGTCTGTAAGCAACAGCCTGCTTAGATAAGTCATCATAAATTATTAAAGCATGCATACCGTTGTCTCTAAAATACTCGCCCATTGTACAACCTGTGTAGGGAGCTAAAAATTGCAATGGTGCCGAGTCTGAGGCTGTAGCCGCAACAATTGTAGTATATTCCATTGCTCCAGCTTCCTCTAAAGTTTTTTGAATTTGTCTTACAGTTGATCTTTTCTGACCGATAGCAACATAAACACAATAAAGTTTTTGTTTTTCATCTCCTGACTCATTAATTTTTTTCTGATTAATAATTGCATCAATTGCAACTGCAGTTTTGCCTGTTTGTCTATCACCAATAATTAATTCACGTTGTCCTCTTCCAACTGGCACCAAACTATCAATTGATTTTAAACCTGTTTGCATTGGTTCACTAACTGATTGTCTTGGAATAATTCCTGGAGCTTTAACCTCAACCCTGCTTTTTTGAACACTTTTATCAAGCGCACCTTTACCATCAATAGGATTACCAAGGCCGTCTACAACTCTTCCTAATAATTCTTTTCCAACTGGAGTATCTACAATGTTTCCAGTTCTTTTAACAACATCTCCTTCTTTGATATTTCTATCGTCACCAAAAATTACAACACCAACATTTTCGCTTTCTAAGTTTAGTGCCATACCTTTGGAGCCATCTGCAAACTCAACCATCTCACCAGCTTGAACATTGTCAAGGCCATAAATTCTTGCAATACCATCTCCAACAGAAAGTACTTGGCCAACTTCAGTTACTTCTGCTTTACCGCCAAAATTTTTAATTTGATCTTTTAATATTTTTGTAACTTCTGAAGGATTTATTTCCATTTATGCCTCTATCATTCTATTTTCGATTTGTTGTAATTTATTTTTAATTGAGGTGTCCACCATAGTACTACCTACCTGTACTATTAAACCTCCTATTAAACTTTCGTCATGTTTGTAGTTTAATTTTATTTTAGAGCTAAAATTTTCTGTAAGCTCATCTGTAATTTTTGCAATTTCTTCACTCGTTAATTCTTTAGCAGATTTAAGTTCTGCCTTAAGTTCACCTCTTTTTTTTGAACAAGTTTCTATAAAACTCTTTAATATTTGTTCGACATAAAAAAAACGTCTTTTAATAACTAGAAAACATAAAAAATTTTTTAGTAAATTTTCAAATTTGTTATTATCAGAGAAATTATTTATAAATTTTAAAAGATCTTCTTGGTTATTTGTTGGATCTTTAATTAAATCTGAGAAATCTTTACTTGCTAGAATTAAATCTAAAATAGATAATGATTGATCTTCTAATTGTTCAAGAACATTATTTTCACTTGAAAGCTCATATAAAGCTAAAGAATATCTTTCACTTGAAGTTATCGAAAATCCCTTATTTTTGCTCAACTTAGTACCTTTGTTATGTAGAAGATTATTTTAAAATCACGCTTTAATTAGCATATGAGTAAAATGTCTTCAAGTAACACATTCGTTTAAAACACTATTTTTTATTAGGTTAATTGAAGTTTATTGGGTCAACATCAACTGAAAGTTTTATTCCTGATGAAAATTTGTAATTTGGGATAATTTCTGCAACTGAATTTTGTAAATTGAGTGATTTTGGACCCCTAATTAGCATTCTTATTCTAAATTTTTTTTTAAGTCTAAAAATTGGTGCACTAACTGGTCCTAGAACTTTTCCCTTAATTTTTTTTTCAATAAAGTTTTTAAAATAAAAAGCTTCTTTTTCTAATTTTGCTTCATTATCTCCTGTTAAGATTAATGAAATAAATCTTTGAAATGGTGGAAGATTGTTTTGTCTTCTAATATCTAATTCTCTATCAAGAAAAATATCAGGATTACTGTTAGTCAAATCAGAAATCATTTTAGTATTGGTATTATAAGTTTGAAAATACACAGTTGCAGGTTTCCCCGTCCTTCCTGCTCGACCTGAAAGTTGATGATATAACTGTAAATTTTTTTCAGCTCCTCTTAGATCATGTCCTTGTAAAGAAAGATCAATATCGACTACAACAATACAATTAAGACTCGGGAAGTGAAAACCTTTAGAAATTAATTGAGTTCCAACTAAAATTTGAATTTCATTATTAATTATCTTTTCTAATTTTTCAATAGAACTTTTTTTGCTCATAGTATCGCTTGAAAAAATTTCAATTTTTTTTGATGGAAAGTTTTTTTTAACTTCCTCAGATATTCTTTCAACACCAGGACCACTAAAGATAAAATCACAGTCGCCATCTTTTACACAAATTCTTTTCAATGAAGACTTGAACCCACAATAATGACATAATAAATTATTTTTATTTTTATGATAAACTAAATTAATTGAACAATTAGGACATGAATAACTGTTAAAGCATTTGTTACAGAGTACATGTGGAGAAAACCCTCGTCTATTTAAAAAAAATAATACCTGATCGTTTTTATCAAGATGAATATTTACTTTCTCAATAATTTTTTTTGATAGCCATGATTGTTTTTCCAATTTTGTTTCATTGAGATTTATTATTTCATAATTAGGCAATGATGCATTTTTATAACGCTTTTCTAATTTTGAGATAGTAAATTTGCCTTTTTTAATATTTTCATAGGTTTCGATTGATGGAACTGCTGTTATTAAATTGATAGGGATATTTTCAAATGATGCTCTTGAGATTGCCATATCTCTTGCATTATAGGTAACACCTTCATC
This sequence comes from uncultured Pelagibacteraceae bacterium, assembly GCA_902514755.1. Taxonomy (GTDB): domain Bacteria; phylum Pseudomonadota; class Alphaproteobacteria; order Pelagibacterales; family Pelagibacteraceae; genus Pelagibacter. The sequence continues at coordinate 17,611 of CABXRY010000004.1, forward strand.
TTGTTTGTAAGACTGGTCATGTTCCTCATCAACAATGATTAATCCTAATTTTTTAAATGGTAAAAATAATGATGATCTAGCACCTATCACAACTCTAATTTCTCCATTTGCAATTCCACTCCAAATAATTTCTTTCTTTTTTTTGGTAACGCCTGAGTGCCAAATTGCTGGGGTAAAGCCAAAGAATTCAATGAATTTTTTTTCAAATTGTCCTGTTAAGCCAATTTCAGGTAATAAAATTAAGCCCTGAAATCCTTTATTTATTCTAGCTTTTAGAGCCTCAAAATAAACCATTGTTTTCCCTGAACCAGTTGTTCCTTGAAGGACATGAACTCTAAATTTTTGATTGGAAACATTCATTTTTCTAAGAGATTTTTTTTGTTCCTCAGAAAGTTCAGTTGCATTTGTTTTAATATTAGAATCAAAAATTTTGTAAGCATCTTTTTGAATTTTTTCTATAGCATTACTACTTAATAAAACTAACTTCAGCGCCATTCCTTTTGGAATTATATTGTATTCAGAAAACCAGTTAAGAAATTTAATAGTTGTTTTTTTTAATGGAACTACATCTAATTTTTTTAAAACATTTTTTATTTTGAAATGTCGATTATTTTTTTTTTCAAATTCATCCCAAACGACACCTGTAATTTTAGATTTACCAAAAGGAACTACTACATAATCGCCTACTTTAAGATTGATATCGCTTTCATAAGTAAATGGATGATTAAAGATATTTGGTAAAAGAATCGGTACTTTCATATTTTAATAATATGAAAAAAAACTAAGAGTGTATTGCTCTTTTATCTACTGATAATGCTGCTTCTTTAACAGCTTCAGAAAATGTTGGGTGAGCATGACAAGTTCTTGCAATATCTTCAGAGCTCGCACCAAATTCCATTGCAACGCCTATTTCTGCAATAAGTTCTCCTGCATGAGGGCCAATAATATGTGCACCTAAGACTTTATCTGTAGTTTCATCTGCTAAAATTTTAACAAACCCTTCTGCATCATCTATAGCTTTTGCTCTAGAGTTTGCCATGAATGAAAACTTTCCAATTTTATATTTTATACTTAATTCTTTTAATTGTTCTTCTGTCTTACCAATTGATGCAACTTCGGGTGTTGTATAAATAACGCCAGGAATTGTATCATAATTGACATGGCCTGATTGACCTGCAATATTTTCTGCAACGGCAATTCCTTCATCTTCTGCTTTATGGGCAAGCATTGGTCCACTTATGACATCACCTATTGCATAGATATTATTAATATTAGTTTTAAATGTATTATCTGTTTTAACTCTTTTTCTTTCATCTAATTCAACTCCAGCAGCATCTAGATTTAATCCATTTGTATTAGCTTTTCGACCAACAGAAATAAGAACGACATCACAATCAAAATTATTTTTATTTCCATCTTTGTCAACTGTTGAGACAACTGCCCGTGATTTATTATTTTGAATAGCTTCAACTTTATTTTGCATATTAAATTTGATGCCTTGTTTTTTTAAAATCTTCATAAATTCTGATGAAATTTCTTTATCCATGCCTGGAGTAATATGATCTAAAAATTCTACCACTTGCACTTCAGCTCCCAATCTTGACCAAACTGATCCCATCTCTAATCCAATGTAGCCACCCCCTACAACAACCATTTTTTTTGGAACTTTATCCAATTTTAATGCACCTGTTGAAGATACAATGACTTTCTCATCAATTTCTATTCCAGGCAAAGATACTGGCACAGAACCTGTTGCTATCACAGTTTTTTCAGCTTCAATAATAGTCTCTTTATTTTGATCATCTTTAATTATGATTTCGTTTTGAGATTTGAAGCTTCCAATTCCTTTATAATAAGTTACTTTATTTTTTTTCAGTAAAAACTCGACACCTTTAGTAAGTATAGTTACTGCTTTATCCTTACTTTTCATCATTTTTTCGAGATTTAGCTTAACTTCACCAACTTCAATTCCTTTACTGGATAAGTTTTGCACATTATGAAATTCTTCAGATAGATTTAATAAGCTTTTTGAGGGTATACATCCAACATTTAAACATGTTCCTCCAAGAGAACCTCTGGACTCAATGCAAGCTGTTTTTAATCCAAGCTGAGAAAGCCTAATTGCACAAACATATCCACCTGGACCACCTCCAATTACTACTGCTTGAAATTTTTCTGACATTTAAATATCCAAAAATAACCTTCTAGGGTCCTCTAAATTTTCTTTAACCATTTTTAAAAATGAAACGGACTCTTTACCATCAATTATTCTATGGTCATATGACAATGCCAAATACATTATTGGTCTAATTTTAATTTCACCATCAATGACCACAGGTCTATCAACAATATTGTGCATTCCAAGAACTCCTGATTGAGGAAGATTTAATATTGGAGTTGATAACATCGATCCATAAACTCCACCATTACTAATTGTAAATGTTCCGCCTTGAAGATCTTCGATTGTTAATTTGCCATCTCTTGCTTTTTCTGAAATATCTTTAATATTTTTTTCAATATCAGCAAATGATAACTCATCTGCATTTCTTATGACAGGTACAACTAAACCTTTTTCTGTTCCAACTGCAAAACTCAAATTATAATAATTTTTATAAATTATTTCCTCTCCATCTATTTCAGCATTTACTGCTGGGAAACTTTTTAATGCTACAATACATGCTTTCACAAAAAATGACATGAAACCTAACTTTATTCCATATCGACTTTGAAAATCTTGTTGGTTTTCTTTTCTCATTTCCATGATGTTGGTCATATCAACTTCATTAAAAGTAGTTAACAAAGCTGCATTTTCTTGAGCTTGTTTTAATCTTTTAGCTATTGTTTGTCTTAGTCTGGTCATTTTAATTCTTTCTTCTTGACCATACTTAACTTTTCTCTCTGAAGGCTGCGGATTAGCCCCCATTAAACTTATTAAGTCGCCTTTTAAAACTCTTCCATCTTTTCCTGAGCCTTGAACTGAATTAATATCTATTTTGTTTTCTACAACAATTTTTTCTAACTGCTGGTGAAAGTGTTTGAATTTCTGTATTAGTTTTAGGTTCTGATTTTTCTATTTTAGCATTTGGAACCTCTTTCTCTATAATTTCTTCAGTTAAGATTAAAGGTTCATCCTGTATATTTTCTGACTTTTTTTCCTCAAATATTTTTAGCTCTTTTTTAGATGGATCTAATTTAATTACGTTATCTTCTGTTTGAGTAGGTTCTACTTTTTTAATTTCATCTTTTTTAATTGATCTCGCTGTATCACTTTCTGATACTGAACCTAAGTGAGCTCCAACTTCCACTACTGAACCATCTTTTGAATTTATTTCTGTTAAAATACCTTTTACAGGTGATGGAACTTCAAGATTAACTTTATCTGTTTCAAGCTCCACTATCGGCTCATCTGCTTCAACAGCCTCACCAGTATTTTTAAGCCATTTTGCCACTGTTGCCTCAGTAATACTTTCTCCAAGAGCAGGAACTACAATTTTTTCACTCATTTATAATTATTCAAATACCTTATCAATTATTTCTTGTTGTTGAGAATTATGCCTCTTCGCATATCCAGTCGCTGGGGATGCATCAGGGCTTCTTCCTATATAAGAAATTTGATTATTTTTAGCCTTAATAGTGTCTAATGTCCATTGGATATAATCCCTTACTGAGAACCATGCACCCATATTTTTAGGCTCTTCTTGGCACCAAAAAAATTTAGCATTCTCTGCATATGGTTTTAACTCTTTAACAAGTGTTTTTGCAGGAAATGGGTAAAGTTGCTCTATTCTAAACAAAATTACATCATCTTTTTTTAATTTTTCTCTAGCATCTAACAAATCGAAATAAACTTTTCCTGAACACATAATTACTTTTTTGATTTCAGAACTTTCTTTTAATTTTATAAAACCTTGAGTTTGTGGATCTATTGCATGGTCCCAAAGTATTCTGTGAAAAGTATTTGATTTGCTTAAGTTTTCTAAATCTGAAGTACAATATTTGTTTCTAAGTAAAGATTTTGGAGTCATTATAATAAGAGGTTTTCTAAAATCTCTATGCATTTGTCTTCTTAGAGCATGAAAGTAATTTGCGGGAGTTGTGCAATTCATAACTTGCATATTATCATTAGAACACAACTGCAGAAATCTTTCTAGTCGAGCTGATGAATGTTCTGGTCCTTGACCTTCGTATCCATGTGGTAAAAGCATTACTAATCCAGAAGCTCTTCTCCATTTTCTTTCACCTGAAGCAATAAATTGATCAATAACTACCTGAGCACCATTTGCAAAATCTCCAAATTGTGCTTCCCATAAAGTAAGAGTGTTAGGCTCAACTAAACTATAACCATACTCAAACCCTAGAACAGCTAATTCAGATAAAAAACTATCAACAACTTCAAATTGTTTTTGAGTGTTTGAAATATTATTTAAAGGAATATATCGAGTGTTATCTTTTTGATTCCTTAATACCGAATGTCTCTGGCTAAAAGTTCCCCTTCCAGAATCTTGTCCAACTAATCTCACTGGATAACCTTCTTCTAATAAAGATCCGAACGCTAAAGCTTCAGCTGTTGACCAATCAATATTAGATCCCCTTTTAACAGCTTCTTTTCTATTATTTAATATTTTAACTATAGTTTTATGTAAATTTAATTCGTCAGATGATGCATTTATTTTTTCTGAAATATCTAATAACTTTTTGATATCTGCACCCGTTACACCTCTTTTATCTTTCCCTTTTTCTGGTTTGTAAGCTGACCATGTGCCCTCAAACCACGCAATTTTAGGTTTATAATCTTTTGCATTTTTAAACTGATCATCAAGTAAGATTTTAAAAGTTTTAATGGAATTATCTAAGCTTTCATTTGAAATAACATTTTCATCTACAAGTTTTTTTCCATAAACTTTTGTTGTTGAGGGATGTGATCTAATTTTTTCATACATCAAAGGCTGGGTAAACGATGGTTCGTCTCCTTCGTTGTGACCAAATCTTCTGTAACAAATTAGATCTACAACTACATCTCTATTAAATTTTAATCTAAACTCTGTTGCTATTCTAGCCGCATAAACAACTGCTTCTGGATCATCTCCATTTGCGTGAATTATTGGAGCATCAACCATCTTTGCTATATCAGATGGATATGGAGAAGACCTAGCAAATCTTGGGCTAGTAGTAAATCCTATCTGATTATTGACTATTATATGAATTGTACCACCAGTGTTATGTCCTGGTAGTCCAGACATCGCAAAACATTCAGCCACAACACCTTGTCCAGCAAACGCTGCATCACCGTGAATTAAAATTGGTATTACTTTATTTCTCTTTTTATCTTTATGAAAATATTGTTTAGCTCTAGTTTGACCAAGAACAACAGGATTAACTGCTTCTAAATGTGATGGGTTATCAGTTAAACTTACATGAACTGAATTTCCATCAAACTCTCTATTGGATGAGGCACCTAAATGATACTTTACGTCTCCCGCTCCTTCATCTGATGAAGTTCCAAACTCACCAGCAAACTCATTAAATATTCTTTTGTAAGACTTTTGTAATACGTTAGCTAAAACATTTAATCTTCCTCTATGTGACATCCCAATTTTAACTTCTTTTACTTGGGACTGGCCACTAATTTTTATAATTTGTTCTAAAGCAGGAATTAAACTTTCCCCCCCATCAAGTCCAAATCTTTTAGTTCCAACGTATTTTGTATGAAGAAATTTTTCAAAACCTTCTGCTTGAATTAATTTATTTAAAATAGCTTCTTTACCATTTTTAGTAAAATTTAAATTATCATCTGATTTTTCAATTCTATCTCTAAACCATTTTCTCTCTGTTGGATTAGAAATATGCATATATTCATAACCAACTGTTCCACAATAAGTTTTTTTTAAAAAACCTAATATTTCCTTGATATTTGAATTTTGTCTGTTGATTACTCCACCAAGATAAATATTTTTTTGATAATCTGTTTTTTTGAAACCAAAAGACTCTGGATGAAGTTCGTCTAAATAATCTGATTTCATCAATTCAAGTGGATCTAGTTTAGCTATAAGATGTCCACGTTGTCTATATGATCTGATCATTGAAACTGCCTTAATGGAGTCTTCATTAGATCTTGATGAACTTGGTTTTGCACCATTACTATTTGCAGCAATACCATTAGAATTTTGTTCTTCTTGGTCAATTTTTTTTTGAAGTTCATCAATATCTATTGTGTTTTTTTTAGGACCCCATGAAGGACCATTAATTTCTTTTGCAATAATATTTAATTCATCACCAATACCTTCAAAATACTCTTTCCAACTATCTGGTAAATTTGCATCCTTGTTTACAAATTTAAGATACATTCGTTCAATAAATGCACTATTAGCTTTATTTAAAAATGAAGTTTTTTCGTATTCAAGGTTTTTTGATGCTGACATCTATTTATTTAATATAATCCTCTAAATTTAATTTTCAATTTGACAATTTATTAAATAAAGTTTTTCCAATTATTGAAGGCGATTTTGCAACTGTTATGCCAGATTCCTCCATTTTTTTAATCTTATCTTCAGCGCCACCCTTTCCTCCTGAGATAATGGCTCCTGCATGTCCCATTCTACGTCCAGGAGGGGCTGTAATTCCAGCAATAAACCCAACAACTGGCTTTTTGATTTTATGATTTTTTATAAATTCTGCAGCTTCTTCTTCTGCTGTGCCACCAATTTCTCCTATCATTAAAATAGATTTTGTCTCTTCATCGTTTAAAAACAAATCTAAACAATCAATAAAATTTGTTCCATTAACTGGATCACCCCCGATACCAATACAAGTTGATTGACCTAAGCCATTCTCGGTTGTTTGTGCTACCGCCTCGTAAGTAAGAGTTCCTGATCTTGATACAATTCCAACCGATCCTCTTTTATGAATATTTCCTGGCATAATTCCAATTTTACATTCATCTGGAGTAATTATTCCTGGGCAATTTGGTCCAATCAATCTACTTTTAGATCCATTTAATTTTTGTCTTACCTTAAGCATATCTTGAACTGGGATACCCTCAGTAATACAAACAATTAATTCTATTGATGCATCTATCGCCTCTATAATTGCAGCTGCAGCAAATTTAGCAGGTACATAAATCATTGTTGCATCTGCCCCAACACTATCTTTTGCTTCGATAACACTACTAAAAACCGGTCTATCTAAGTGTTTTTGACCACCTTTTTTTGGAGTCACACCGCCAACTAAATTAGTTCCATATTTAATTGCTTGTTCAGAGTGAAAGGTACCATGTGCACCTGTAAAGCCTTGACAGATTACTTTTGTATTCTTGTTTACTAGAACAGACATTTATTTAATTGCCTCTACAATTTTTTTTGCTGCATCATCTAAGTTTTCAGCTGAAATTATTTTTAATCCTGAGTTATCTAATATTTCTTTTCCTTTTTTGAAATTTGTCCCAGCAAGTCTAACAACTAATGGAACACTAATATTTATTTCTTTCGTCGCATTTATTACCCCTTGAGCAAGAACATCACATCTCATTATCCCTCCAAAAATATTAATTAAAACTCCTTTAACGTTATTGTCTGATAAAATTATCTTCAAGGCCGCTGAAACTTTTTCTTTTGAAGCACCACCACCAACATCTAAGAAATTAGCCGGCTCTTTTCCATATAGTTTTATTATGTCCATAGTTGCCATAGCTAAACCTGCCCCATTAACCATACAACCAATACTTCCATCTAATTTTATATAAGCTAGATCGTGTTTGCTGGCTTCTATTTCTGTTGGATCTTCTTCATTTAAATCTCTTAACTCAATAATTTCAGGATGTCTAAATAAAGCATTTGAATCAAAGTTTACTTTTGCATCTAAACAAATTACTTTTTCTTCCTTAGTTAAGATTAATGGATTAACCTCAACCATATTTGCATCTGTACTTATGAACATTTGATAAATTGATTTTATTAGGGAAATTGCTTGTTTTTTTGCGCTATCATTTAATTTAAAAATATTAATTATCTTCTCACAATCTTTGTCTGAAATTTCATTACCAATATCAACTTTAGTTGTTATGATTTTCTCAGGCGAATTACTTGCTACTTCTTCAATATCCATTCCACCCTGGTCACTAGATATGAAAGCTATTTTAGAACTAGTTCTATCGACTAAACAAGACAAATAAAACTCTTTATCAATATTTGATGATTCTTCGACATATAGTCTTTTTACTTCTCTTCCTTCAGGACCTGTTTGATGAGTAACTAAAATTTTTCCCATCATCTCTTTTGCTGCCTCACTTAAATCTTCAATAGTATCTAATATTTTTACTCCCCCTGCTTTTCCTCTTCCCCCAGCATGGATTTGAGCTTTTAAAACATATTTTTTTGTATTTAGTGATTTTGCTTTTTCAACCAAATCATCAACTGTAAGACCAAATACTCCTTCTGGTACAACTACCCCAAATTTTTTTAAGATTTGTTTTGCTTGATGCTCGTGTATGTTCATTATTATTTAGAAAGATCAGGGTCTATTTTAGATGCTGCTTCCCAAAGTGCTTTCACTGCATCAATAGAGTGCATGAATTCTTTTTTTTCTTTTACGTCCAAGTCTATTTCTTCTATCTTTTCTATACCATTTTTTCCAATTATAACTGGGACACCTGCATAAACATTGTTTACACCATATTCACCATTTAACTGAATAGCACATGGTAATAATTTTTTTTCATCTTTTAAATATGCCTCTGCCATCTGAACTCCTGAAGCTGCAGGCGCGTAAAAAGCAGATCCTTTTTCAAGATATTTAACTATCTCAGCACCACCATCTCTTGTTCTTTGATTTATCTCTTCTAATCTGTCTTGAGAGATTATTCCTTCTTCCACTAAATCTAATAATGGTTTTCCTGAAACTTTTGTAAATCTTGGCAATGGTACCATCGTATCTCCATGTCCACCCATCACCATAGCATCTATTTCTTTTACTGGAACGTTTAATTCTAAAGAAAGAAATAATTTAAATCTTGAGCTATCTAAAATTCCAGCCATCCCAACAACTTTATTTGCGGGTAAACCTGAAAATTTTTGAAATGCCATTACCATAACATCCAAAGGATTAGTAATACATATTACAAATGCATTAGGAGCATTTTGTTTAATGCCCTCTGCTACTTGTTTAATAATCTTCAGGTTAATCCCTAATAAGTCATCTCTGCTCATGCCTGGTTTTCTAGGAACACCAGCAGTAATTATAATTACATCTGAGTCTTTAATATCTTTATAATCATCTGTACCTGAAAATTTAACATTAAAACCATCAACTGACGAAGATTGTGCAATATCAAGCGCTTTTCCTTTCGCAATTCCGCTTGCTATATCAAACAAAACTACTTCATTTACCAATTCTTTTGTTCCAATTAAATGTGCTAAAGTTCCACCTATTTGGCCCGCACCTATTAAAGATATTTTGCTCATTTTTTTTCCTTATTTCATTATTGGCATTACAAATTCCGCATTTGAACGAATACCTGATGGCCATCTCGATGTTACTGTTTTTAATTTTGTATAAAATTTAATTCCTTCCATACCATGCATTGCACTATCTCCAAATAAAGACCTTTTCCATCCTCCAAAGCTATGAAACGCCATTGGAACTGGGATTGGAACATTAATACCAACCATACCTACTTGAATCTTACTTGCAAAAGTTCTGCCTGCATCTCCATCTCTAGTATAAATACTTACACCATTTCCATACTCATGATCATTAATCAATTTAGCTGCTTCCTCAAAAGTTTTTACTCTTACTACTGATAATACAGGACCAAATATTTCTTCTTTGTAAACTCTCATATCTTTTGTAACATGATCAAATAAACATCCACCGATATAGAATCCATTTTCATAACCTTGAAGTTTTAAATTTCTTCCATCTACAACTAGTTTTGCTCCCTCTTCAACACCAAGGTTCACATAACTTTTCACTTTTTCTAAATGTTCCTTAGTAATCAAAGGTCCCATTTCAGATGTTTTATCCATTCCTGGACCAACTTTTAAAGCTTCGGCTTTTTTTGATAGTCTTGATACTAATTCATCGCCTACATCTCCCACAGCAACAGCAACTGATTGAGCCATACATCTTTCACCAGCAGAACCATATGCTGCACCCATTAAACCATTTACAGCACCGTCTAAATCACAGTCAGGCATAACTACTAGATGATTTTTAGCTCCACCTAATGCTTGGACTCTTTTTTCATTTTTGGCTGAATTTTCATAAATATATTTGGCAATTGGTGTTGATCCTACAAAACTTACTGCTTTTATATCTTTATTTTCTAAAATTGCATCAACAGACTCTTTATCACCATTAACAACATTAAACACACCATCTGGAAGTCCTGCTTCTTTTAAGAGTTCTGCTAACTTAATAGCACATGAAGGATCTTTTTCTGATGGTTTAAGTATGAATGTATTTCCACATGCTATAGCAATTGGAAACATCCACATTGGTACCATTGCAGGAAAGTTAAAAGGTGTTATTCCAGCCACAACACCTAATGGCTGTCTCATTGACCAGCTATCCACATTTGTTCCAACATTTTCTGAAAATTCACCCTTTAATAAATGAGGAATTCCACACGCAAACTCAACGACCTCTAGTCCTCTAGTTAATGAACCTTGAGCATCTTCATAAACTTTACCATGTTCGGAAACAATTAATCTTGTGAGCTCATCAGAGTTTTTTTCAATTAATTCTTTAAATTTAAACATTACTCTTGCTCTTTGAAGAGATGGTTTTAATGACCAAGTTTCAAAAGCTTTTTTTGCAACTTCAACTGCTTGATCTAGATCTGATTTTGAAGCAAGTCTTACTTCTGACTCTTGCTCTCCAGTTGCTGGATTATAGACTTTACCTTTTTTATCTGATGAACCAGGAATAATTTTTCCACCTACAAAGTGTTCTATTAATCTCATGAATACGGTCTTTTAAATCAAAATTTCTTGTTAGTCTATTTAAACATTAGCTACAGCAATCATTTTTTTAATTTCTGCAATTGCTTTTGCTGGATTCAAGCCTTTTGGACAAGCACTTGTACAGTTGAGGATAGTATGACATCTATAAAGTTTTAATTCATCAGCAACCTTCTTTAATCTAGCTTTTCTTTCCTCATCTCTGCTATCAACAATCCACCTATATGCTTGAAGCAAAACTGCAGGACCTAAATATTTATCTCCATTCCACCAATAACTTGGACAAGATGTTGAACAACACGCGCACATTATACATTCATATGCACCATCAAGCTTTGCTCTTTCTTCTTTTGATTGGAAAATTTCATTTGTATCTTTTGTTGAATTATTTTTTAACCAAGGTTCAATTGATTGATATTGTTTATAAAGACCATCAAGATCACCAATTAAATCTCTTTTAACCTTTAAGTGTGGTAATGGATAAATATTTATATCACCATCTATTTCAGCATGTGGTGTTGTACAAGCAAGACCATTTTTACCGCCCATATTCATCGCACAAGATCCACAAACTCCATGTGCGCAAGATCTTCTATAGGCTAATGTCGGATCAATTTCATTTTTAATTTTATTTAAAATATCTAAAACTTTTGAAGGACAATTATCCATATCAACTTCATATGTATCAATTCTAGGATTTTCTTCTGTAGAAGGATCCCATCTATAAACATTTACTTTTCTTATATTTTTTGATCCAGTTTTATCTTGATAATATTTACCTTTAATTACTTCAGAATTTTTAGGTAAATTTATTTGAACCATTAATACACTCTTTCTTGTGGTGGAAAGTATTGTACTTCATTAGTTAAAGTAGATTTATGTACTTCTCTATAACTTATTTTTGTATTCTTACCATCACACCAAGCTAGTGTATGTTGCATAAATTTTTCATCATCTCTTTTTGGATAATCATCTCTTGCGTGAGCTCCTCTACTTTCTTTTCTGTGGTAGGCAGAATCAACTGTAGCTACAGCTTGTCTAATTAAATTGTCAAACTCTAAAGTTTCTACTAAATCTGTGTTAAATACTAACGATCTATCTTTGACTGAAATAGAGTCCATTCCATCATAAGTTTTTCTGATTTCATCAACGCCTTCTTTAAGATTTTTTTCAGTTCTAAAAACTGCACATTTTGATTGCATTGTTTTTTGCATAGCAAGTCTTAGATCTGCTGTACTGTTTTCACCTTTTGCATTTCTAAGTTTATCAAACCTATCCAAACATTTTTGAGTTTCGGTTTCTCCAATTTCTTCATGTGGAGTTCCTGGTTTTACTAATTCAGCTGCTCTTTTTGCTGCTGCTCTTCCAAATACAACTAAATCAATTAAAGAATTAGATCCTAATCTATTGGCTCCATGAACGGAAACACACGCAGCTTCTCCAATTGCCATCAATCCAGGAACAGTCTTTTCAGAACCACTCACTGTCATAACCTCTCCTTTATAATTTGTTGGAATACCACCCATATTATAGTGAACAGTAGGCACTACAGGAATTGGCTCCTTAGTTACATCTACATTCGCAAATAATCTGGCAGCATCAGTAATTCCTGGCAATCTACTTTCAATAATTTCTTTATCTAAATGACTTAAGTTCAAATGAACATGATCTTGATCTTTACCAACTCCTCTTCCTTCGTTAATTTCAATTGACATTGATCTACTTACTACATCTCTCGATGCTAGATCTTTTGCACTTGGAGCATACCTCTCCATAAACCTTTCACCTTTTGAATTAGTAAGGTAACCACCTTCTCCTCTGGCACCTTCTGTTATTAAAGTACCATGACCATATATTCCTGTTGGATGAAATTGTACAAACTCCATATCTTGTAATGGAAGTCCAGCTCTTAAAACCATAGCATTACCATCGCCTGTACAAGTATGTGCAGAAGTTGCTGAGTAATAAACTTTTCCATACCCACCAGTAGCAATAATTACTGAATGCGCCCTAAATCTATGAATTGTTCCATCATTTAAATTCCAGGCGATTAATCCTTTGCACTCGCCATCTTTCATTAATAAATCCAGTGCAAAATATTCTATAAAAAATTCTGTATTGTGTTTTAAAGCTTGTCCATAAAGAGTATGTAGAATTGCATGACCTGTTCTATCAGCGGCAGCACAAGTTCTTTGAACTATCCCATTACCATAATTTTTTGTCATTCCTCCAAATGGTCTTTGATAAATCTTTCCTTCCTCTGTTCGACTAAAAGGCACACCATATTTTTCTAGCTCAATTACTGCTTTAGGTGCTTCTTTACATAAGTACTCAATGCTATCTTGATCACCTAACCAATCTGCACCTTTGACAGTATCATACATATGCCATCGCCAATCATCTTCTCCCATGTTTCCAAGAGCAGCTGAAATACCTCCTTGAGCTGCAGATGTATGGCTTCTTGTTGGAAAAACTTTTGAGATACACGCAGTTTTTAAACCAGCCTCACTTAAGCCAACAGCAGCCCTTAGGCCTGACCCTCCAGCACCCAATACTACAACGTCATATTCGTGATCTATAATTTTATAAGCACTCATTAATTTAGATTAAATAAAAATATAATTGTTAATAATGGAATAACTATAGCAGATAAAAATAATAGTCTGTTTGCGACATTTTTGATTTTATGATCATCAATATAGTCTTCAAATACCTCACTTATACTAAGTGCTGAAAAAAAATATGCAAAAACTATAAATAAGCTAAATAAAAATTTACTAGTTGGATTTGTAAAAAATTTAAAAACTTCTAAATAATTTTGATTATAAATTGCAATAAAATTTAAAATAAACCAAATCATTAAAGGTAACAAAATGATTGATGAGATTTTTAAGAAAATCCATTTTTTAGTAGCGAAATTCATTTAAATAAAATTTTTCCCTATTAAATAAATTAAAATAGTCAAGGCAACAGAGCCAAAAATAACAGCTATTCCTGTTATTCGAGTTGTTTTTAATTCAAATCCATAACCCATGTCCATTATCAGGTGTCTAATTTCACTAAGAATTTGAAAACTAAATGACCAAGCTAAACCAATAGCAAAAAACTTTCCTAATAAAGAATTAAAAAATAAATTTATGATACTATAACTTGAGTCTCCTAAAATTAACATTGATGCCCAAATACATATTAATGTTATTGCTATAATATTAATTATGCCAGTTATTCTATGAGAGATAGAAACTAAAGATGAAATATGCCATCTATAGATTTGTATATGTGGAGATAATGGGCTTTTATTTTCCATAAAAGTTATTTTTAATTAATTTTTCTGCTATCTCAACTGCATTTAAAGCTGCGCCTCTTAAAAGATTGTCTGAAACAATCCACATATTTAATCCATTATTTAAAGTTTTATCTTCTCTTATTCTTGAAATAAAAGTTTCATCTCTTCCTTCAGCTTCTAATGGAGTCATATAGCCTCCATTTGATCTTTCATCTACTACTTTACAACCTTCAAAATTATCAAGAGCCTTCCTCACTTTTTCTAATGTGAAAGGTTTTTCTAATTCAATATTAACTGACTCTGAATGAGAAACTAAAACAGGAAGTCTAACACAGGTAGCTGTCAATTCTAATTTGCTGTCTAAAATTTTTTTTGTCTCATTAGTCATTTTGAGTTCTTCTTTTGTGTAACCATCATCTGAAAAAACATCAATATGAGGAATTGCATTAAATGCAATTTGCTTTGTAAAATTTTTAGATTCAACTTTTTTTTGATCTAAAGATAATCTTGTCTGATCAATAAGTTCATCCATTGGTGCTTTACCACCGCCTGAAACTGATTGATAAGTCGACACAACTATCCTTTTAATTGTAAATAAGTCATGTAACGGTTTAAGCGCAATTACTAATTGTGCAGTAGAACAGTTTGGGTTTGCAATAATATTTTTTTTTATATTGTTTAAATGATCTGAATTAACTTGAGGTACTATCAAAGGAACATCTGGATCCATTCTATAAAAACTGGAATTATCTATTACTAAAGAATGTTCAGCAGCTTTTTCAGCAAATTTTTCTGAAATTTTTCCTCCTGCTGCAAAAAAAGTTATTTTTGCTTTAGAAAAATCAAAAGTTTCAAGATTTAAAACTTCATGTTCGTTACCAAGAAAATTTATCTTAGAACCTGCACTTCTAGAAGACGCTAACAAGTATAAATTGTCAATTGAAAGCTCTTTCTTTTCAAGAACTTCAAGTATTTTTCTACCCACATTACCAGTGGCACCAACGATCGCTATATTCATGATTATGTTAAAACTTATACTAAATGAAGGGTAAATCGCAAATATTTCCTAAATGAATTTTTTCATTTATCTCAATTTTAAATGAATTCTTTGAATTCCAATAAGGTTTATTGATCATTGCTATACCAATAACTTTTTTAAATGTTGGAGAGTAAGTAGCCGACCTTACAAAGCCAATGATATTATTATCATCGTCAAAAAGGGTTTTTTCACAATACATATCAATTTGATCATGATCAATTTTAACTCCCATTAATTTTCTTGTCACACCTTGATCTCTAATTTTTTTTAATCTCTCTTTTCCTAAAAATTCTACTTCGCTATCTAAATTAGTATATTTTTCAAAATTTGCTTCTAAAGGATTGTCTCTATTATCAAAATCATTTCCATATGAAAGAAGTGCACCTTCAATCCTTTCAATCAGATTTGGACATCCTGGTTTTACATTAAATTCCAAACCAGCTTCAAATAAATAATCATAAAGATCTTTTCCTGCCTCAGCATTTTCAACATAAATTTCAAAACCACCTTGCTTTGACCATCCTGATCGAGCAATAAAATGTTTCACACCTTTAAATTCAAAATAATCAAAATTAAAAAATTTTAACTGACATATTTTTTCTCCAAAAACTTTTGACATTAATTGATCTGAAAGAGGACCTTGAACAGCTAAAATATTTACATCAGGTTCTTTTATATCAACATCAAATTTATTGCCTGAAGCAAGTCCTTTTGCAAAAAAAATAACATCAGAATCAGCAATAGATAACCACCATCTATCTTCAGCTAATTTATTAATAATAGGGTCATTAACTAAATTTCCTTGTCCATCAATTATGGGGGCATAATAACATTTGCCAACCTTAGATTTGGAAAGATCTCTACATGTCATCAATTGAACTAACTGAGCAGAATCTTTTCCTGATATCTCAACTTGCCTTTCAGCAGCAACATCCCATACTTGAACAAATTCTTTTAAATGATGATAATCAACCTCTGCTGAAACAAATGAAGCAGGCAGCAACATATGGTTGTATACGGTGTAAGAGCTTACTCCTTGTTTTTCAATTCTATCTGTATAAGGAGTGCTTCTTAGTCTTCTTGACTTAGCTATTGGAAAGTTTTTCATTTTTTAAAAATCTAGGACCTTCTCTCTCATTTCGAAAGCTTTTTCAATCATAATCATATGTCCACAATCATCTATCACATGGGTAACAGAATTATTAATCAAATTCGCAAATTTTTTTCCAAATTCTAAATTACACATCTTGTCATCTGAACCTAAAATAAACATTTTTATTTTCTATTTGAAAAATCAAAAAGTTACCTAGAATTGTTTTCTTAATTCAAATTTTTGAATTTTGCCTGTGGATGTTTTTGGTAACTCACAAAAAATTACTTGTTTAGGTACTTTGAATCCTGCCAATGTTTCTTTACAAAAATCAATCAATTCTTTTTCTGTAGTAGGCTTATCAGAAATCATTTCAATAAAAGCACAAGGAACTTCTCCCCATTTTTCGTCTGGTTTAGCAACTACTGCTGCAATAGAAACTGAGGGGTGTTTTGAGAGGGTATTTTCTATCTCAATTGAAGATATATTTTCACCTCCCGAGATAATTATATCTTTTGACCTATCCTGTATTTTAACGTACCCATCTGGATGCATAACTGCTAGGTCTCCCGAGTGAAACCAGCCACCAGCCATTGCTTTGTCCGTAGCCTCTTTATCTTTAAAATATCCTTTCATAACTACATTTCCTCTTATCATGATTTCACCAATGGTTTTTCCATCACTTGGTACTTCTTTCATAGTTTCAGGATCCATAACTGTCACACCTTCTGTATTTGGATATCTCACACCTTGTCTTGCCTTAATTTCATTTTGTTTATCTTCATCATATGCATTCCACTCATCATTCCATGCACATTGAGTAACATGGCCATATGTTTCTGTTAAACCATAAACATGCATTACTTCAAATCCTAAATCTTTCATTTTTTTAAAAATTATACTTGGTGGAGGAGCCCCAGCAGTTAAAACATGGACTTTTTGTTTTAATTTTTTTCTATCACTATCAGGTGCTCCAGTAATCATATTTAATACAATTGGTGCTCCACCAAAATGGGTCACATTATATTTATCGATTAATGCAAAAACTTTTTTAACATCTATATTCCTTAAACAAATAGTTCTTCCATTTAGCATTGCAATTGTCCAAGGATAACACCAGCCATTACAATGAAACATTGGAACTATAGTTAAAAAATTTAATCTATTGGGCATATTCCAAGCAACTGCACTACCTGTTGACATTAAATATGAACCTCTATGGTGATAGACAACTCCTTTAGGATTTCCTGTAGTTCCTGAAGTATAACTTAATGATATTGCCTGCCATTCATCATCTGGCATTTTATAAAGATAATTTTCATCGCCTGTTTTTAGAAAACTTTCGTACTCTAAATCACCAATTTTTTCTAATTTAGACTGATCAGCATGTTTGTCATTTATATCTATTACAATAATTTTTTTGTCTAAAATTTTTAATGCTTTTTTTACCTCCACATGCAGTTGTCTATCTACAACTAAAACTTTTGCCTCACTATGATCTAAAATATAAGCAATTGTATTGGCGTCTAGTCTAATATTTATTGTATTCAATACTCCACCAGCCATCGGAATTGAGTAATGTGCTTCAAAAATTTCTGGCGTATTAAAAGCTAAAAAAGAAACTGTGTCTCCTTTTTTAATACCAATTTTTTCCAAGGCACTGGCAAACTTAGTGGTTCGTTTATAAACTTCACTCCAAGTATAACTTCTATCTTCATAAACTATAGCCTCATAGTTAGGATAAACATCTTTAGCCCTCTCTAAAAATGTTAGTGGAGTAAGAGGTACATAATTTGCAGAATTTTTATCTAGGTTTGTATCATAACTACTCATAACTAATTAAATTTGAAATTCATTATATTCGAACTACCAGATATCGCTGTTTTATAGTGATGTTCAGCTCTTGGTAACACCTTATCAAAGAAAAATTTTGCAGTATTGATTTTATCTTCATAGAATTCTTTATTTGTATCATAATCATTAAAACTAACTTCTAAAATCTTTATCCAAGAGTAAGCTAAAGAAACAAAACCAAGTGTTTTTAAATAATCATTTGCTGCTGCGCTTACATCGTCTTTTTCCTCTTTACTCTTATCATTAATCCAATCGGTAAATTTTGATAAAATATCTAGATAGTAGTTTAATTCTTTTGAAAAGATTTTGACCTTTTCATTTTTACTTTCACTCTCTGTCTTAATCATATTTAAAAAATTACCAATTATGTTTCCGTTTTTATTTGATAGTTTTCTAAATACTAAATCTGCTGCTTGAACTGAATTTGTTCCTTCATAAATTGGTGTAATTCTATTATCACGATATAGTTGTTCAATACCCTGATCTTTTGTAAAACCATATCCACCATGAATTTGCATAGCATCGCTCGTAATTTCTGTTGCTAAGTCAGTAAATAACGATTTTACTACTGGCGTCATCAATGAAACATAATCTGAAGCCTCTTGTTTAATTTTTTCATCTGGATGATTAAGGCTAACCTCTGTTTGCTGAGAAAGCCAAAAACATAAAGCTCTTTCACCTTCAATAATAGATTTCATATTTAACAGAGATCTTCTTATATCTGCATGCTCAATAATAAAGTCTGCACCATTAGTTGATTTTGAATTGTTTGTTTTGCCTTGTTTTCTTTCTTTGGCATAACTAAGTGAATTTTGATATGCTATTTCTGAGATTCCTAATCCTTGAACTCCAACTATTATTCTTTCTAAGTTCATCATGGTAAACATTTGGCTTAAACCCTTATTTTTTGGTCCAATCATATAACCGACGGCATCATCAAAATTTAATACACAAGTTGCAGAACCTTTGATTCCCATTTTATGCTCTACAGATCCAGTACTTACACCATTTCTAGGGCCAATAGTGCCATCTTCATTTACTATAAATTTTGGAACAAGAAACAAACTAATCCCTTTAGTTCCAGGAGGTGAGTCCGAAGCTCTTGCAATTACTAAATGAATAATATTTTCTGTAAGATCTTGATCACCTGAAGTTATAAATATTTTTTGTCCACTAATCTTATAAGTGCCGTTAGATTGTTCTACAGCTTTTGTCTTTAACATTCCTAAATCTGTTCCGCAAACTGGTTCCGTTAAGCACATTGTTCCACTCCATTTACCCTCGACCATTTTTGGAAGATATTTATCTTTCATATCTTCGGCTGCATGTCTTAAAATACAATTATAAGCGCCTATAGTTAGTTCACTATAAAGTTTAAATGAAAGAGAAGTTGCAGATAACATTTCATCAAAAAATGCACTTACTGTTTTAGGCATGCCTTGACCACCATATTTAGGGTCACACGATAAAGATACCCACCCATCTTCAATATATTTGTTATATGCCTCTTTGTAACCTGGGGGTGTTCTAACAACTCCATTTTCTAACTTAGCGGGATTTTCATCTCCAGCTACTGCTAATGGTAATATAAGATTTTGATTTATTTTTGCTGCTTCTTCTAGAATATCTTTTACTAAATCTAGACTAACTTCGTTATATTTTTCTAATTCATTGTAATTTTTGTTATCTCTTAATTTTTCATACAAAAAGAGCATGTCTTCTACTGGAGCAGTATAATTTGGCATTCTGGGACCTTAGAATAATTCTAGAATTATTGCAATTTTGAAATTATCGCATCACCCATCGCTGATGTTGAGGTCTCTTTCATTCCTTCCGATAATATATCTTTAGTTCTTAAACCATCATTTAGCACGGCTTGAACGGCTTTTTCTAGACTATCAGCTTCGCTATCAAGATCTAAGGAATATTTTAATGCCATTGCAAAACTTAATATTGATGCAATTGGGTTAGCAATTCCTTTTCCTGCGATATCTGGTGCTGAACCATGAATAGGTTCATACATTGCTCTCATTTCTCCATCCTTATTTTTTGCACCTAATGATGCAGATGGGAGAAGCCCTAAAGATCCTGTTAACATTGATGCTTGATCTGAAAGCATATCACCAAACAAATTATCAGTTACTATAACGTCAAATTGTTTTGGATTTCTTAAAAGTTGCATTGCACAATTATCTGCAAGCATATGGCTTAGATCTACATCTTTATATTCTTTATCGTGAAGTTCTTGGACTTCTTCTTTCCAAAGTTGACCTGCTTCCATTACATTTGATTTTTCACATGAGGTTACTTTGTTAGATCTTTTTTTTGCTAAATCAAAAGCAATTCTAGCTACTCTAGTAATTTCACTAGTCGTATATGTATGTGTATTTATTCCTTTTCTTTCACCATTGTCTATTGGTTTAATTCCTCTTGGTTCACCAAAATAAATTCCACCTGTCAACTCTCTAACAATCATTATATCTAAGCCTGATACAATTTCAGGCTTAAGAGTTGATGCGTCAACTAATTGCTCAAAACATATTGCAGGTCTTAAATTTGCAAATAATTTTAATTCTTTTCTAAGCTTTAATAGTGCTCTTTCAGGTTTTTTTGAAAATTCAATATCATCCCATTTAGGTCCACCAACAGCTCCTAACATTATCACTTCACTTTCAAGAGCTTTATAAAAAACCTCATCAGTTATCGGCGTTCCATGTTTGTCATAGGAACAGCCGCCAACAAGAGCCTCATCTATTTCAAAATCTAAAGATTTTTTATCATTAAACCAATTAATAATTTTTTTAACTTCATTAATAACTTCAGGACCAATTCCGTCACCTGGCAATAAAAGTATTTTTCTTTTTTTTACCTTAATCATTAAAAATCCATGGCTTCTTATTTTTTAAGTTTAACTCAAAATTTTCAATTTTATCTGATTTATTTAAAGAAAGAGCAATATCATCTAGACCTTCAAGTAGGCATTTTTTTTTAAATGGATCTACTTGGAATTTAATTTCATTATTTCCATAAACTATTTTTTCTTCATTTAAATCAACGGAAATTTCTTCTTTTCTATTTGCATATTCTGATAATTCTTTAATTTTTTCTTCCTCTAAAATAATAGGTAAAATTCCATTTTTAAAACAATTGCTAAAAAAAATGTCTGCATAGCTAGAACTTATGACACACGTTATTCCAAAATCTAATAGTGCCCATGGCGCATGTTCTCTTGATGAACCACATCCAAAATTTTTACCGGTAATTAAGATTTTTGATTCATTGTAAGGACTTTGGTTTAATACAAAATCGCTTATTTCTTTACCTTGGTTGTCATATCTCATTTCAAAAAATAAATTTTTTCCTAGACCAGTTCTTTTGATAGTTTTTAAAAATTGTTTTGGAATAATCATATCTGTATCGATATTTACTATTGGCAAATACGCAGGTATGCCTTTTAATGAATTAAATTTTTTCATTTAATTTTGATACTTTCTAACATCGTCTAAGCTTCCGGAAATTGCTGCAGCAGCTGCCATACCAGGACTTACTAGATGAGTTCTTCCTCCTCTACCTTGTCTACCTTCAAAATTTCTGTTTGAAGTAGAAGCACATCTTTCCTCAGGTTTCAATTTATCAGCGTTCATTGCTAAACACATTGAGCATCCTGGCTCTCTCCACTCAAATCCAGAGGCTAAAAATATTTTATCCAAACCTTCTTGTTCTGCTTGTTCTTTAACTAAACCAGAACCTGGAACAACCATTGCATTTACATGTGATGATATTTTTTTATCTTTTAAAATTTTAGCAGCTTCTCTTAGGTCTTCTATTCTTCCATTTGTACAACTTCCTATAAATACTTTATCAATTTTAATATCTTTAGCTGCCATATCAGGTTTTAAACCCATGTATTTTAAAGCTCTCTGGATTGAATTTTTTTTATCTTCGTCGTTTTCGCTTTGTGGATTAGGAACCTTACCATCGATTGTAATCACATCCTGAGGAGAAGTTCCCCAAGTAATCATTGGTAAAATATCATTGGCGTTTAAATTTATTTCTTGATCAAAGCTTGCATCAGTGTCGGTTTTAAGAGTATTCCAATAGTCAAGAGCCTTTTCCCAATTATCTCCTTTTGGTGACATTGGTTTTCCTTTTAAATAATCAAATATCTTTTCATCAGGTGCTATTAACCCTGCCCTTGCACCACCTTCAATTGTCATATTGCAAATTGTCATTCTTTGTTCAACACTCAAAGACCTTATTAAATCACCTGAATATTCGATTACAGAACCTGTTCCACCGGCTGTACCTATTTTACCAATAATTTGAAGAATTACGTCTTTCGATGTAACTCCAAGAGGTAATTGACCATTAACATTTATTCTAAAATTTTTTGCTTTTTTTTGAACTAACGTTTGTGTTGCTAAAACATGTTCAACTTCAGAAGTACCAATACCAAATGCTAGAGAACCAAAAGCACCGTGTGTTGCTGTATGGCTGTCTCCACAAACAATCACTGTTCCTGGTTGTGTGAAACCTTGCTCTGGTCCAATAATATGTACAATCCCTTGCCTTTTGTCATCCATTCCAAAAAGTTGAATACCAAATTCTTTACAATTAGCCTCTAAAGTATCTACTTGTATCTTTGACTCTTCATCAGCTATTCCTTTTGTTCTATCTGTTGTGGGTACATTGTGATCAGCTACAGCTAAAGTTAAATTAGGTCTTCTAACTTTTCTGTTTGTATTTCTTAAACCTTCAAAAGCTTGTGGACTAGTTACTTCATGTACTAAATGCCTATCAACAAAAAGTAATGCTGTTCCATCATCTTGTTGATCTACTAAGTGATCATTCCAAATTTTATCGTAAAGAGTAGTGGACATTGAAAAAAAATTATTTTTTTTCTGAAGTGCTTTCTGATTTTTGTTCTTCTTTAGGAGCTGCTTCTGCTACTGGAGCTTCTTCTTTAGGAGCTGCTTCTGCTACTGGAGCTTCTTCTTTAGGAGCTGCGTCTGCTATTGGAGCTTCTTCTTTAGGAGCTGCTTCTGCTACTGGAGCTTCTACTTTAGGAGCTTCCACGGCTGGCGCCACATTCTCCTCAGTAACAGTTTCTGGTTTTACATCAACATCGATTCCAATTTTTTTTCTAATCTTTTCTGCAATTCTTGCTGATTTACCTGTTCTATCTCTTAAGTAATATAATTTAGCTCTTCTAACTTTACCTGATCTAATAACTTTAATTGAATCTATTAATGTTCCATATAAAGGGAAAGTTCTTTCAACACCTTCACCAAAAGAAATTTTTCTTACTGTAAAAGAAGAGTTTAAATCTCTACTTTTTTTAGCAATGCAAACGCCTTCAAAATATTGAATTCTTTCTTTTTTACCCTCTGTTATTCTAACACCAACTTTTACAACATCACCTGGATAAAAATCTGGAATTTTTTTCTCAGAAAGTATTTTCTTAACATTATGCTGGTTTATTTCTTCAATTGTTTTCATAGCTATATTTATCAAATTAATTCTTCTTATATTTTTCCCATAAATCTGGTCTTCGGTCGCGTGTTATAGCCTCAGATTGAGATAAACGCCAGTCTTTAATTTTGCTGTGATCTCCTGATAATAGGACCTCTGGAACAGCTTTTTCCTCCCAAATTTGAGGTTTTGTGTACTGCGGATACTCTAATAACCCGTTTTCAAAACTTTCATCAATTTTAGAATTTTCATTACCCAGAATACCAGGCAAAAGTCTAAGCACACTATCTATCACAACAAATGCAGCTGTTTCGCCGCCAGATAAAACATAATCTCCAATACTTATTTCCTCAATATTTCTTGTAGATAGCACTCTCTCATCAACCCCTTCAAAATGCCCACAAATTAAAGATATTGATTTTTCATCAGACAATTCTTGAGCATAATTTTGATCAAACTTTTTACCCCTTGGTGATAAATAAATTATTCTTCCGCCTTTGATTTCATTTTGATCAAGTGATTTTGCTAAGACATCAGGTTTTAAAAGCATACCAGAACCGCCGCCGTAAGGAGTATCATCAACCGTTTTATGTTTATCCTCAGCTGCGTCTCTAATGTTTACAATATTCAAGTTCCATAAATTTTTAGATAAAGCTTTTCCGTAAAGTCCTTTTGATAAAGGTCCAGGAAAAACTTCTGGGTAAAGTGTAAATACTTGAGCTTGCCACATAAATAATCTTTAAATTATTTTTGTTGCTCTTTTGGAGCTTCTGCTGCCGGTGCTGCTTCTGCTTTTGGAGCTTCTGCTTTTGGAGCCTCTGTTGCCGGTGCTGCTTCTGCTTTTGGAGCTTCTTCTTTAGGAGCTTCTGCTGCTGGTGCATCTGCTTTTGGAGCAGCTGCTGGTGAATCTTCACCTTCTTTTTTTCTCTCTTTTTTTGGAACAGCTTTTTTCGGATTGTTGCCATTAGCAGGCATAGGCATTAATTCATTTTCACCCAAAATTCTTGCAACTCTTATAGTCGGTTGAGCACCTTGATCTAACCAATATTTAATTCTTTCAGCCTCAAGACCTACTCTTTCTTTTTTATCTTTAGGCAAAAGTGGGTTAAAGAAGCCTACTTTTTCTATAAATCTTCCATCTCTTGCAAATCGACTGTCTGCTACAACTACTTTATAAACAGGACGTTTTTTTGTTCCACCTCTTGATAATCTTAATTTTAACATTTGTTCTCCTTTATATTATTTTAATTGGTTAAATAGCTCTGGCGGTATTCCCTTATCAGACATACCTTTCAGATTTCCTTTTGACATCTTTTTCATCATTTCAGACATCATTTTAAATTGCTTAAGCAATTTATTGATAGTGGCTGGATCTGTGCCAGAGCCATTAGCAATTCTTTTTTTTCTCGAACCTCCAATAATTTTTGGGTTCTCTCTCTCTTTTTTTGTCATTGATAAAATTATTGCTTCATTTTTTGTAATAATACTTTCATCAATACCTGCTGAATCCATTTGAGATTTCATCTTAGAAACTCCTGGCATAAAAGACATTATACCCTCGATACCACCCATTTTTTTCATTTGTCTAAGCTGTGTTAAATAATCTTGCATAGAAAATTGACCCTTTTTTAAGTTCTCTTCTGCTTTTTTAATATTTTCTTCACCTAGATCTTGAGCAGCTTTTTCAACAAGAGATACTATATCTCCCATACCAAGAATTCTATTTGCTATTCTATCTGGGTGAAACACTTCAAGATTATCTATTTTCTCTCCAATACCTAAAAATTTTATTGGAACATTTGAAACATATTTCATACTTACAGCTGCTCCACCTCTTGCATCACCATCTGCCCTAGTCAAAATTATTCCTGAAAGACTAATTGTATTTTTAAATTCTTTTGCAACTGATGCTGCTACTTGTCCTGTTAGTGAGTCAGCTACTAAAAATGTTTCAGTAGGTTTTATAACGCTTTCAATTTGTTTTATTTCACTCATCATTTGTAAATCAATTTGAGTTCTACCAGCTGTATCAAATAAAATTATTTCAGCTCCATTCAGATTTGCTGCACTTATCGCTCTTTGACAAATGTCTGTTGGTTGCTGACCTTCTATTATAGGAAGAGTTAAAATATTATTTTGTTCTCCAAGTGATCTAAGCTGTTCTTGTGCGGCTGGTCTGTAAATATCAAGACTAACCATCATTACTTTTTTCTTTTTATTTGTTTCTAAATATTTCGCTAATTTAGCAGTAGTTGTTGTTTTTCCTGATCCTTGAAGCCCGACAAGCATCATAGGTACAGGTGGTACCGCATTAAGGTTTATATCATTATTAGTTTCACCTAATAAATTTACCAACTCGTCATAGACAATTTTAACAACCATATCTCCAGGAGAAGTTGATCTAATGATTTCTTGTCCTAGAACCTTTGGTTTTACATTCTCAATAAATTCTTTGGCTACTTCAAGAGTAACATCAGCCTCCAACAAAGCCTGCCTAATACCTCTTAAACCTTCATCTACTTGTGCCTCATCAAGTGAAGGAGCCTTTTTTAAAGAAGAAAAAATTTCTTCGAATTTATTTGTTAAATTTTCAAACATATTTATTACGCACAGCAGTAATCGCACTAGTGGGCGAAGCCTCGCTGACTAGTGTCGATCTCTTTGTTTCCAAAGACACCGCAAAGTTAATGTTTTTGCGGAAACGACGACAACCTATAATAGAGGTTCAAAAAGTCAATAAATAAGTTAAATATCTATATATGGATATTAAAGCTTTTAAAATGGACGGTTTAGGTAATGATTTTGTGATCATAGACCAAAGAAGTCAAAATTATAATCTAAGTAAAGATCAAATAATTAAAATATGTGATCGAGATTTCATTGGATGTGATCAGTTAATTTTCATTAAAAAAAGTGACAAAAAAGATGCTGAATTAGAATTTTACAATTCAGATGGTAGTATTTCTGGTGCTTGTGGAAATGGCACAAGATGTGTTGCTGAACTGTTATCAAAAGAAAGTGATGATAAAGAAATCATTCTTTTGACAACGTCCGGAAAACTTAAATCAAAAATTTTAGGAAATAATTTAGTAGAAACTGAAATTGGTGTTCCAAAAACTAACTGGGATGAAATTCCGCTTAAAAAAGATTTAAACACAAAAAATTTAAATATCAAAATTATAAGTAAAAATAATAATGAGCATATTGGTGGAACTTCGATTAATGTTGGAAACCCTCATGTTATTTTTTTTATAGACAATATCGAAGATTATGATTTACAAAAAATTGGACCTAAAATAGAAAATCACAATTATTTTCCAGAAAAATGTAATGTAACTCTTGCAAAAGTTATTAATAGAAATTTGATTAAAGTAAAAGTTTGGGAGAGAGGAGCAGGACTTACAAAAGCTTGCGGTACTGCAGCGTGCGCAACAGTTGCAGCTGCAAATATAAATGGATTAGCAGACAAACAAGCTGATGTTGAATTTGCATTGGGCAAATTAACAATTTCTATTGATAAAGATAATAGTATCCATATGAAGGGTCCAGTCTCAGATATTAAAAATATTGAGATTAAAATTTAATGGGAATTTTTGATAAATTCAAATCTGGTTTTAAAAAAAGTGCATCAGCTTTTACATCCGGTTTAAGAGATATAGTTGTAAAAAAAGAAATAGATGACAAAACTTTAGACAGAATAGAGGAATATTTAATTCAATCTGATGTTGGTGTTGTTGCGGCATCTGAAATTAAAGAAATAATTACAGATAGTAAAATTGATCCAAACAAAGATATTGCTGACGAAATTAGGACTATCTTAAAAGATTATATAATTTCATTGATGAAACCTCTTGAAAATAATAATTTTTTTAACAAGAAAGAAAAAATTTCTGCCACATTAATTTCAGGTGTAAATGGCGTAGGAAAAACTACGACTATTGGAAAAATCAGCAAAATATTAAAAGCAAATGGGAATAAAGTTATGCTTGCTGCATCGGATACTTTTAGAGCCGCAGCTATCGAACAATTAGAAAATTGGGCAAACAAAGTAGAAGTTGAAATAACAAAATCTTCACAAGGTGCGGACCCTGCTTCAGTTGCTTTTAAAGCTATAGAGGAAGCAATTGCTAATAATTTTGATCAAGTTTTAATTGATACAGCAGGACGATTGCAAAATAAAAAAAATTTAATGGAGGAATATAAAAAAATTGCAAATGTTACAAAAAAAATGGACCCTGATGCACCTCATGATGTAATTTTAGTTTTAGATGCAACTTCCGGCCAAAATGTGATTAATCAAGTTGAAGAGTTTAATAAAATTATTCCAATTACTGGTCTCATAATGACAAAATTAGATGGCACAGCAAAAGGAGGAATTCTTTTGGCTGTTGCTAAAAAATTTAAACTTCCAATTATAGCTTTAGGTTTGGGAGAAAAAGAAGATGATCTTCAAATTTTTGAGGCTGAAAAATTTGCTGATGCATTTACACAAATTACTTAATCAAAGTGCTTGATATTAAAGGTTTATAGAAGCTACACTTGTAATTATCATTAAAATTGTTGTGACCACAACTTTTAGCAATCGATGAAATTATAAAGTTAAATTTTCCATTTTTTGGATAAAGTTCTAATTTTTTTTTACTGATATCAAATTTAAAGTTTTTATTTAAATTTTTTACTGCACTAATCATTACTAGTGTCGTATTATCCTCTAAAAGATAATAGGCAAAATCATCAGGAAAAACTGGAAAGCTATATTCTTTTAAAAAATATTTTGCTCTAGCTGGAAACCATTCGTAAGAAATTAAAGGAGAAGAGCTTTTTGTTTTATAATCATATATAAATAAATCTTTAGGAAAATCATTTATATAGTTACTATTTTCACCTCTTGCTAAAATTGCTTTTTCTCTTGGTTTAAAATACAAAGCGAAATTTTCATCATGTGAATTCATTTGATCGATATGAAATAAATTATCAACCATTAGTTTATTATCTTGAGCAAACACAGAATTTTTAAACAAAAATAAAACAACTGAAATTAAAAGTAACTTTTTCACATTTAAAGATTTAAAAAAGATTTTGTGTTATATTTGTTTGGAATGTGGCTTAATTTAAACTCTTAAAAAATACCTTTAAAGCAAATACAAGCTTTTCATCATATTCCATCATATGATCATCAAATTTTGTGAAATAAGAATATTTAGGTTCATTAGCTATTTCAAAAATTCTTTTACCCATCCAAAAAGGTACTATCTGATCAACTTCACCATGCATTACTAGTACTGGAATATTTATATTTTTAATTTTATTTTGATTGTCATATTTATCTTTCAGCAAAAGAGACACTGGAATATATGGATAAAAATTTTTTGCTGCATCAATCATTGAGGTAAAGGGTGTCTCAAGAACTAAACCCGCAAAGTTACTATTTTGAGCTATCTCTGTTGCAACTCCAGTGCCAAGTGACTCTCCATAAATCACAATATCTTTTTCAGTTAAGCCTAATTTCTTGAGCCATGTAATTGCACTTTTTGCATCATTATAAAGCCCTTTTTCAGAAGGTTTTCCTGAATTACCACTAAAACCTCTCCAGGCTATTATTAAAAAATTAACATCCATATCTTTAAAATGATTTAATTTATAAATTCTATTTTCAAGATTTCCTGCATTACCATGAAAATAAACAATTGTTTTAAATTTCTTCAGATCTTTTTTATGAAACCAGCCTAGTAAATTTATATCATCTGAAGTTTTGATCTTAACTTTTTCTATTTCTACTTCCAACTTATCACCAAAATAATTATTTTCTTGCGGGTGATACATTAAACTACGCTGAAAAATAAAGAGTAATATTAATACAGAAGCGTAAATAACAATAATTCCAATAATTAATTCCAAAAAAAAGTTCCTACGTTTTAGTTTCATAATTTTTTTTAGCTAAATACACACCAATGAACACTAATACTGTACCTATATAATGAAAGGTTTCTAGTTTTTCATCAAAAAATATAAAACCATAAATTGCAGCATAAATTGTAAAAACGTAAAGGGTGAAACCGGTTAATGATGCTCCGAGACTTTTTTGTGCTTGGGTATAAAGAGTAAAAGCAATTATTCCTGGAGATATTGCTGCAAAAACAACCCATAAAAAAAATTGTAAATTAAATGAAGTTCTCTGAACAACTACTTCTTCAATTATGTAAAAAGGAAGCAAACTAATTGCTCCAAAAAAAGCCACTAATGTAAATCTTTGAAATATCGGTAGTTCAGATTTCCAGTAAAATAGATATATCGAATAAAGAGCCCAACCAATAGCAGCAGCCAACATCCATAAATCACCAATAGTAAAATTCAGATTTAATAATAAATTTAAGTCACCTTTTATAATGATTGCAAAAACACCTATCAAACATGATATCAATCCAATGATTTTCATCAAATTAATTTTTTCATAAAAAAATATTGCTGAAATTATAATGATGAATATAGGTGAAGAGGTATAAATAATTCCCATGTTTGTGACTGTTGTTGTTTCTCCTGCTAAAAATGGAAATGCACCACACACACCACAACCCATAGCACCTAAAAAGAATAATTTTTTAAATTCTTTTTTAATTATCTTAAAATTGTTTATTAGAAGTGAATAAGTGAAAGGCAGAAGTATTAAAACAACGACAGCCCATCTCCAGAAAGCTAATGAGATAGGAGGCACATATTCAACTCCTCCCCTAGCAACTATTAAATTAGATGCCATAAATATAGGTTGAATAAATAAAAGTGAAAAAGCTAAAAAATTATTTTTTTTATTAAGCAACTTTTTATCAATTAAGAACTATTTTCTGTCAAAGAAAGCTTCATAGACCATCATAAAGATTGCAATAGCCATTAATATATAAACAGGCAATACATCAAAGAAACCTATCATTGAAGATCTAGTTAAAGTTGTTGCTAAACCAATTAAAAAAGATGCTGCAAGTATAGTGCCTAATAATGTTGTAAATTTTTGCATTTTATTTATTACATTCCTTTTCTAGCCAATTGGCAACACCTAAAAATCTATGATCATCGTAACGGGCTCCAACAAGTTGTACTCCTAAAGGCATATTATTTTCACCTTGAAGCAGTGGTAAAGAGATACAAGGAGTGCCTAGATACGACCAAACCTTGTTAAATTCTGCTGTGCCAGTACTTTTTAAACCTTTTGGGGCAACACCTGGACTAGAAGGTGTTAAAACACCGTGATAATCTTCAAATACTTCTTCATAGGAATCGTAGCTTCTTTTCATAAAATCTATTGCTTCTGCATAATCTTTAGCTGAATATTTATTACCTTTTGTTATTGCATCCTGCATATACTTAGATAATTTTTTTTTATATTTTTTAAAATAGAGACCAAAATTATTTGCTAAATCCGTTTCATGAATTATTTGATGATATTTGTGAATATCTTTAAAATAAGATGGTGTATCAAAAACTTCTATATTCTTTTTAAATGATTTTATGAAATATTCAAAAGCGTCTCTAGATTTTTTTTCTATCAACTTCCAATTATCAGTTTTATAAAAAATAAATTTTGGTTCAAACAAAGGTCCTTTTTTAGTTTCATTCAACATATCTTCGCTTGAATAATGAACAGTAGCTTTATCCTGATTATCTTTTTTAATTAGGACTTTTGCAAGCAAGGCGACATCTTCTACTGATCTTCCAAAAACTCCTATGTGATCTAATTTTTCAGACGTTTTTAAAACACCATTTCTAGAAATTAATCCATATGTTGGTTTATATCCAACAACGCCACAATAAGATGCAGGTCTAATAACTGAGCCTCCAGTTTGAGAACCAATTGATAATGGTGCCATAAAAGATGCAACAGAAGCTGCAGATCCACTCGAGGAACCTCCGGGAGTTCTAGTGTGATCATGAGGATTAGTAGTTTTTGAAGGGCCTAAAAAAGCAAGTTCTGAAGTTGCCGTTTTACCCATAACAATTGCTCCCGCTGATAAAAGTAAATCTATTATTTCAGCATTTTGAGAATAAGATTTACCTTTTCTAATTGGTGTACCACACTCTGTTGGCATATCTATTGTGCCGATTATATCTTTTAGAGCTATAGGTATTCCATGCAACGGACCTGTTGGTTTGCCAGCTCTTCTATGATCGTCTGCCTCTTGTGCTTTTTCTAATAAAAGCTTTTTATCAAAGTAAACCCAAGCTTTTACATCTTTTTCAAAACTATTTATTCTTTCAATATACTTTTCACAAACTTCTACAGAAGTGAGTTGAGCATCTTTAATCTTAGATACGATGTCTTCGACTTTTAACGAAAATATATCTGTCATTTTTAATCAGCAAATAATGTTTCTGGTAACCATAAAGCTATACCTGGAAACATATACATTAAAAACATTGCAAAAATTACAATTCCTAAAAATGGCATAATTCCTCTAAATATTTCCATCAACTCAACATTGGTTTTTTGCACACCTTTTAAGTAATAGGCTGACATAGCCATCGGTGGAGTTAAAAAAGATGTCTGTAAATTTAGAGCAATTAACATTGCAAAAAAATATGGATTTACATCGAATACTTCTAACAAAGGTAAAAATATTGGAACAAAAATAATTAAAATCTCAGTCCATTCTAATGGCCAACCTAGTAGAAAAATTATTATTTGAGTGATAATTAAAAACTGCCAAGTTGTAATATTAATTGAAGTAAAAAAATGTTCAAATACTTCATGACCACCTAAATAAGAAAACACAGATGAGAATGTCCAAGATCCAATGAATAACCACATAATCATTGCGGTAGTTTTAGCAGTTAAAAAAACTGACTCTTTAAAATTTTGCCACTTAAGTGTTTTGTAAAACCAAGATAAAAGTATTGCACCGAAAGCCCCAGCTGCTGCTGCTTCTGCAGGTGTAGCAATTCCAGCTAAAATAGTACCTAAAACCAACATTATTAATCCAAATAATGGAACAAATGAAACTAATACTTCCTTCAAAATTTCTGATCTTGGTGGAATATCTTCTGCAGGCGGTCTAGGAGCTAGTGATGGATTTAGCCATGCCCTTGTAACAGCATAAGCTATATAAAGACCTGCTAACATAAGGCCCGGAAAAATTGCTGCAGCAAATAATCTTAATGGAGATAATTGTGCGATTACTGAATAAACAATTAACATAATGCTAGGTGGAATTAAAATACCTAAACATCCACCAGCACAAATTATTCCTGAAGCAAACTTTTTATCATAACCAGCTTTAACCATTGCTGGCCACGCAAGTAGCCCCATTAAGGTAACTACCGCGCCAATAATCCCTGTTGCTGTTGAAAATAATGTACACGTAATTAATGCAGCAACTGCCATTGATGCTGGAAGTCTGTGAGCTGCTAATCTTATTGCAAAGAATAATTTTGCAACTATTCCAGCTCTTTCAACAAGATAACCCATAAATAAAAATAGAGGTACCGCTGTGAGCACATTGTTATCCATTACTGTGTAAGTGTTTTGAACAAATAATTGGAAAATTCTGTTGTCAAATATGTGCTCCATCATGGTAGCATCGTAATAAGCGTAATAACCAAAACCAATTCCCATTGCCATTAAAGTGAAAGCAATCGGGAATCCCAAAAGCACAGCAAATAAAAATATTCCCATCATTAAAATTGCTACTTCTGGATTTGTTAGACTAAATAACATTATTTTTATCCTCATCTTGAGCTGCTCTCATAAGAACTTGCTCAGTTTCTTCTGCAACAACCATTCTTGCTGGCCATTGACCTTCTTGAATACATATTATTGACCTACATACTTCACTAATACCTTGAATAATTAATAAGATACCTGCTGCTGGTATCATGGATTTAACCATGTAAATTTGAATCTGTGCTGGACTACTCCAACTAGTTTCTTTGATTTTCCATGCAAGCGCCGCGTACTCGTATCCATAAAATGCTAAAGCCACAACACCTGGAAAAAAAAATATGAAATAAAGAACTAAATCTATCCATGCTTGGGTTCTTTGACTAAATAATCTATAGATTACATCTCCTCTTACATGAGCCTCTGTAGCTAAGCAATACGCGCCAGACATCATAAGAATTGCACCATACATCTGCATGCTAAAATCAAAATTCCATAGAGTCGGCTTATTAAACGCGTAAGCCATGACTACTTCATAAACAGTTCCTCCCATTAAAATCACGATACACCACGAAAAAGCTTTTCCCATTGATGTACTCAAGGTATCTGCAAATTTAATGAAAGATTTCATCATAGAAAAGTATATTAATTTAAGCTAAAAAAAAAGGGGGTTTTTCAACCCCCTTTTTTAAATATTTGAAAGTTAATTAAATTTTAACTTTTGCAATTGGACCAAACTCATTTTCATAAGCTAATTTGTAGTTCGGTTGATTCATCAACAGATACTTCATTGTTTTCTTAGCGTATGCTTTTTGTGAGTCTACTACTTTCTTAAAGAAAGCATCTTTACCTGAAAACTCAGCAACGATTTTATCCCAACCTTTTAATTGTTCTGCTAGGATAGCATCAGATGTTTGGTAAACATTTACCTTATGCTCATTCATCAATTTACCTAAGTCAGTAGAATATCTAACTAGTGCCTTGAAGTAGTTATCTGAGTTTGCAGCATAAGCAGCATTTTTCAAGATAGCTTGATGTTTAGGAGCTAGGCTGTTTAGTCTCTTAGTATTCATAGGAATTTCAAACATTTCCTGAGATTGGTGGAAACTTCCTAAGTGATAATGTTTAGAGACGTCTTGCATTCCAAACTGTGAGTCTGATGTTGGGTTGTTAAACTCAGCAGCATCAATCAAACCAGTTTTCATAGCTGGTTGGATTTCACCACCAGGTAATTGTCTAACGACCATTCCCATAGCAGTTAAAACGTTAGTCGCTAGACCAACAGTTCTATACTTCATACCTTTAACATCAGATACTTTTGTTACGTTCTTTTTGAACCAACCAAATGGTTGTGCTGGCATTGGCATATGGAAGAAACCAGTATAGTTAAATCCTACACTTTTAACCGCTTCTTCGTATAATGCTCTTCCTCCACCATACTCCATCCATCCCATAACTTCTTGAGATGACATTCCGTATGAAGGACCAGTTCCAAAAAGTGAAGCTGCAGCATTTTTTCCGTACCAGTATGCTGTCACCCAGTGACCCATATCTACTACTCCTGAACTTACTGCTTGTCCAATTTCTGAAGTTTTTACGATTGCTCCAACAGGCTGAAGATCAATTTTTAATTCTCCTCCTGACATGTCGCTAACCATTTTTGCGTAATCTCCTGCCATTTCAAAAAAGATGTTAGCGCCTGATGGCCAAGCTGCTTGCATCTTTAAAGTTAATGGAGCACCAAAAGCTACATTTGGCATTGCTACAGCTGTTGCTGCTGCTGCACCTGTTGCTGCTGCTGCTTTAAAGAACTTACGTCTTGAAGGTGTTTTTGCACCTTTTAATGATTTTTTACTTTTAATCATTTGTTCTCTCCTCTTTAGTAGTTAATTAACTCCGAGAATAAAACATAGATTTTAAATAGAGTCTTTCTAAAAAGTTGGTCACATTGACCACATATAAACTTTTATACAATTTACGGTTGAAATAAACTATCAGTTTACTTTATTTTTACAATTTCCAGTTTTAAAAAACTCATCAATATTATCTATTGCTAGATTGGCCATTGCTGTTCGAGTTTCTTTGGTAGCACTACCTAAATGTGGAAGAATAAATGCACTCTTATGTTTTAAGTATCCAGGATTTAAATTTGGTTCATTTTTATAAACATCTAACCCAACTGCGTAAACTTTTCTTCGATTAAGAGCATCTATTAATGCTTCATCTTCAATTATATCTCCTCTTGCAACGTTCGTAACTACCGCTCCTTTTGGTAAATATTCAATTGTATCTTTATTAATCATATCCACTGTTTCTTTTGAAGCTGGACAACAAACTGATAGGACATCTGATACTGAAAGAAGGTCTTTTAAATTATCATGATAAGTTGCACCATCTTCTTTTTCTGCACTAAGCTTAGATCTATTATGATAATGAATTATCATTCCAAGTGATTTAGCAACTTTAGCAATTTTTTGACCAATTCTACCCATTCCTAGTATTCCAAGTCTTGCACCTGTTAATTGTTTGCCTATTAAATAATCTGCTGACCATTTCCATCCTCCCTCTCTTGCACTATCAATCCCCTCTGCAGCTCTTCGACAAGCACCCAATATTAGTAAAACTCCTATTTCTGCCGTAGCATCAGTCAAAACATCTGGAGTATTTGTTACTGTTATGCCTCTATTTTTTGCAGCTTCTAAATCTATGTTTCCAAATCCAACCGCAAAATTTGAAATAATCTTAACAGATTCTGGAAGTGTATTAATTGTATCGCTATCCAATTTGTCTGTTAAAGATGATAATATTCCATCTTGACCTGCGCTTAACTCAATTAATTTTTTTTGGGAATATAATTCATCATTTAAATTAAAATTAGCTTCAAATGTTTCTTTGGCTTTATCCTCGCAAGATCGTAATAATTTTCTAGTTATTAAAATTTTTTTCATAAAATTTTTTTATTATTAGTTAAGATCGAATATCTTACCTGGATTCATTATATTGTTTGGATCTAATGTTCTTTTAATTGATTTCATCACTGGAATACTGTCAGGGTGTTGTTCAAGTAGGTACTCTTTTTTATGTAGCCCTACTCCATGTTCTCCTGTAATAGTTCCCTCAAGCTCTAGGGCTTTTCTGATTAATGTGCCATTAAATGCTCTAAGTTTTTTATAGATATCTTTTTGTTCAGGGTCATATGGCAAAACTACATGAAAATTACCGTCCCCCATATGGCCAACCATCGGAGCTCTAACACCAAATTCTTTTGCTTTTTCCTCTGCAAACTTCACACACTCTGTAATCTTTGAAATTGGGACGCATACATCTGTTGAATAAACTCTTCCATTATTATTTAAGGCTTTAACAGAATAGTATACGTCCCATCTTGCTTGCCAAAGTTTATTTCTATCTTCTAAATCTTTAGCCCATTTAAATGAACTACCTTTATTATCTTTTGATAATTCTTCTACAATTTTAATATTTTCTTGATTTGAAGACTCTGATCCGTGAAATTCAAAAAATAACGTTGGTACCGCCTCAATATCCTTTAATTTTGAGTAATCAATACTAATACCCATCTGATCTGCATTTAACATTTCAATTCTTGCTATTGGTACCCCGTACTGAATAACCTGTTGAGCAGTCATGACTGCATCCTCCAGGGAGGGGAAATGACATACTGCACTCATAATACTTTCTGGTATTGGGGATAATCTTAAATGAACTTCGGTTATAATACCTAGGGTTCCTTCTGATCCAATAAATAAATTAGTTAAATTATATCCTGCCGAAGTTTTTTTAGTTCTACCTCCTGTATTAATGATATCTCCATTTGGTAAAACAACCGTTAAACCTGAAATAACTGTTTTCATGGTTCCATATTTTACAGCCATTGTTCCTGATGCTGAAGTTGAGGCCATACCACCTAAAGCAGCGTTGGCTCCTGGATCAATTGGAAAAAAAACTCCATCTTCTCTTAAATACTCATTTAGTTGTTCTTTTGTAACACAAGCCTGAACTCTACAATCAAAATCTCCAGCATTTACGCTTAAAATTTTATTCATTTTCTCCAAACTTATAGTTATACCTTTTTCATTTCCTACTACGTTGCCTTCTAATGAAGTACCTGTACCAAATGGAATTACTGGAATTTTATTTTCATTACATAATTTTAATATTTTTGAGACTTCTTCATTACTTTCTGGAAAGACTACCGCCTTTGATAATATTGGGTCATATGTATCTTCTCCTCTAGCATAATTTCCTCTAGTAGATTCAGAGGTAGAGTATCTAGTGTTTAAGAGATTTTTTAATTCTATTTCAACCTGATCATTCATAATTTTTAATATTAATAAAAAAAAATAAAAAAATACAGCTTATTTAGAAAGCATCTTGCCTATATTCTCTAGAGCTTGCTGTATATTCTCTCTAGATGCGGCAAAACTAAATCTTACATAATCTTGGCAGGTTTTACCAAATGCTGTTCCTGGAACTATAGCAACTCCAGCTTCATGCATAGCTTTTTTACAAAATTCAGCACCAGTCATACCAGTGCCTTTTACTTTTGGAAATGCATAAAAAGCACCGCCAGGCAAGCTACACTCTATGCCAGGTAGATCATTTAAGCCTTTATGAATTAAATTTCTTCTTAAAGTGAATTTATCTAACATATCATTAATTGAGTCATCTGGACCATCTAATGCTGCAATGCCTGCGAATTGTGCTGCAGCATTTACACATGATACACTATTAATTAGTAGTTTATTTACATGTGCAACCATTTCTTTAGGCCAATAACTCCATCCTAATCTCCAACCAGTCATTGAGTAAGCTTTGCTCCATCCTTCTAAAACTATCAACCTATCCTTTAAAGCTTCATAATGAAAAAATGATGGCATTTCTTTATAGTCAAAAATTTGTCTGCTATAGATTTCATCGCTTAAAATAGTGACATGTGGATGTTTTTCTAATTCTTTTGCAAAATAATCTATTACAGGTTTCTCAACAAAACTGCCCGTTGGATTATTTGGGTTAATTAAAATTAACAATCTAGTTTTATCAGTAATAAGAGATAATATTTTATCTGGATCAAATTTAAGATCTTTATCTTCAGTAAGATCATATGGAACTGGTGTTGAACCGGTATAGTTAATCATTGACTCATAGATTGGAAAAGCTGGTGTAGGGTGGATTATTTCTGCTCCTGGTTCTCCAAAACATTGAATTGCATAACTCATTGTAGGCTTTCCACCTGGCATGATTAAAATTCTTTCTGCATCAACATCAGCGTTATATCGTTTTTTAATCCATCTTGTTACAGCTTCTCTGCATTCAGGAATCC
This sequence comes from uncultured Pelagibacteraceae bacterium, assembly GCA_902514755.1. Classification (GTDB taxonomy): domain Bacteria; phylum Pseudomonadota; class Alphaproteobacteria; order Pelagibacterales; family Pelagibacteraceae; genus Pelagibacter. The sequence continues at coordinate 56,294 of CABXRY010000004.1, forward strand.
CGTTTGACATAACATATCCATGGTGTCCATCATCTAGAGCTTTTTTTGCAGCTTCAACAACATGTTTAGGTGTTTTAAAATCTGGCTGCCCTAAACCCAAATGTATCATTGGATTACCTTTAGCCTCTAATGCTTTGGCTTCTGCTAATACACTAAATGCAGTTTCTGTTCCTAAGTTTTCTAAATTTTTTGCTAATTTCATTTTAGTGTATCTCCTTATTTTCTATAAATTAATTTTGAATAATCTAATTCTTTTATATTTTTGCATCCCATCAATACCATATTTCTATTAATTTCATCATGCATATTTTGTAATAAATGTTCAACTCCTTGCTGACCACCTGCGGCCAAAGAGAACAGAAACATTTTACCAAAACTACATGCCGTAGCACCAGCAGCTAAGGCCTTTAAAACATGGGTTCCCCTTCTAACACCTCCATCTAATATTATTTCCAATTTATCTCCCACAGCATCAGAAATAGCTTTTACTTGATCAAAAGGTGATCTAGATCCATCAAGTTGTCTTCCACCATGATTTGAGATCATTATAGCTGTACACCCAATATCTATTGCTTTTTTTGCATCCTCGACTGACATCACACCTTTTAAAGCAAAAGGTCCATCCCATTTTTTTGCACAATACTCTGCATCTTTCCAGCCCATTGCAGGATCATATTGCTCATTAATGTATTCAATTACAGACTTTGCAATATTAGTTCCTTTATCAGTCTTTTTTTTAACATTAGATAATTCAAATTTTTTTCCAATTAAATAGTTAAAAACCCATTTTGGGCGCATTGCAAAACTCATTAAGCTCTGAGGTGTAAGTTTCGGCGGGGTAGTAAATCCTGTTCTATGGTCTTTTTCTCTATTCCCTGCAACTAAAGTATCTACTGTTAAACACATGGCATCAAAACCAGACCTTCTAGATCTATCAATTAAATCGTCAGAAATTGATCTATCTTTATGAACATAAAGTTGAAATAATTTTGGACCACTTGAAATATTTGAAACCTCCTCAATGGTATTATTTCCCATAGATGACATGCTATAAAATGTATTAAACTTTTCTGCGGCTCTTGCTGATGCTTTGTCTCCATCTGGATGATAAAGTCTTTGCATGGCTGCAGGTGAAAGAAAAATTGGCATATCTATTTTTCTACCAAATAAAGTTGTCGATAGATCAGGTTTTCCAACGCTAGCCAAAATATTTGGAACTAAATCACAGTCATTAAATGACTCTGTATTTCTTCTTAAAGTGGACTCATCATCTGCACCACCATCAATGTAATGAAAAATTGGTGAAGGTAATTTTTTTTTAGCTAATTTTCTAAAGTCACTAAAATTATGACAATCTTTTAAGTTCACTATCTTCTAAATCTTAAATTAGCTCTGTTTAGATCGCTAATCTTTGTACAACCCATTAGTTTCATATCTCTTACTAATTCAGTTTTATACTTTTCAATTGCTCGTTCAACACCTGCTTGCCCTCCAGCAGCTAATGCATAAAGATATAATCTACCACCAGAACAAGCTTTGGCTCCTAATGATAAAGCTTTAAGCATATGTGTTCCTCTATGTATTCCACCTTCACAAATCACATCAAGTTTATCACCTACAGCATCAACAATTTCTGCAAGTTGATCAAACGGAGATCTTGATCCATCAAGCTGTCTTCCACCATGATTTGAAACCATTATACCAGTACACCCTATATCAACTGCTCTTTTTGCATCCTCAACACTCATAACACCTTTTAAAGCAAAATGACCACCCCATTGGGAGCAAAGTTTTTCTGCATCTTTCCAATTCATAGATTGGTCCAACATTGTAGAAAAATAATTTCCAATAGAAGTATTGGTGTCGGTACCCTCTTTTACATAATCTTGAAGATGAGGTAACTCAAATTTACCTTTTGTTAAATAATTAATTCCCCACATTGGCTTTGTAGCAAAACTAAATAAGCTTGATAATGTAAGCTTAGGTGGTGACGTAAATCCTGTTCTTAAATCTCTTTCTCGATTTCCTCCAGTTATAGTATCTACTGTTAATGCCATAACATCAAATTTAGCTGCTTTAGCTCTTTCTAAGCAAGAGTCGTTTAAACCTCTATCTTTATGAAAATAAAACTGAAACATCTTTGGCGTATCAATCATGGAAGATATTTCTTCAACACTAACTGTAGCTAAAGCTGATACACCAAACATAGTATTAAATTTTTTTGCAGCTTTTCCAACCGCCCTCTCACCATCATAGTGAAATAAT
>CABXRY010000005.1 GCA_902514755.1 uncultured Pelagibacteraceae bacterium
AATTTTCCGCCCAATGCATAACTGTTCTTGGGCTCATCACAGTTGAAATATCTCCTGCAATAAAACCCTTTCTAGTTAAAGATGCTACCTTTATCATATTGGCAACTTTTTCTTTACCTTTTGTATTATTAAGATTTTTATTTTTGGCTAAAACAATATCTAGTTCTCTATCAAGACTAAGATAATTAAGTGTGGTAACAATATTCCATCTATCCATTTGCCCTTGATTAATCTGTTGTGTTCCATGATAAAGACCTGTTGTGTCACCTAAACCAACAGTATTTGATGTGGCAAATAATCTAAAAAATTTATTTTGTTTAATAACTTTGTTTTTATCAAGCAGTGTAAAATTTCCCTCAGCTTCCAAAACTCTTTGAATTACAAACATTACGTCTGGTCTACCTGCATCATACTCATCAAAAACTAATGCAACTGGATTTTGAATAGACCATGGTAAAATACCTTCATTAAATTGAGTAACTTGTTTACCATCTTTTAATACGATGGCATCTTTTCCTATTAAATCTATTCTACTTACATGGCTATCTAAATTTACCCTGATACAAGGCCAGTTTAATCGTGCCGCAATTTGTTCTATATGTGTAGATTTTCCCGTTCCATGATACCCTTGTACCAAAACTCTTTTGTTAAAAGCAAAACCAGAAATTATTGCTAGCGTAGTATCTCTATCAAATTTATAAGTCTTATCAATTTCAGGGACATATTCATTTTTTTTTGAAAATGCATCTACTTCCATTTCAGAATCGATTCCAAAAGTTTGCTTTAATGAAACTTTTATGTCCGGCTGCATGTCAAGATTTGGTGTCAATTTTTTCTCTATAAGTATTTTTAAGTTGTGTATAAGCTAAAGTGATTAGTTTTAGTTTTTCTTCATATTTTTTATTTCCGGCATTTATATCTGGGTGAAATTTTTTGACAAGTAATTTGAACCTATCTTGAATTTTTTTCCATTTTAAACCTACTGAAACACCTAATATTCCAAAGGCTTTAATGTCTTTATGATTAAATTTAAATTGACGCATATGATCATATTCTCCATTAATCTTATCTTTATCTAATTCATCTCTTAAAGTGTTATTCCAAAGAACTTTAAAAAAATTGTCTGAAGAACTGAAGCTTTGTGTGGGTTTATGCCAAATCATATCTGATTTTAAGAAATTTAAAACCTGGTCATCATTCATACCTGAAAAATAATTCCAATTTTTATTAAATTCTTTTACATGTTCAAGACAAAGCATTCTATATTTTTTGCTATTATCTTTTTCCACTGGTGCTTTATATTCACCAATTTCATTACAATTATTCCAGTCACAAATATTTTTCATGATATATAATAATATTTATGGATATAAATGAGTTAATTGCAATTGTAAAAAAAAAGCTTGAAGAGAAAATTAATATTGAAAGTATAAGAATTGAGGATAAGTCTTTCCTTCATAAAAACCATGCTGGAAATAAGGAAGGTAAATTCCATTTAAAAATTCATCTTAATTCAACTGAACTAAAAAAAATGAACAGATTAGAAAGTAATAAAAAAATTTATAAGATATTAGATGAAGAACTAAAGATGTCTATTCATTCAATACAAATATTAATTAGTTAATTCACTTTTTAAAAAATTTGCTACCATTTTTTTGGTATATTCTTTATTGATTAAGGGAGAGCCAATTTTTTTTAATAAAACTAAACTAATTTTATCTGAATTATTTTTCTTGTCTTTAAGCATAAAGGATAAAATTTTACTTAAATCTTTTAAATTAAAAAACTTAGTTATTTTTGATGGCAAATTTGAATTACCAATATGATTGATTATTAAATTATGTTCTTCATTCTTTAGCAGATTATTTTTTAAACTAAAATTTAAAGCAGTTTTCATTCCAAGTATCACTGCTTCACCGTGGTTAAGCCTTTTTGAGTAGCCTAAAGATGCTTCATATGCATGTGCAAATGTGTGCCCAAAATTTAGAGTTTTTCTAAGTCCTTTTTCTTTTTCATCTTTTTCAACAACATTTTTTTTAATTTTACAACTTTCGTAAATTGTTTTTTCTATAAACGGCGAAGTAAGGCTTAAAATTTTTTCACTATTTCTGTTTAAATAATTAAAAATTTTTTTATCAGCAATTAAAGAATGTTTTAAAATTTCGCCATATCCACATATTATTTCTCTTTTAGGAAGTGTTTTTAAAAATTGAATATCAGAAACAACCAAATGAGGTTGATAGAAACTTCCAATTAAATTTTTTCCATATTTAGTGTTAACTCCAGTTTTTCCTCCAATTGAAGAGTCTACTTGTGATAAAAGGGTTGTTGGAACATTTATAAATTTTAGTCCTCTTTTGAACAAACTAGCAGCAAAGCCACTAATATCTCCTGTAATTCCGCCACCAATTGAGATTAGGCAATCTTCTCTGGAAAAGTTTTCTTTTAAAAGAATATCTAAAATATTATTAATACTATTTTGATTTTTATTTTTTTCATTTGCATTGAAAATAAAAATATAGAGTTTTTTTTTGCTTAAAGATTTTTTTATTCTAGAAATAATTTTTTTTGAAATATTTCTATCTATAATAAGAAGACATTTTTTAAAATTAACTGAATTAGTTTTTGCAATATTTGCTAAATTTGAAACTAAATTAGATCCAATTATAATGGGATATTTTTGGCTTTTAGTATCTATCTTTAATTTAATGGGCGTCATAAATATTTAAAATTTTTTTAACAATTTCTTTTTTACTTAAGCTATCACATTCAATTTTATATAAAGCTTTTGAATAAATGTTAGACCGTTTTTTAATTAAATCAATAATTTCATTTTCAGAAACATTTGACACCAAAGGTCTTTTTTTACTATTTTTTATTCTATTCACCAATATTTTATCACTCCAATTTAACCAAAAAGATAAATGATTTTTTATTACCTCTTTTCTAATATTTCTATTTATAAATGCACCACCCCCAAGAGATATAACTACAGGCTTTGATTTTAATTTTTTTAATGTAATTTTTTCCTCAAATTTTCTGAAATAATTCTCACCTTTTGTTTCAAATATTTTTTTAATCGACAATCCTAGCTCAGTCTCAATTTCATTATCAATATCTATAAAATTTAATTGTAATTTTTTTGCAACTAAAGAGCCAATAGAACTCTTTCCTGATCCCATCATCCCTAAAAAAATTAGATTTTCTTTTGATTTCATAAGTTTCTTTATTGAAAAAACACAAATATGTCTTAATTTGAAATTATCTAAAGTTATATGGAATTTAGTAAAAATACAAGTTCAGGTAAAACTAATGTAATAGGATTAGTAATTAAATCTATTCTTGGATTAGTAGCAATTTTAGGTTTGGTTTTTTTTCTAAATACAATTGATTTTCCATCCCCAAAAAAAGAAATAAAGAAAATTATCCCTAATGAGAATTTTAAAGTGGTTAAATAAAAAATATTTATCAATAACAGTCATATATTTACTATCTTCATTTTGTGCATTGGCAGAAGATCAACCTATAGATATTTGGAATATAGAAAAAAAATCAAATGAGACAACATCAGCAACAATTTCAACAATTGAAAATATAGAAGTTAAAAAAGAGAGTAATATTTATAATTTACAAGCTGATAATAAAAAAGAAACTGTAAAACTAGATAACGAACTTACTTCCAAAGAAATTAAGATTGTTGGATTATATGATCCTGCAGACTATGGACTAAGTATTGATATGTGGTCAAATTCAGATGGCGCAACTCTAAAAAAACTTTTTAAAAACATAGATAATTATGATCTTTCAAGTGATGCATCAGAAATTCTTAATATTGCATTACTAACAAATACTTACTATCCAAATAAAAGTATCACAGAGGATGAATTTTTAAATTTTAAATCTAATTGGTTAATTAAAGACTCAAATTTTGAATTAATAGAAAAATTTCTTATTAAAAATCAAGCTACCAATCTTCATCCAGAATTGATGAGATATATGGTTGATAACTATCTATCTAATTCTGATGTAAAAAAATCGTGTGAAATTTTTTCTAAGATAAAAGAACCCCTTGAAAATGAATACTTATCTAAATTTAATTTATATTGTCTAATTAACTATGGAAAAAATGAGGAAGCTCAACTTATTTTAGATTTAAAAAAAGAATTAGGTTTTAATGATGAATATTTTGAAAATAAAATTAATTATCTATTTGGATATGTAGAAGAAACAAATAAGGACATATCTGAGAATTCTATTCTAGATTTTCATTTAGCCCATAGAACAAATCCAGAATTTAAATTTGAACCAAAAAAAGATACTCCAAAATTAATTTGGAAATATTTATCAGCTTCAAATTTATTATTTAATATCAAAGATATTGAAATTACTGATATTGAAAAAATTTCAACAATTGAGAAAGCTGTTCATGATAAAAATTATTCTGAGGAAGAATTATTTGAATTTTACAAAAAATTTCAGTTTACAATAAATCAATTACTAAATACCAAACAGTCTTATAAATCTCTTCCATCAATTGAGGCGAAAGCTTTAGTTTATCAAAGAGTACTTTTGACTGAGGAACCAAAATTAAAGCTAGAATTAATGAAAATTTTAAAAGACATTTTTATATCAGAAGGTTTGGATAATACTTTTGATTTAGAATTAAAGAGATTTTTAAAATCAATAGACCCAGAAGATGTACCGTCGAATTTTACAACTTTTTATAGTGAAAATATGGAAGGTAGCGTTTCAAGTAAAAAAAGAATTAAATATAATAACAAAGTTTTACACCAATCAAAGTTAGTAAATTATTTTAATGGTGATTATGCTAAATCTAAAATTGAAGAGGATTTGAATAAATACCTAAAAAAAATAAAAAAAAATAAGAAATATATTTTATCAAAAAAAGATATAATTTTTATTGAGGCATTAAAATCAGATGGAATTGAAATTTCAAAAAAATATGACGATCTCTATAAAATTAGTGCAACTGAAATGCCAGCAGATATACAGTTAATGATAGATAATAGAGAGGTTGGGGCAGCATTATTAAGGGTTATCGAAGTTATTGGTTCTGAGAGAATTGAAGATATTGATGACGACACGGTTTATTTCATAATTAATACGCTAAACCAATTAAATGTAGATTTAATAAGAAATAAACTTCTACTTAAAGTTCTTCCTTTAAAAGTTTAAAATTTATAATAAAATAATACCATTTATGACTATTAGAACTATCATAACCGAGCCTAATCCATTGTTAAGACAGGTATCCAAACCTGTTGATCAAGTAGGCAAAGAGGAACAAAAATTAATGGATGATATGTTAGAGACAATGTATGACGCACCAGGTATAGGGCTCGCAGCAATTCAAGTTGGTGTTCCAAAAAGGATAATAGTGATGGATATTAGTAAAGAAGAAGGAAAAAAAGAACCAAGGTATTTTGTAAATCCTGTTATAAAAAATAAAGATCCAGTAAAATCAACATATGAAGAAGGATGTTTATCTGTTCCGAACCAATTTGCAGAAATAGATAGACCAAGTAAATGTGAGGTAGAATATTTAGATTATCATGGAAAAAAGCAGTTATTAAAAGCAGACGGATTACTAGCAACCTGTATACAACACGAAATGGATCATTTAGAGGGTGTACTTTTTATTGACTATTTATCAAAATTAAAAAAATCAATGATAATTAAAAAGTTATCAAAATTGAAATCAAATACTGCTGTACTTTAATTAATGCCTAAAAAGATTGTTTTTATGGGTACCCCAATGTTTGCTGTACCAATTTTAAAATCTTTGTATCAAAATGGATACCCTATCTCAAATGTATATACACAACCTCCTCAAAAATCTCAAAGAGGACAACGAATAAATAAATCACCGATACAAGGAATAGCGGAGACTTTGAATCTAGATTTTAAAACACCAAAATTTTTAAAAGATAATAATGAAGAGTATGAGTCTTTCAAAAAAATAGAGGCAGATCTTGTTGTAGTTGTTGCTTATGGACAAATTATTCCAAAAGAATTCCTGAACTTATCTAAAAAAGGTTTTATAAATATTCATGCATCAATACTTCCAAGATGGAGAGGTGCAGCTCCAATACAAAGATCAATTATGAACCTAGATAAAGAAACTGGTGTAAGTATTATGAAAATAGCAGAGAAGCTTGATACAGGCCCAGTATGTAACACTTATAAAATAAATTTAGAGCATAATTTGAATGCTCAGGATATTGGAGAGAAACTTTCTTTATTAGCCGCAGAAAAGATTTTAGATAATATTGATGACATATTAGATGATAAAGCTACTTTTATTGAACAAGATCATTCAAAAGCAACTTATGCGTCAAAAATTCAAAAGTCTGAAGGAGAAATTGATTGGACAGAATCTGCACAAAATATTGTTGGCAAAATAAATGGTCTGTATCCGACACCTGGTGCTTTTTTTATATATAATGGCGAAAGATATAAAATATTAAAAGCAGATATCGGTAATGGAATTGGAAATCCAGGAGAAGTTATTTCTAATTATTTAGAAATTGTTTGTGGAAAAAATCAATCAATAAAGATTACCGAAATACAAAGACAAGGAAAAAAGCCTCAAAATATTGGTGAATTTATGCTTGGTTCTCAAATAAAAAAAGGATCTAAAGTCTAAATGATAAGATATCAACTGCTTATTGAGTATGTAGGTACAAATTTTAGAGGATGGCAAATTCAAAAAAAAGGCGCAACAATTCAGGGTCTAATTCAAGAAAAACTCACTAAACTTTTAAAACAAAAAATAATTTTAAATGGTTCTGGAAGAACAGATACTGGAGTTCATGCAATTGAACAATCTGCTCATTTTGATTGTAAAAATGAAATTAAAGATTTAACAAAATTTTTAAAATCTATTAACTTTTTTTTAAATGATAAAGGTATTGCAATTAAAAAAATAAAAAAAAGAAGCAATAAATTTCACTCGAGATTTTCTGCAAAACAAAGAATTTATAAATATATAATTTTTAATCAAATTAGTGAACCTATAATAGAAAAAAAAAGATGTTGGCATGTTAGAAAAACTTTAGATTTAAGTTTAATTAAAAAAGGTGCAAAAAAACTAGAGGGAACTAATGATTATTCTACTTTTAGAGCATCCAGCTGTCATGCTAAAAGTCCAATTAAGACCATTAAATCTATCAAAATCAAATCGTCTAAAAATAAAATAGAAATAGAATTTAGATCTCAATCATTTTTACAACAACAGGTAAGATCCATGGTTGGTTGTTTAAAATATTTAGGTGAAAAAAAATGGGATTTGAAAACTTTTGATAAGATATTTAAATCAAAAAAAAGAATATTATGTGCACCACCAGCACCTCCAGAAGGACTTTTTTTAGCGAGAGTGATTTATTAATTTTTTTTTATTACTCATTGCAAATTTTTTATTAATTCGCCATCTTGACTCCGCTCTTACAATATAGCCACAACAATTTTTCGAATTACATTTACATTTAAACTGTTTGTAATTTTCATCATATCCAAAACCATAGTCACATGTAAATTCTTCACCCTTTTTTATATCTTTAATGGCCTTGACCCATATCTTAAGTCCTTTACCGTCATAATCACAATTATTATCACACGAGTGATTTATTAAACCAGCAGTGTTCCAAGAAAAATCCCCATCAAGATCATATCTTTTATTTATTGTGAATAAATAAATAGGTTTATTATTATCATATTTATCTGACTCTTCAGTTTGTTTTTTAGTAATTAGTTTCCCGATATAATCAATTATTTTTGTTCCCGCTTTGATATCTTTTGTTGCGTAAAGGCCTCGACCTTTTTTATCAATGTCAGATTTTTTAATTCTATACGATTTCATTACATTTTTTTAGAGAGTTATTAAAAATTATCAATTAAATTCTATTAAAGCATCTACATGTCTTTGAGTACTATCTTGCAGTGCTTTTAAATCATACCCACCCTCAAGAATTGAAACCACATTTCCGTTACAAAATGGTTTTGAAATTTCCAAAGTTCTTTTTGTTAAAGTATAAAAATCCTCTGAATTTAATCTTAATTGAGCCAAAGGATCATCAATATGTGCATCAAAACCCGCAGAAAATAACAAGAATTCAGGCTTAAATTCTTTAAGTTTATTTAAAACATGCTCATAAGCATTAAGATATTCAACAGCTGTTGTACCTGCTTCAAGTGGAATATTGAAAATATTATTATACTTACCTTTTTCTTTTTCAGATCCTGATCCAGGATAATATGGATACTGATGAGTTGATATGTATAAGACTTTTTCATTATCATAAAAAATATCTTGAGTTCCATTTCCGTGGTGTACATCAAAATCAATGATTGCAATTTTATTATACTTATATTTTTCGATAAGATAATTTGCACCTACAGCAACATTATTATAAATACAAAATCCCATTGCTTTTTCTTTTTCAGCATGATGCCCGGGTGGTCTAACAGCACAAAAAGCATTTTTGAAATCTTTATTCTGAACACCTTCTATTGCAGTAAGTATTGAACCAACTGCATCTTTAGTGGCATCTTTACTACCCGGTGAAACAACTGTATCACCATCAAGAAAATTAAATCCATTTTGTGGAAAAGATTTTTGTACTTGGTTTATATAATCTAATGAATGAGTTTTTATTAAAAGATCTTGATCAAAGTTAGTTGGTTTTTTCCAAATTAAATTTTTATTATCTAACTTTTTAAAGTTATCAATTACTGCAGTAACTCTATCTATTTTTTCAGGATGACCTACGCCTGTATTATGGTTTTGATAAGTATCTGATGTTACTAAACCAGTTTTCACTTAAAGTAGTTTTTTAAGATATTAGAATAAATTAATGTTAATTTTTTTAAATCTGACAATGAAACTGCTTCATCTACTTTGTGCATAGTTTTTCCAACTAAACCAAACTCTAAACAAGGTGCTATTTTTCTAATGAATCTCGCATCAGAAGTTCCACCAGTTGTAGATAACTTAGGTTTAATCTTTGTAATTTTCTTAATTTCATCTCTAATCATATAAGTAGTGTCATTTGGTTTAGTTAGAAAAGCTTCTCCTGAAATACTGTAATCAATATTAAACTTTGATTTATTTTTTTTACTTATTCTTTTAATAATTTTATCAATTTTCTTTTTAATTGAATTTGAAGAATGTTTGTTATTGAATCTGATATTAAACTTTGCATTAGCTGATCCTGGTATCACATTATCTGCAAAATTATCTATATTGATTTTTGTAATTTCAAGATTTGTAGGTTGAAAATCTTTTGTACCATTATCAAATTTAATTTCTTTAAGTTCTTTAAGTATTTGAACTAATGCCGTTGAAGGATTATTTGCTCTATCAGGGTAAGCAACATGTCCTTGGATACCAATGATTGTTAATTTTCCAGTCATACTTCCCCTACGACCAATTTTAATCATTTCACCTAATTTATTTGGGTTTGTTGGCTCTCCAACTAAACAAAAATCTATCTTTTCTTTTTTCTTTCTTAAATATTCGACTACTTTTTTTGTACCATTTATTGCAACTCCTTCTTCGTCACCAGTAATTAAAAGACTAATAGAGCCATTAAATTGTCTTCCTTTTGAGATGAAATTGCTTACCGCTGAAACAAAAGCAGCAACAGAACTTTTCATATCATTCGCGCCTCTTCCGATTAAAAAACCTTTTTTTATAGAGGGCTTAAAAGGATTTATGGTCCAATCTTTTAAATTCCCTGCTGGAACAACATCAAGATGACCAGCATAGCAAAAATTAGGCCCTTTATTTCCCAGTCTTGCGTAGAGATTTTTTACAGGTTTACTGTTTTTTTCTTTAAATTCTAAAATTTTTGTTTTGAACCCTAGAATTTTAAGTTTTTTTTCTAAGAATTTCATTATTCCAGCGTCAATAGGTGTTACAGTTGGAAATTTAATTAGTTCTTTAGCTAATTGAAGTTCGTTAATAGTGGCCATTATAAATCTATTCTCTTAATAGATCATTAACAGAAGTTTTAGATCTAGTCTTTTCATCAACTTGTTTGATTATTACAGCACAATATAAAGATGGTGCAGAAGAATTATTTTTATCAGGCAATGAACCAGGCACAACTACAGAATATGGTGGAATTTTTCCATAAGTAACTTCCCCTGTATTTCTATTAACTATTTTAGTTGATTGTCCTATATACATTCCCATACTCAAAACAGATCCTTCTCCAACAATGACACCTTCAACAACCTCTGACATTGCTCCAATAAAACAATTATCTTCAATTATAGTTGGTAATGCTTGAGCGGGTTCCAAGACACCTCCAATTCCTGATCCAGCAGAGATATGACAGTTTTTTCCTATTTGGCAACAACTACCAGCACGACTAAAAGTATCCATCATAGTACCTTCATCTATATATGCTCCAATATTTACATAGCATGGCATAAGCACAGCATTTTTTCCTACAAAAGAACCTTTTCTTACAGGAGAATTAGGCACCATTCTAAAACCTGCTTTTTCATGATCCTCTTTTGTCCAACCAGCTGTTTTACCCTTTAACAAATGTGCCTTATCATACCAACTACTGTATGGTCCATTTAAATTTTCCATTGGGTATATTCTAAAGCTTAGCATAATAGCTTTTTTAATGTGTTGATGAGTGACCCATTCACTATTAATTTTTTCTGCAACTCTAACTTTACCACTATCTAAATCATCAATCATTTGATTGATAGTATCCTTTAAACTTTGGTCAGAATCTTGATTTACATTATCTCTATTTTCCCATGCATCATTTATAATTTTTTCTATATCGTTCATATTTTAGTTTTAGATAGTTAATTTAATTATTCTTTAATATATTAATTTCTTGTAAAAAAGAAGGCAAGTCCTTAATCTTATAATCTATGTAAGATTTGTCCGAGTCCTTTTTTGCAAATGTTTCTTCATTTTCTAACCAACAAGTTTTCATCCCTAAATTTTTAGCTTGTTCTAAATTATGAGCTATATCTTCAATTAAAATTGATTGATTAGGATTGATATTAAATTTTTTAATTAACCTTTCATAAGGCTCCAAGTGAGGTTTGGGGGTAAAATCTGCGTCAACTATATCAAAAGCACCATCAAATAAGCCATTAATTCCTAATTGTTTTGTTACATTTTCGACATGAGAATGAGAACCATTTGTAAAGATAATTTTTTTTTCTTTAATCTTTATTAGTTCCTCTCGTAACTTTATATCTTTAGGCAACCAACTAATGTCTATATCATGTACAAATTCTAGAAAGTCATGCGGATCTATACCATCCTGCTTCATTAGCCCTGATAATGTTGTGCCATATTCATAAAAATATTTTTTTTGTATTTCTTTTGCTTTGACTAAATCCACATTCATTTTTTTTGATATAAATGCGCTCATTTTCTTATCTACTTCAGAGAAAACCTGTGTTTGACCACTATAAAGAGTGTTATCTAGATCAAATATCCAGTATTTTATGTTTATTAACTCTTTCATTGTCTAATTAAAGTTCCTGAACCTTTGTCGGATAATAATTCAAAAAGAATAGAGTGGTTTTTTCGACCATCAATAATAACAACACCTTTAACACCGTTACATGCAACATCTAAACAATTATTAATTTTAGGAATCATTCCTCCAGTAACTACCTTATCATTTATTAGATCTTTAATTGATTGAGAATTAATTTCAGGAATTAATTTTTTATTACTATCAAGAACCCCTTCAACATCACTCATTATTATTAAACGTCTAGCTTCAATTTTTTTTGCTATACATCCAGCAGCTGTATCAGCATTTATATTATAAGCTTGATTATTTTCGTCTAGACCTAAAGGAGCTATAACAGGCACTTTTTTTTCATCTACAATTTTATCAATAACCGACTTATTTATTTCTGTTGGTGTTCCAACAAATCCTAGCTCGGTATTTTCTTGCACAACTGTCATAATATTATTTTCTTTAGTGTTTATAGTTTGACTAGTACATTGTTGTTCTTTTAATGCCTCTATAATTTCAGAGTTAAACTCTATTAACACTTGTTCTACTACTTCAATAGTTTTTTTTTCTGTAATTCTCAATCCTTTTATAAAATTACTCTTAATCCCTAATTCATTTAGTTTATTACTAATTCTTTTTCCACCTCCATGAACAATAATTGGAATAAATCCAAGCTTATTTAATACCGATATATCTTTAATGAAAATATCAAATAATTCATTATCTACTAAAACACTACCACCACATTTAATAACAATGTATTCGTCATTATATTTTTCTAAATATTTTTTAACCTCATCAATCGAGGGACCGTCTGATGGAAGGATTTTTTTTAACTCTTCTTTTTTGATTTCCAACATTAAGTTGTTGTTTTGACTGTAGTTCGTTTCATTATGAACACTTGTTGAGCCATAGTTAAAATATTATTAACTGTCCAATAAATAACCAATCCAGCAGGGAAAGGTGCTAAAATTATCGTTAAGAATAAAGGAAAGAACATAAATATTTTTGCTTGCATCGGATCTGTTGGTGCTGGATTTAATTTTTGCTGAATAAACATTGAAACTCCCATTGCAATTGGCCATGCCCCAATCACTAAAAAAGATGGAACATCGTAAGGCAGGAGGCCAAATAAGTTAAATAATGACGTTGGATCTCTTTCAGACAAATCTTGTATCCAGCCATAAAAAGGCATTTGTCTCATTTCAATTGTTACAAATAAAACTTTATATAAAGCAAAAAATACTGGTATCTGCACTAATATAGGCAAACATCCTGACATAGGGTTTACTTTTTCCTTTTTATAAAGCGCCATCATTTCTTGCTGGAGCTTCATTTTATCTTCTTTGTGTAAATCTTTTAGTCTGACCATCTCTGGCTGAAGTGCTTTCATTTTAGCCATGCTTCTAAATGAGAAGTTAGCAAGAGGAAAGAATGCTAGTCTAATACAAATTGTTATTGCAATAATTGCTAGGCCATAATTTCCTAATAATTTAAAGAAATAGTCGATACCGTAAAAAAGTGGTTTTGTGATAAAATATAAAAAACCCCAATCAATTGCTAAATCAAATTTATCTATATTTAATGACTTCGCATATCCATCAATAACATCTACTCTTTTAGCAGCTATTATTACTTGTAATTTATCTTCAATACTTGAGTTTCCTTTTAGTTCCAAAGGCTCTGTGCCCACAAAATTAGCACGAAATTTATCTTTATAGTCAAAAGTTGTTTTAAATTCTTTACCACTTGGTGGAATTAACGATGTTATCCAAAATTTATCTGAAATTCCAATCCATCCTTTTTGTGAGGTTCTAGAAAACTTTTCCTCTTGAATATCGTCGTAATCTTCCTCAATTAATTCTTCATCTAAAGTTGCAATAAGACCTTCATGGAGGATATAGAAATTAGAAATCTTAGGTATCTCTTTTCTGATAATTTGACCGTATGGATAAAAATCAAACTCTTTATTTGTTGAATTAATTACTTTTTGTTTAATGGTGAATAAAAACTTATCATCTAGAGATATCTCTTTTTCAAAAGTAATTCCTTGATCATTTGTCCATGTTAATTTTACAGGAGATTGATCAGTTAATATATTGCTTCCTGATACAGACCACTCTGAATTAGAATTTGGAATATCAATATTTTTATCAGTAGTTATAAATCCACTTTCTATTAAGTATCCATCTTTGGCACTTCTAGGTGACAATAGTTTAACTTTTTCATCACTTTCTAATGCTACATTATATTCTTTAAAGGTTAAGTCATCGATTGTTGCACCTTTAAGAGATATAGAACCAATTATACTTTGATTTTCAAATTTAATTCTCTTACTTTGACTTAAAGCTTCCTCTCTTGAAACTTCAGTTATAGTTTCTTTTTGATCTAAACTTGGCGCATCAGTAGTTTGTTCAGTTTTATTTTTTTCTGCAAGTTGTTCTTTAGTGATTGGAGGTGGTGCAAAATAAAGTGAATACAGTATAATTACTGCTGCTGATAAAGAAATTGCTGCGATAACATTTCGAGTATCCATTATTTTTTAGCCTTTAGATTTTTTTTTACGGGATCAAAACCATCACCACCGCCTAAAAATTTTATTGGGTGACATGATAAAATTCTTTTTAAACTTAAAAAAATTCCCTTAGCTAATCCAAATTCTTTCAAAGCTTCAATACTGTATTCTGAGCATGTAGGCAAATATCTACATGAATGACCAAATAAAGGACTAATCAAAAATTTATATCCTTTTATGACTTTAATTAAAATATCGGTGAAAATGTTCATTATTTAATTTTTTCTAAATCCTGAAATATGGTTTCTTTTATATTTTTGTACTCATTGTTTAACATAGTTGACTTAGCAATAACAAGATATGAATAGTTGAATTTAACTGATATTTTTTTAACAGCATCATTTACTATATTTCTTAACCTTCTTTTAATTTTATTTCTTTTTACTGCATTGCCTATTTTTTTCTTAGTCACAAAACTTATGTTAAGTTTTTTATTATCTTTATTTTTTAAATTTCCAAAAAAAATTGTAATGAATTTATTAGAAATTTTTTTTTGTTTAAGTAGATTTTTGAATTCTTCGTTTTTTGAAAGAGCAAGTATTTTGCTTTTCATTTATTTAAACTGATACAGTTAACGATTTTCTTCCTCTTGCTCTTCTTCTAGCTAAAAGTTTTTGTCCACCTTTAGTTTTCATTTTAGACCTAAAACCATGTTTTCTGGCTCTTTTAACGTTAGATGGTTGATATGTTCGTTTCATAAATGTGGTTAATTTTTTATTAAATTTCGCCCTTTATAGTAATTAAATATATAAATAGCAAACAGAAGATTTTATAAATTGTATTAGATTTGATGGAAAAAACTAAAAAAATTAAAACAATTATAGGATTATCCTATCTAATTTTAGTTTGTTTATTTTTATACTTTTTCTTTTCAAAATTTAGCCCTCAAGATCTCACATCATATGATTTCATTAAACAAAACAGATCTTATTTCTTTGAACTTAAAAACTCTAATTTATTTTTAATATCACTAATATTTTTATTACTTACAATATTATGGGTTTTTCCATTTTTAGGTTTTGGATCTCCTGTAGCGTTGTTTGGAGGATTTATTTTTGGAAAATGGATTGGAACTATAATTGTTGTTTTGGGATTAAGTATTGGTGCAACTTTCTTGTATATGTTTGGTAATTATTTTTTAAAAGATTTTATTAGAGAAAAATTTTTAAATAAATACCAAAGCCTTGAAATGAAATTTAAAAAATCTGAGTTTATTTATTTATTGATATATAGATTTATTGGAGGAATACCTTGGCAATTAAGTTGTCTTTTGCCAACACTTTTTAATGTAAAAGTAAAAAATTTTTTCTTTGCAACGATTATAGGAATTATACCTCAAATTTTTTTAGCTGTTTCAATTGGTAGTGGTTTAGAGAAATTAATTGAAAAAAATTCAGAGGTTCCAAAAATTACAGATGTAATTTTTTCTCAAGATATATACATTCCAATTTTAGCGTTTTTTGCATTAATTTTATTTACAATTTTTTTGAGAAAAATTTTTTATAAAGACTAATAATGGTGCTCCCACCCTGTACTGACCAGGGAATTAGTCATTACCAATGACTTGATATACCATTTATCTATAGGAGCTAATAAACAATTTATATTTTATTGATAATAAAGCATTTTTTTCAAAATATTGCCTTAATTTTTTAGGTAATATGATTTATATCTACTTGAGGAAATTTTATGGGAATTCATTACGATTATAAATCTACTAAAGGTAATAAGCTTATGGAAAAGCAAGCTAAAAGAGAAAAGAAGCTTGCAGAAAAAAAAGCTAAACGTTTAGCAAAGGAAGGCCCAAAGGAAGTAGAGGCTACACCAAAAACATTAGATACTTCTAAGCCAATAACTTTAGACTTCCTCACAAATCCAGATAAAGAATGAATTCAAAAGATAAAAATGAGCGTTTAAGCTTAGCGTTAAGAAAGAATTTAAAAAAAAGAAAACTTTTTCAAAAAAAAACAAAAAAGAAAAATAAATAATGTCAGTTCTTTCAGATAAGTGGATAAGAAAAATGTCTAAAGAAGAAGATATGATTAGTCCGTTTGAAGAAAAACAAGTTAGGGGAAATAGTATTTCTTATGGTTTATCTTCTTTCGGTTATGATGCTAGAGTATCTGAAGAATTTAAGATATTTACAAATGTGAATTCTGAAATAGTTGATCCTAAAAATTTCAAACCAACAAATTTTGTAACTAAAAATGTTTCAGAGTGCATTATTCCACCTAATTCTTTTGTATTAGCCAGAACAGTCGAAAAGTTCAAAATACCAGATGATATTCTAGTTATTTGTCTTGGTAAATCTACTTATGCACGATGCGGAATAATAGTAAACGTAACACCTTTAGAGCCTGGATGGGAAGGGTATGTAACACTTGAGTTTTCAAATACCACACCACTGCCTGCTAAAATCTATGCAAATGAAGGTGTAGCACAATTCATTTTTTTAAAAGGAAATGAAAAACCAGAAGTGACTTATGCAGATAGAAACGGAAAATACATGGGTCAAACTGGAGTAACATTACCTAAAGTTTAGCCATGCAAAAACTAGAAGTCCTAGGAGCAAATAGGCTCAAAGGACAAATAAATATATCTGGTTCAAAGAACGCTTCTTTACCAATTTTAGCGGCAACCTTGTTATCTATTAAAAAAATTTATTTAAATAATTTACCAAAGGTAAAAGATATTGAGACAATGATTAATTTGTTACAATCATTAGGATCAAAAGTAAAATTTGATAATAAAAAATTAATTATTAATAATTCTAACCAAAAAAAAAAAGTTGCGTCCTATAATTTAATGAAAACTATGCGAGCAGGTATTTTGGTTCTTGGCCCACTACTTGCAAAATTTGGTAGTGCAAAAGTCTCACTACCAGGAGGATGTGCAATTGGTACAAGGCCAGTAGACATTCATTTAAAAGCATTATCAAAACTTGGTGTAAAATATAAAATTATTGGAGGTTATGTACATGCAACTGCACCTAAAGGTTTAAAGGGATCTAAAATTCGATTTCCAAAAATTTCAGTTGGAGCTACAGAAAATTTAATTATTGCTGCAAGCTTGGCAAAAGGCACTACTTTTCTAAGTAATTGTGCAATAGAGCCTGAAATAAAAGATTTGATCAATTTTTTAAATAAAACTGGATGTAAAATAAAATGGATTTCAAAGCGCTCGCTTAAAATTGTAGGTGTAAGCAAAATTAATGAAACAAACTATAAAATTATGTTTGATAGAATTGAGGCTGGTACTTATTTAGTTGCAGCAGCTGTTACAGAAGGAAATTTAACTATTAAAAATGTCATACCAAGTATTATTCAAACAGAAATTGATACCCTTAAAAAGATAGGTGCAAAAATTAGTATAAAAAAAGGTGATATCCACATTATTGGAAATAAAAAGATCAATAATATAAATATAAAAACAGCACCTTATCCAGGCTTTCCAACAGATCTGCAGGCGCAGATCATGGTATTGTTATGTAAAGCAAATAAAAAATCTTTAATAAAAGAAGATATTTTCGAAAATAGATTTATGCATGTTGCAGAGTTAAATCGAATGGGCGCCAATATCTCAACTAATGGTAATAAAGCTATAGTTGAAGGAAATATAAATTTTGCAGCAGCAGAATTGATGGCAACTGATTTAAGAGCTTCAGTTTCACTAATTCTTGCTGCATTAACTGCAAAAGGTAAATCCGTTATAAATAGAATATATCACCTTGATCGTGGATATGAGAGTTTAGAGAAGAAATTAAAAAAAGTTGGTGCAAAAATTAGAAGAGTTAATTAATGGATAAAAAATATCTAGCTCAAATAATTGCAACAGATAATGAGGGTTTGCAAATGATTTCTGCATGTACTGCTGGTGCAAAAGTTAAAGTGGCAGACATTAAATATCTTGCTTCAAATAAAGTTTTTTTATTATCTCTTGAACGAACTAAAATTGAAACAGATCAAGCGGATAAAATAATTAACAGTATTTGCAGGTTTGATTTTGTTGATAAAGTAAAGTCAAAAAATATTGATCAAAAAAATGAAGAATTAGTTTTGAATTTAATAGCTATAGATTATTTAAAAAATAAAGATGATTATGAAATTAACTTAATTTTTGATAATAATGCTCACATTGCTTTGACTACAGAAACAATTGAGGTAAATCTAGAAGACCAAAGTGAAATTAAACAGTAATGAAAATATTAAATAGTAATAATAAAAATTTTGATAAAGTTTTAGATACTTTGCTTTTAAAAAGAAAAAACAAAGTTCAATCTAATTCGGTTTCAGTTATTAGTATTATAAAAGATGTTAAAAAAAATGGTGATAAAGCTCTTTTAAAATATGAAAAAAGATTTAATAAAAATAACGTTATTGCACCAAGTGCCAATCAAATTTCTAAATCAATAAAGTCTCTTGATAAAAAAGTTAAAAATGCAATTGACCTTGCATACACTAGAATTCATAAATTCCACTCTCTTCAAAAATTTAAGAATATTTCATATACAGATAAACTAAAAAATAAATTGGAGTACAAATATGTTCCAATAGAATCAGTTGCAATATATGTACCCGGTTCTACAGCTTCATACCCCTCAAGTGTTTTAATGAATGCTATTCCAGCAATTGTTGCTGGCGTTAATAGGGTAATAATGATCAATCCTGGATATAAGGGGAAGCAAAATCCAGCAGTATTATATGCAGCGCGTAAATGTAAAATAAAAGAGATTTATTCAATAGGAGGGCCATCAGCAATTGCTGCTGCAGCATATGGAACTAAAAGAATAGAAAAGGTTAATAAAATTGTAGGTCCTGGTAATGCATTTGTTGCAGCTGCCAAGAAAGAGGTTTTTGGTGATGTTGGAATTGAGGGAATGACTGCAGGACCATCTGAGGTTACGATAATTTGTGATAAATTTTCAAATCCTGAATGGGTTGCAAGTGATCTAATAGGTCAAGCAGAGCATGATAATCTTGCTCAATGTATTTTAATTTCTAAAGATAAAAATTTTGTAGAAAAAGTTAAAATTGAAATATTTAAACAATTAAAAGAAATTCCAAGACAATCTGTTGCTAAAAAAAGTTTAATTAGTAATGGAATTTTAATGCATATTAGTTCTGACAAAAAAATAATTGATATAGTAAATAAAATTGCACCCGAACACTTGGAGCTGAATGTTAAGAATTATAAATCGTTTATTCCAAAAATTAAAAACTCAGGTTCTATTTGTTTAGGAAAATATGCGGTTATGGCAATGACAGATTATAATGTAGGATCAAACCATATACTTCCAACAAACGGATCTGCAAAATACTCAAGTGGAGTAAGTGTAAACGAATTTTATAAACGGATTTCCTACATAAACTTATCTAAAAAGGGTATTGAAAGTCTTGGACCATCCGTTATAACACTTGCAAATTACGAAGGCTTAGCAGGACATGCTGAATCTGTAAAAAAAAGAATTAGGAGAAAATAAATTTGTCAAAACAAGACCTACTGGAATTTAAAGGCAAAGTAACCGACTTACTTCCAAACGCAATGTTTAGAGTTAAATTAGAAAATGGTCACACAGTTACTGCACACACAGCTGGTAAGTTGAGAAAAAATAGAATTAGAGTATTGCAAGGGGATAACGTGACAGTAGAAATAACACCTTATGACCTTACAAAAGGCAGAATAATCTTTAGAGGTTAATCTTTTGCCTCGGTAGCTCAGGAGTAGAGCAGAGCCCTGAAAAGGCTTGTGTCGGAGGTGCGAATCCTTCCCGAGGCACCACTATCACTTTTCATCTTGAAATTTTAAAAAAATCAAATTAGCTTTATAAAATAACAAACAATACGAGGACTAAAAAATAAGATGAGCACACTAACTGGTAAAATTAAATGGTATAATGGTAAAAAGGGATATGGTTTCATTGAGAGAGATGATAAAGAAAAAGATGCTTTTGTACATGCCTCTGCTGTAAAAGCAGCTGGTATGAGATATCTAAATGAGGGTGATAAACTTGAATTTACGTTAGAAGATGGTCCAAAAGGTCCTTCAGCAGTTAACTTAAAAAAAGTAGACTAATTTTTATTAAAATATTTTAAAGGGCGTTCTATCTATAGAAATATAGATAACGTCCTTTTTTATTTTTTGTCTTGAATATTATGAATTATTGTCTAAAAGACTGCTCATGATTATAAATATTACATATAGAAAGACTTCAAGAAGTACTCATAGAGTTTGCTTCCATAGCCTGTAGGCTATTTATTTATAATATAATTTTAAATCCATACAAAAATAATATAAAAACAAGGTATGCCTGGGTGGTGTAACGGTTAGCACGAAAGTTTGTGGAACTTTAAGTTTGAGTTCGATTCTCAGCCCGGGTACCAAAAAATGAACAAAGAAAATAAATTAGTTCCTGGATTACCTTCAGGATTTGAAGATCGTTGGGATAAAAAACTACTTCTCAAAAAAAAGCTTTTAAAAGCTATTGAGGATAATTTTATCAAGTTTGGAGCAGAAGCTCTTGAAACACCTTCGTTTGAAATTAGTGAAAACATAGGATCTTTTCTTGCAGAAGATGATAGTAATCCTATGTCTGATGTATTTTCATTTCAGGATGGGGAAAAAAGTATTACGCTTCGATATGATTTATCAAGTCCACTGGCAAGATTTGTCGCACAAAATAATCAAGAATTACCCTCAATTTATAAACGATATGCAATTCAAAACGTATTCCGAAATGAAAAAGCTGGAAACGGTCGTTACAGAGAATTTATGCAAGCTGATTTTGATATTGTTGGAAACGTCAATCCTGCCCAAGCTAATGCTGAACTTTGTAATTTAATTTCAAGCACATTGTCAGATTGTGGATTAAACAAAGATCAATTTATTATTAATGTAAGCAATAGAAAAATAGTTCAAGGACTAATTGATCAATTAAAAATCTCCGAAGAAAAACAAATAAAAGTCATCAGAGCAATTGATAAATTAGATAAGCCTGGATTCGGATTAAAAGGAGTTGAAGATTTACTCAAAAAGGAAAGAAAAGACCAAAGTGGTGCAATTACTAAAGGAGCAGATCTATCAGATGACCAAGCTCAACAAATATTAAATTTTCTAAAAATAAAAGATTTAAAACAATTAAAAGAAACTTTAAAAAACCCACTTTCTCAAGAAGGCATAAAAGAGTTAGAAGATGTATTTGAAGTACTTGAATATGGATCAAATTCCAATCAAGTTAAGACAAATTTTACAATTGTAAGAGGGTTAGCTTATTATTCAGATTTTATTGTCGAGACTAATCTAAACTTTAAGGTGACAAATAATAAAGGAAAAGAAGTAGATATTGGTAGCATATGTTCTGGCGGAGCCTATGCAAAACTTATTTCAAGATTTAGAGGAGTTGATATTCCAGGAACAGGGATTAGTTTTGGTGTAGACAGGTTATTATTTGCCTTGATGCAATTAGATCAAATTAAAATAGAAGATCAAAAACCTGTCTTAGTTTGTGTGATGGATCAAAAATATTTGAAAAACTATTATGAATTAGTTGATCAATTAAGAGACAATAATATTAATGCTGAAGTATTTCTAAATACTAAAAAAAACCTAGGTAAACAACTTGATTTAGCAAATAAACGTCAATTAATTGTTGCTGTTATTTGTGGAGAAAATGAATTTAATGATAATACAGTCACTATTAAAAATCTTAGAGGGGTTAAGGGTGAAAACAATCAAACAATTCCAAAAGCTGACTTAATTAATGAAATCAAAAAACTTATCTGAAAATATCCTTAGATCGGTTAAATCTAAAGGATTTAAGTATATAGATTTACCCTCGGTAATTGAGGCTAATCACATTGTTCAAAGATCAGGTGAAAATTTTAGAAAATTTATTTTTTCTTTTATTGATCAAAATGGAAGTGAGCTTTGCCTACGACCTGACTTAACTATTGCATCTTGTCTTAGATATTTAGAGAATAATTTAAAAGGAAAAGAAAAGATTTTTTATAGTGGTCAGGCATACAGAAAGTCGCAAAATAAAAAAGATTCTATAATTAGAGATCAAGTTGGCTTTGAAATTATTGGATCTAAAGATGAAAAAAATGATGATAAAGAAATTATCAATACTTCTTTAAAATCTCTTCAAAATATAAAATATTCATCAGGAATACTAACTATTGGTAATGTTGAAATCTTTAATTTGTTAATTTCAAAATTAGATATTCCAAAGCGTTGGAAGTTAAGATTATCAAGACATTTTTGGAGAGAAAAATATTTTAATGATCTTTTAAAGAGATTAGAAACTAATTCAGACGTAGATCCAACTATCGTTGAAATTGATAAAAAACGATATTTTAAAATGTTAAATGAGGACTTATCTAAAGTTGTTGCAGGAAGGACAATTAACGAAATTTTAAAAAGATTTGATAATAAAATTAGAGATCCAAGAGGAGCTAGTAAGGGTAAAAATGTATCTAAAATTATAAAAGATTTTCTTAAAATTAAATGTCCAATTAATAAAGCTGCAAATGAGCTAAATAAGTTTTTCAAAAAAAATAAAATAAATTTAATAGTTGATCAGAAATATTTTCCAATCTCAAATAATAAAATATCAAAACTCAATGTTATTTTCTCAGCTTCATTTGGAAGACAATTAGAATACTATACTGGCATGGTATTTAAAATTGATATCAAGTCTAAATTAAAAAATAGAAACATAATTAATGGTGGAAGATATGATAAATTAATTTCAGATCTTGGCTCAAAAAATCAAGTAGCTGCAGTAGGAGCTGCTTTAAATTTAAATTATTAATGAAAAAAAGTATAATTAATATTGGTATTCCAAGCAAAGGTAGACTTAGAAAAGATATCCTAAAGATATTTAAAAAAAATAAATTAAATCTATTTTCAGAAAGAGGAGAAAGAGATTTATTAGGTTCAATAAAGCAATTAAAAAATGTTAAAGTTTTATACCTTCATGCAAGAGAGATAGTTGAAAGACTTGGAGATGGCTCATTAGATCTTGGTTTTTCAGGATTTGATTTACTAAAAGAGAGTGAAGTAAATATTCAAAATAAAATCAATGTATTTAAAAGATATGATTTTGGGAAAGCAACTTTGGTTGTTGCAATTCCTGATCCATGGATAGATGTTCAAACAGTTGCAGATTTAGAGGAAATTGCATTTGAGTTTAAAGACAAAAAGAAGAAAAGATTAAGAGTTGCAACAAAATATCCAAACCTAACAAAAGAGTTTTTATTTTCAAAAGGTGTTACCCAATTTAAGTTAGTTGGAAGTTTAGGGGCAACAGAAGCTTATCCTTTTACAGGATCAAGTGAAATTATCACTGACATAACGTCAACTGGTGAGACTTTAAAAGCTAACAATCTTCGTATTTTAAAAGATGGAGAAATATTAAAATCAGAGGGTTGCATGATGATATCAAAATCATCAATAAAAAAATTAGGAGTTAAAAAGCTAACAAAGTTACTTTCTAAGAATTAGATCTTTCCAATAAATTAGAATAATCTTAATAATATCAAGGTTTCTAGCGATTGCATAAACTGCAATTACTGCCCCTACAATAAATATAATTTTTAATATCAAGAATAATTCCATCAGATAAGTTTTAAAAAATTAAATATATTAATCACATTTTTACTATAAAATAAATTATTAGAATCATGGATATAATTTTAATTCTTTTATTAGTTTTGTTAGTAGGGATTGCCTCATCAATTTTGTATCTAAACCTGAAATCTAAGTCTAAAGATGAAAATATGGAAGCAGAAGAGATAGCCAACTTAAAGACTGAAATACAGAATTTAAAAGATACTCTTAACAATACTATTAATACATCACTAGGCTCGATGTCGACCTCTTTTAATAATCTATCAACAGGGGTTACTAAAGATATGACAGAAGCCTTAACGAAGGTGGATGAAAAAGTTGGAAACTTTAATCAACAAGTTCAATTACTAAATCAAAGCCAAGAGGGGATAACCAAAATTTTAGCTGGAGTTAAAAAATATGGAACCCTTGCCGAGTTTAGTTTGGATGCTTTAATTAAAGATTTGCTACCTGCCTCTCAATTCATGACTAATGTTAAGATGAAAGAAGATACAAATGAAAATGTTGAATTTGCAATAAAACTACAAGGTGATGTTTTGGTTCCTGTGGATAGTCATTTTCCAGTAGAAAAATTTAAAGCAATTACAGATGGTCATGATGCAGATGACAAAAGAGCAGTTGATGATGCTAGAGCTAAATTAGCTACTGCTTTTAAAGCTAAAGCAAAAAGCGTTAATGAAAAATATGTCGTTCCTCCAAAAACTACAGATTTTGCAATTGTGTATGCACCAACTGAAAGCTTATATAAAGAATTAACTGAATATCAAGATCCGAGCACCAAAGAGTTATTAACTCAAGAATTAATGAAAAAACACAAAGTTGTAATTTGTGGACCAAATACTCTTTCAGCTTATTTACAATCTTTGCATATGGGTTTTCAATCATTAAAAGTTCAAAAGGGTGCAACAGAAATTTATAATCATTTGAAAACAATTAGTACAAGATTTGGAAAACATTTTGAAAATATAATTTCTCTTAGAAAAAAATTAGAAGAGGCAATGGCAGTTGTTGATAAGTTTGGTACTGATGCTAGATCAATTACCAGAACTCTTGAAAGTATTAAAGATCCTGAGCAACTTGAAAAAGCTGTTCAAACTACAAATGTAGAAAAATTTGTTGATCACTCAAAACAAGCAAAAAATTAATTTCTATTTTTCCCTAATTAAGAATATAAGAAATCACATGCAGTGGAATAATAAATATATCTATCCAAAGTCTACCAGATCAATTGTTGATGGTTCTAGGCATTATTCTGTAAATGAAGAAAGATTACCCTCAGTTACAACAATATTAAAAGCAACTGAGTCTGAGGAAAAAAAAGCATCTCTACAAGCTTGGAAAGACAGAGTAGGTCATAAACAAGCTGAAATCATTAAAAGAGAAGCTAGTAGCAGAGGAACCTCCATGCATGATTATATTGAAAAGTTTTTACTTGGTAAATTAAATTTAGATTTATTGGGAGACAACACAAGAGAAAGAATGATGGCAGATCAAATTATTGAAAATGGTCTAAGAAATAAATTAGATGAAATTTGGGGGTGTGAAGCTACTTTATACTATCCTGGAAAATATGCAGGTGCTGCTGACTGTGTTGGTGTTTATGAAAAACGTGAGACGATTATTGATTTTAAACAAAGCAATAAGCCTAAAAAAGAAGATTGGATTGAGGATTATTATTTACAATGTGCAGCTTATGCTTTGGCACATGATACTGTTCATGGTTCAAAAATTTCTCAAGCTGTAATTTTGCTTTGCACTAAAGATAATATATTTCAAAGATTTATAATAGATGGAGAGAGATTAAAAGATTTTCAGAATAAGTTTTTAGAAAAAGTTGAACAATTTTATGCACAAAGGAGAGCAAATTGAAATACGTAGTATGGGATATTGAAACAGACTCTGCGCAAACAGATTGGGCAACAATAATTGAAATTGGAGGAATTTTATTAGATGAAAACTTTATAGAATTAGAGCGTTTTTCAGCAAGATGTAGAATGCCTCAAGATAGAGTGCCATCTGCAACAGCTTTATGTATAAACAAATCAAATGTAGATTTATTGACTAAAGGCAATCTAAGTCATTATGAAATGCTTAGCCAAGTTGAAAATAAGTTTAAAGAGTGGTCTCCTGCAACGTTTTTGGGTTATTCAAGTATTAATTTTGATGACGAGGTAATTAGAAAAGAATTCTTTAAATCTTTGAGAAAACCATATTTAACAAACACAGAAGGTAACGTAAGACATGATGCTCTAAACATTGTTAAAGCTGCATTTGCTATTAATGATAATATTTTAAAAACAGAGCTAAACCCTAAGGGAAATAAGTCATTGAAACTAGAATCTCTTGCAAGGTTAAATGGGTTCGAGTCAGCTGGAGCTCACTCTGCATTATTTGACACTGAACTTACGGTTAAAGTTTTAGATTTAATAAAAAAAAAACAACCAGATATATGGATCGAATACTTTAAGACAAGCAGTAAGGTTGTGGTTGAAAATTTAATTAAACAAGAAAATATTATTACTCTTAATGAATATTTTTATGGAAAAAGTTATCTATATTTATGTACACCTTTACACCCTAATTTTTGTTCTCATCCAGTTTATAAATGGGGGCAAGTTGTTGATTTAAAAGCTGATATAGAAGCCATTCAAAAACTTAATTATGAAGATCTTAAAAAAGAAATGAAAAAATCACCAAAGTTTTTAAGAACAGTAAAATCAAATAAGGCTCCTATAATTTTAGATAAAAGCTTTGCTTTAAAAGTAGATCCTTATAAGAAATTAGATCCTAATTTAATCAACAAAAGAGCTGAATTGGTAAAAACAAATGAAAAGTTTTCAAAAGATATTTCAAATATTTTAAGAGAAGCAGCTGAAGAAAAAATGGAAACCTCCTCCCAAGAAGATATTGAACCAGAAGAGTCTATTTATTCTGGGGGCTTTACATCAGCCAAAGATCAAGCATTATTTCCAAAATTTCATAATAGTGATTGGAAAGAAAAATTTGCATTGTTAGATAAATTTGAAGATGAAAGATTAATTACTTTTGGGCACGGTCTCATCTTCAATGAAGCACCAGAAATTTTACCAAAGGAAATTCACAAAAAAATAAAGAGAAGAATAGCCTCAAGAATTTTAAGCACAAACAAGGAGAAATGGTGGACAGTTTCTGCCTTTTATTCAGAGTGTGATGAGATTAGAGAAAATGAGGATAAGATGTTTTCATTCAAAACTGTAGACGAAAAGCTTAAATTTTTAGATGGAATTAATGAATATGTGATGAATTTAGAGCAAAAGTATTCAGATGCATAATTTAATAAATCAAAAAAATCTATATTTGCTCATTGAATAATCAATTGAATCAATTATATCAGTAATATGCTAAATGATTTTAAAGATGAAGATTTTGATAGTAAAATAAAAAACGAGGACATTAGTATTTTGCAATTTTCTGCATCTTGGTGCAAACCCTGCCAAGTATTACGACCCATTCTTGAAAAGTTAAGTGAGGAATATAAGGATAAAGCTAATTTTTATTATGCGGATATTGAAGATGGTGGAATAAATACAGGTTCAGCCGCAGGTGTGCGTGGAGTTCCTACAGTTGTCATCTATAAAAAAGGTATAGAAGTAGATAGAAAAGTCGGTGGAGTTCCAGAAAGCCACATGAAAGAATTTTTAGATAAAAATATCTAGTTAGCGCTTAATACTTCTCCAGCCAAATAAAGAGATCCTGTAATCAATATTATATCGTTTTCCTTGACCGGAATTGACCTAATAGCTTCTTCTACACTTTCCATATAATTGATATTTTTGAAGTTACTTAGCTTATCTTTTAGCTCTTTTCCTTTAATTGAGTTTGGTTGATTAGGAATATCAATAGTGGTCAAGGTTTTAACATCCTTAAAGAAACTCATGTATTCGTTATGATCTTTATTAGCCATCATTCCTAGAATGATATGTTTGTTACAATTTAAACTTTCTAAATATTCATTTAATACTTTTGCTCCTAAAGGATTATGAGAACCATCAACAAAAAGTTGATGATCTTTTGCAAGCTCTTTAAGTTTACCTGATTTAATTTCTTGTAATCTTGCAATACTATTTATTTTTGTAATTCCTTGTTGGATATGTTTATTTTTAATATCAAAATCTTTTAATACTCTTAAAGTTGCAATAGCTGTAGAGATATTCTCTAATTGAAATTGTCCTTTAACATTCGGCATGGGTAATTTTACTCCACCTGTTTGATCCTCATAATAAAAGAAATTGTTTTCTTTCATTGTAAAACTATAATTTTCATTATGAAAAAACTTGTTTGAATTATTATTTAAGATTGTTTTTTTAATACTATCTGTAATTTTTTTGGAACTTTGTTTTGCAACTATAATATTTGAATTTAAAAGAGTTGAAGTTTTCTCATAAATAATTTTTTCAACAGTTTGTTCATTTTCAGGTAACCAATCTAAATGATCAAGGCCAATAGAAGTTACAATACTCGCTAGATTATCTTTAAGTATATTTGTCGCGTCAAACCTATGAAATAAGCCAGTTTCTATTAGATTGATATTATCTGGATATTGAGAGGCTTTTAAAAAATAAGCTGCAGTTAATATCTCAAAAAAAGTAATTGGTTCGTTATTGTTAGCACTTTCAATTACTTGAAACAAACTTACTAATTCTTCATCATCAAGTTCTTCATTGTTAAAAACAAATCTTTCGTTAATACTTTTGATGTGTGGACTAGTGTAGATATTACATTTGATATTTGCTTCTTTTAAGATAGCAAAAATTGCTTGGATGGTTGAATATTTTCCATTTGTGCCAACAATTGAAATTGCTTTAAGTTTATCTTGAGGGTTTCCTAATCTTTGACAGAGATTTTGGATACGATCTAAACTTAGATCTATTTCTTTAGGATGCAGCTCTTGTAAGCGACTGACTATCTTCTGAAGTTTCATTTTGCACAGAACTTATATCAGAATTTTGCTTTAACAATATTGATAATAAAGTTCCTATTTTTGATGCAAGATCTTTACGCTCGACAATTAAATCAACAAAACCTGTTTTTTCAACATATTCACTTTTCTGAAATCCTTCAGGTAATTCCTCTTTGACGGTTCCTTGAATAACTCTAGCACCTGCAAAAGCTATTAATGCACCTGGTTCAGCGATATGAATATCACCAAGCATTGCATAAGATGCTGTAATACCACCTGCTGTTGGATCAGTAATGCATACTAAATATGGTAAACCATTTTTCTTTAATTCATTAATTGCAAGTGTTGTTCTAGTCATTTGAGACAGAGATATTAAGCTTTCCATCATTCTCATTCCACCACCAGCACTGATACATAAAAAAGGAGTTTGGTTTTCAATAGCATGTTGAATTCCATATAAGAATGCTTCTCCCTCAGCTGCAGCCATTGAAGCTCCTAGAAAGTCAAAATCTGATGCAACCGCTGTGATTTTAATGTTGTTAATAGTTCCACAAGCAACCATCATTCCACACTCCATACCAGTTTTTTTACGAGCAGTTTTTAATCTATCTTTATAAGATTTTGAATCAGTCCAATTTAAAGGATCATCTTTTGGAATAGGTGTTTTAAATATTTCATAATTATTTTTACCGAACAGGATATCAAATCTTTGACTTGGTTTAATTCGATGATGTCTGTTACAGTCTGGACATACCCATAAATTATTGGCTAAATCTTTTTTTAGTATTGGTCCTTTACAACATGAAGTCCAATCACTTTTAGCTATATCTTCCTTAGAAGCTCTTTCATGAAAAGCAGTTTTAATTTTCTCACCAGCCTTAATTATTTTTGTAATCCAGTTCATATAATTTTATTTTTCAATCTCTTGACGATATTAGTAACATTTGTGACAGTATTTTGTCTTTTATTAATTGAATTAGAAATTTCCTTACAAATTGCACTTCCAACAACTAATCCATCAGCCTTTTTGAGCGATTTTATTGTTTTTTCAGTAATTCCGAAACCAATCACGACATTCTTAGATTTATTTTGATTTTTTATTTTATTGTATCTTTTCAATATTTTTTTAGGTGAAACTTTCAATTTGCCCCCAGTTGTTGAAAGCATACTTATATAATAAACCATATCATGAGAATCTTTGATTATTTTTTTTAATCTTATCTCAGATGTAGTAGGTGATACTAATTGAATAAAGTTAATTCCTTTTTTTTTACATTTAGCAGCAAAACTTTTGTTTTCTGGATAAGGTAAATCTACAACAATTAATCCATCAACTTTTGATTTTTTACATTTTTCTAGAAATTTATTTTCATTGTATTGAAAAATCATGTTGTAGTAGCCCATTAGAATAATAGGTTTATTTTTTTTCTTACTTTTAAAATCTTTAGCTATTGAAAATATGTCATTAATTTTAATTCCATTTTTAATGGCACGATAAGCACTGGTTTGTATTTGGCCACCGTCTGCAATAGGTGTGTTATGCGGAAAGCCTAATTCACAAATGTCTGCATAATTAGAAATTGATTTTAATATCTCTAAAGATCTTTTTTTAGTATTATCTCCAGCTACCGTGTAAGTAAGTAAAGCTGGTCTATTTTCATTTTTAGCATTTTGAAAAGCCTGATTAATTAAAGAAGTCATTATTTTTTACCTAATCTTTCTTTTAAAATATCTCTATCTTTTTTTGCATCACCACATGAATTTACAATTATAATTGTATCTTTACTTAATTTAGGAGCAATTTTAATTGCTTCTGCAAATGCGTGACTTGGTTCAAGACTAGGATTTAAATTTTCAAATTTAGTTACCATTTGATGTGCATTCAATGCTTCTTCATCTGTTGCATATGTATATCTTGCTCTTTTAGTATCCTTTAAAAAACAGTGCATAGGACTTACACCAGGATAGTCCAGACCAGCACTTATAGACTCAGTCTCATTTATTTGTCCCTCTTTATTCTGACATACATAAGAGGCTGCTCCATGCAATATTCCAATTTTAGTTTTACGGCTTAATGGAGCTGCGTGCAGTTTTGAATTTTTAGGTCCACCCGCCTCAACACCAATTAATTCAATCTTTTTTTTATCATAGTCAATAAACTCGCTCCAAAATCCATATGCTGAACTTCCGCCGCCAACACAGTTAATTAATTTTATTTTATTTGGTATTTTTTTAAATTCTAATTTTAATTGTACTTTTAATTCTCTAGAAATTTGTGCGGTGCTCCAGCCACAGATTTTTACAAATATATTAGGACCAACAGTGCTTCCAACACACATGTGTGTGTTATCGCAATTTGAGACCCAGTATCTCATACATTCACTTACAGCATCAACTAAAGTTTGACTTCCAGAGTAAACAGGAACTATCTCAGCTCCATTTTTTCTCATTGCATCACAGTTAGGTTTTTGTCTTTTTATATCCTTTGCACCCATAAATATTTTACATTTAAGACCAAATTTTTTAGCTGCCATACTAAGCATTTTTCCTGCATAACCTGCTCCAGTGTCTCCAACTATGTATTTTTTACCCATTGCTTTACAAATAAGAGCATGAACAGTTGCGTTATAAATTTTGTGTGCACCT
This sequence comes from uncultured Pelagibacteraceae bacterium, assembly GCA_902514755.1. Lineage (GTDB taxonomy): Bacteria > Pseudomonadota > Alphaproteobacteria > Pelagibacterales > Pelagibacteraceae > Pelagibacter. Next base: position 31,316 of record CABXRY010000005.1, read on the forward strand.
CCATTTGCCTCGGAGACAACTTTTGCCCAAATTTGAGCACCACCTAATTGATTTGTTAAATTATCAAGTTTTACAAATGAGGTAGGAGCTCCAATATAGTTTTTGAAATAATGATCTCTTTTTTTAATAAATTTTTTATCTTTTCTTAGTTTTTTAAATTCATTTGTTAAATCTTCGACAGGCTTTTTTAAGGTCTCAGGAATAAAACTTCCTCCAAATTTACCACCCCAAAACCCATGTTGATCATGCTGATCAATTAATGGAATTCCTTTTTTAAGTTTCATTGTGTACCTGTTTTATCTTATTTAAAAATATATCTATTTTGGATTTATCTTTTACCCCAGAAGTTTCTAGACCCCCAGATATATCTATAATATCTGCTATTTTTTTATAATTTTCAAGATTATCATTTATTTGTATGTTCCCAGCTAGCATTAATGGTTTGTTAAGCTTTATTTTTTGAATAAGCTCATGGTCAAAAGCCATACTTTTTTCGTAGCCTTTGCTATCAAATAAATAAATATCAGTTACCTCAGAAAACAAATTATATTTTTGAACGTCACTTTTATCTTTTATAGTTAAAGCGGTAATAATTTTCTTATTATACTTTTTTTTAATTTCTTTAATTTCTTCAGGTGAACAGTCATATATTTGATAATAATCAAAAGGTAGATGTTTAATTTTCTCTAAAATTTCTTTATCAGGTTTAACTAGCACAGCCACAAAGTAAGAATTTTTTTTATCTAATTTTAATAATTCATTTAGCTTTTCCATCTCAACATACCTTGAGCTTTTTTTATAATTACAAATAAAACCAATAAATTGAGGTGGATATTGATGGTTAATTATAAATTTAAGAGTATCAAGATCTGAGATCCCACAAATCTTAGAACCTTTCATTAGTTTAAATGATTGATTAATGTTTGAATGTTATTTTTAATATTACCTTTAGTAATAGGCCTTCCAATTACAAGCCAATCACTTCCATTTTTATATGCCTGTTTGGGGGTTAAAACTCTTTTTTGATCATTAAATTTTGTATCAAATCTTATTCCAGGTGTAATAATTTCTTTTTTAAATACTTTTCTAACTATTTTAACTTCTTGTGCACTACAAACAATGGCATCTAATTTTGCTTTATTAGCTAACATAGCTTGTTGAAAGACCAATTTTTTAACATCTTTATTGAAACCAATTTCATAAAGAGCTTTATTGTCTAATGATGTTAGAATTGTAACTCCTACTAATTTAGTTCTACCAGAAACTTTCTTTGCTGCTTTTAATGCTTCCAATCCAGAGCTAATATGCATAGTACAATAATTAAATTTAAGATCTTTAATTGCCTTTATAGCTGAAGCACAAGTATTTGGGATATCTGAAAATTTGTAATCTCCAAAAGTTATTTGATTTTTTAATTGTGAAACAAATTTTCTTCCATTTTTGGAATTTAAAAACTCTAATCCAAATTTGTAACCTATCTTTAATTTGGAAGTTTTTGATTTTTCAATTATTTTTTTAATTCTTGGAATATTTGTGCTGTCACAAGCTATGAATATTTTATTCTTCTTCATTGTTTAATTTTTTAAACAAGTCTTTTGACATTTTAAAGTGAATTGTTTTTTTTTGAGGTGTATTGACTTTCTCTCCTGTTTTTGGATTTCTTGAAATTCTTGCTTTTTGGATATTTGTTGAAAATACACCAAAACCTCTTAATTCAACTCTATCTCCTCTTTTAAGGGCATTTTTAATTTCACCAAGAATAATATTAGTAAATTTTTCTAGGTCTTTTTTTAAAAAATTTGGATAATTATCAGATAGTTGTTTTAAAAGCTTTGATTTTACAATAGCCAATTTTAATCTTCTTTTACTCTTTATCTTCTTCTTTTTTTTTTAAATCTTCAGAAAGTGATGAGAATGGTAAGTTTTTACCCGAACCTTCAGATCCGTATTTGTCTAAAGCTTCTTTTTTTTCAATTTCTTCTAATAATTTAATACTCAATGTTACTTTTCTCTTATCTAGATCAAGATCAGCTATTGCACAGTCAAGTTTTTCCCCACCTGTCCATCTACTTGGTCTAGCATCAGCTGCATTAATAGCAATTGCTGACTTTTTAATTTGGAAATCCATTTCACATCCCTCAGGTCTAACCATTAATCCTTTATTATCAGTTGAGGTTACTTTCACAGTGATTGTTTGGTTTTTATTTTTATCTTTAAACCATTCGAAAGGATCTGCTTGAGTCTGTCTTAAACCAACTCTAATCTTTTGTTCAGAAACTTTTACCTCAAGAACTTTGACTTTAATTTTATCACCTTTTTTATATTTTTCTAATTCTTGTTCACCATTGTTCAGGTATGTCAAATCATTACAATGTAAAAAAGTATCAACATCTAAATCTTCTACCTTCACAAATAATGAATATTCATTTTTATTAACCACTTCACCTTCGACAATAGTTCCTACAGGATATTTTTTCTCAAAAGTTTCAAATGGATTTTCTTGAGTTAATCTATGTGAGATTGCAACACGTCTTTTATCTTTATCAATCTCTGTAATTACACAATCTATTTCATCGCCTACTTTAAACATTTTTTTTGCAGAAATATTTTTTTTAGTCCAACCAAGTTCACTTGAGTGAAGTAAAGTTGTAAGACCCGGTTCTAGTTCACAGAATGCACCAAAGTCCATTAATTTAGAAACTTTGACTTTATAAATTTTATTTAATTCATAATTTTCAATATGTTCAAAGGGATCAGGTGATAATTGTTTTACTGAACAACCAACTTGTAATTTGTCTTTATCTACTGTGATAACTTTCAGATCATGTTTTTCCCCAATATTAAAAACTTCATCAGGGTGATTGACTCTTGAATAAGAAATTTCTTGCAGATGAACTAATACATCTAATTCGCCGTTGACATTAAAGAAACATCCAAAGGTACTATAACCTTTAACTTCAGCACCTTTAATAATATCTCCAACTTTATATTTATCTATTATTTTTGCTTTATCTTCTTTTTTGAAGGATGAAATTATTTCTCTTCTTGAAACACATGCGTTTCCTCTAATTTTATCTAATTTAATTAATGCAAATTTTTGTGGTTCATTCATTAAATGACTTATATCTTTTAAAGGTTTATCGCTTATTTGTGATCCTGGTAAAAACATCAATGAGCCAGTATCTATATGTTCAACAATGCATCCACCTTTACACTTAGAGGTAATTTTACCCATAATTGGTTCATTTTTTTCATAAGCTTCCACAAGTTTGTCCCAACCTTTGATTTTTTGAGCTTTGCTAGCAGAAACTAAAACCTCACCATGTTTATCTTCAATTTTTTCTAATAATACTGATATTGTTTCACCTACTTTAATTTTATCAGTAAGACCCATACTTTTTAGTTCGTTGATATCTAAAACAGGTTCACTTTTTAAACCTTCAACAAATAAAAAAACAAACTTTTCAGTAATTTTATTAATTTTACCCTCAATAATTTTTCCTTCTTCAATCTGAACTTTTGATAGTTGGCTGTTTAGTAGTTTTTTAAATTCTTGTGATGCTGTACTTGATAGGTCTTTGTAAATTTCCATTAAATATTAATTTTCTTGTCTATAATTTTTTTTATTTTTAAAAAACAGGCTCTTTTAGATAAATTTGTAGTGTTAATCAATACCGAATCTTTTGTTTTCTTAAGGGGTGAAATTCTTCTATTGTAGTCATTTTTGTCCCGTTTTTTGATACTTTTAAGCACCTCTTCATAAGAAATTTTTTTTTTTAAACTTTTTAGCTCTTTATATCGTCTTAAAGCTCTTGTTTTTACACTGGCAGTAATAAAAAACTTAAATTCTGCATCCGGCATAATATTGTAAGTAATATCTCTTCCATCCAAACATGATCCATCATATTTTTTTGGTGGGTTATAGGCAAAATTTAATTGAAAAGAATGCACGAGTTTTCTTGTTAATTTTACCTTTGATATAATAGAAGCTTCTGTTCCTACCTCATCAGATAAAAGTGCTTTTTTAGCTAAGTCTTTAACTTTTAAAGATTTTATTTTTGATTTAATTAATTTTTGATTAAATTTTTTTGGATATTTTAATTTTAAGTATGCAATCATTCTATATATTTTTCCTGTATCAAGATAAAAAAGATTATAATGTTTTGATATAGCTTTTGCCAATGATCCAGCTCCAGCTGCTGCTGGAGAATCAATTGCTATTTTTAAAATATTTTTTCTTTTAATCATTAAGTTTTTAATTCATTTATAATTTTAAGAAAACCAGGGAATGATGTTTTAATGGAATCTTTATCATGAATATACCACTCACCACCTAATGAAAGACCTGCAATGACACAAGTCATAAATATCCTATGATCCTTTAAATAATCTTTAATTACTATTTTCTTTTTTATTTCAAAATCGGGGTTACCAAAAATTTTAATAGAATTTTTTGTTACAATATTTTTTACACCCATTAAATTAAGAATTTTTGCACCCCATTTTAGTCTTGGACTTTCTTTTTGATCTAATTCACCTAAATCTTTAAAATATGAAACACCTTTGGCTTTAGCGGCTAATATAAAAATTATTAGAAATTCATCAATTGCACCGCTATTGAATTTTGTAGGACAATTAATGGCTTTGAGTTTTTTTCCACCTTCAACTTTGATATCAGCAATTTTTTCACCTTTATAAATTTTTCGATTTTGAAAAATGATTTTTGCACCCATTTTTTTTAAAATTGAAATGATTGCTACTCTAGAAGGATTAATATTTACATTTTTAATAATTAATTTTGAATTTTTTGACAATGATGTCAGAATGATAAAAAATGCACTAGAGCTAATATCTGAAGGGATAATATAATTAAATGGTTTAATTTCTTTTACTTTTTTTACCTTTATTAAGTCATAAATTTTTTTATTCTTTACGGTGATTGGTAATTTCAAATATTTACACATCAATTCAGTATGGTTTCTTGATTTTTTTGCTTTAATAAAAGTAGTTCCTTCAGTTCTCATGCCTGCAAAAATCACAGCACTTTTACATTGTGCCGAACCTTTATTTTCAAAGTAAGATATAGGTTTTAATTCTTTTGAACTATAAAGTGTCAAGGGTAAGTTTTTTTTATTTTTTAATTTAAAAATACCTCCAAATTTACTTAGAGGATCCGATATTCTTTTAAAATCTCTTGTTGATAAACTTTTGTCACCAATAAGTTTTATTGGTTTTGTAGTATTAATTAAAAATCCAAGTATTAATCTTCCTAACGTTCCAGAATTTTCAGCGTCAAGAGTAAGGTTGTTTTTATATTTATATCCATCAATTCCTTTTCCATAAATTTTACAAAAATTATTTTTTAATTCAACTTTAATACCTAATTTTCTTATCATTTTGATTGCTGCTTTTACATCTTCTGAAATTAATAAATTTTTTGCTTTAGAATTTCCATTTGCTAGTGAGGCAAATAAAACCCATCTAATACTTATACTTTTGTCTCCACTAACTAATATTTCTTTATCAAAATTTTTTAATTTTTTTTTTATTATTACTGGACTGGACATTAATACCTATTTAATACTAAAACTCTCACCAAAATAAGCATTTTTAGCATTAATATTATTTACTAATTCTGAAGGGGTGTCTTGAGCAATAACTTTTCCATTATTCAAGATCATTGCAATATCAACACACACAAGTAAATCTCTTGCTTGATGATCACATATGCAAATAGTAATTGAATTTTCTTGTTGCAAATTAACTATAGTTTCTTGTAACATTTTAATAGTTAAAACATCTAGTGCTGCAAAACATTCATCTAAAAGAAGTACTTTTGGATTACTCAGGAGCGATAAAGCAATTACTAATTTTTTTTTTTGTCCCCCAGATAAAAATTTAGCTTTTATATCTTTTAAGTTATCAAGTTCGAACTTTGAAATTAAATAATTAATTTTATCATTTCTAAAATTTTTATCTTCAATTACAATTTCACTTATAGCTCTAAGATTATCTTGGAGAGTGAGTTCATTAAAAAAGCCTCCATATTGAGGAACATATCCAACTTTAAATTTTTTACTTCTTAAATATATTGGATACTGAGTTACATCTTCTCCATTAATTTTAATTATTCCACTTTTAGGACCAATTAATCCTGTTATAAGATTAAATATTGTAGATTTTCCTACCCCATTTGGTCCAAGCATTCCAAAAATTTGACCCTCATTGATTTTAAAACTTATGTTATCTAAAATTAATCTATTTCCATAAGCTAATGAAACATTTTCAAATTCAATTACTGAATTTGTTTTTTTAAATGATTTAATCCTAAATTTTTTAATAACAGCCATTTTAATCTTTGTTTTTTATATTCACTTTTTTATTATCTTTATACATAAATATTTTTGTATCTTTAGTGGTAACATTAATTTCAATAACATCTGCTTTTAGAATATTTTCTATATTTGTATAGACTACTTTTCTTGAAATAATCATTGAATTCCTTCCTATGGAAAAGTCAAGATATTCACCGGTAATTTTATTATCCAAATAATTAATTTCCACATTCTTTGAGAAAATAGTATCAAAATTATTAGTATTATATTTTCCAAAATCTGAGGTTATTGTGACATCATTTGAGTTCGTTAACTTAATGAATGCTCTTACATTTGTAAGATAAATTATGTTTGGCCTATCATAATCTATCTCACCTTTGGATGCATTTACTATGTATTGATTTCCTTCAGCATCTTTAGATGAATAACTAACATCTCTCATTATATTTGATTTATATGGTTCTTCTAAAACCTCTTCTTTTATCTCAGAAACACTCTCTTCTTTCGAGTACTTAAGATATAAAATTAATGAAAAAATTAGTAAAATTATAATTAAAAAAAATATAATATTTTTCTTTTTCATTTACACAATATTAGAAGCAAGAATATTATGTATGTGAATTACTCCAATTGTCTTTGATTCATTTTTTTTATTGATAACACTCAAAGAAGTAATCTTTTTATGATTCATTAGAGCTAATGCTTTAGCAGCTAACATATCTTTATCCACACTTATTGGATTTTTTGTCATCACATTTTTCACTTTTAATGAATGAAAATTATTTTTTTTAGACTTAAATCTTCTAATTTGACCGTCAGTGATAATTCCAATTGTTTTTTTATTCTTATTTTGAATAATTAAAAAACCTAATTTTTTTTTAGTTAATATTTCTAATGCCTTTTTCATATTAATATTATCTTGAACAAATGGAATTTGATCGCCAGTAACCATTAGATCTTCAACAGTTTTAAGTTTTAATCCTAAATTCCCAGCAGGATGAATTTTTTTAAAATCTAAATTTCCAAAATTTTTATATTGCATAGCAGCTATAGCAAGGGCATCACCCAGTGCAAGCTGAACAGTAGTACTTGATGTGGGAACTATTCCTCCAGACTCAATTACTTGTGGGATTAATAATTTTATGTCCGCAGCTTTATACAAAATAGAGTCTTTTTTTGACATTATTCCAATCAATAATACTTTATTTCTATTAGCGTACTGAATAATGTTTTTAAGTTCATTGGTTTGTCCAGAATAACTTAATAAAATTAATACATCTTTTTTTTGGATAGACCCTAAATCGCCATGAGATGAGTCACTTGCTGATAACTTAAATGCAGGAGTTCCTACTGAAGAAAGAGTTGCTGCTATCTTAGATGCTATTAAGCCACTTTTTCCAACCCCACATACAATTACTTTAGATTGACATTTTGTTATTTCGATTACAGCTTTGTTAAATGAGTTATCAATTTTTTTCTTTAATTTTTGTAAGCTTTTAATCTCTAACTCAATTACGTTTTTAGCAATTTTTGTAAAATTTTTTTTGTTCATTAATGTGACCAAATATCATCTTTGAATAAAGCTAAATCAAGATCAACTCTAGTTTTCAAAAACTTTAAACAATCTTTGTAAAGCTTTATCCTATTTTCTCTCTCAAGTATTTTGAATAACTCATCATGAATTTGATGCAAATAAATAACATCATTAGCACAATATTTTAGTTGTGCTGGTGTGAGCGTACCTCCAAAATCAGAACTTTGAAATTGTTTACTTATATCAACATTTACAAATTCTTTAATTAATGTTTTCAAAGAATGATTATCAGAATAAGATCTGGCTAATTTAGAGGCAATTTTAGTGTCTAAAATATTATTTGTGTCAGTTTTTAAATAATATTTAATATGAGCCATATCTGCTCTTCCATAATGAAATATTTTTGTAATAGTTTCGTCTTTGAGTAATTTTATTAAATTTGGCGCTTCATAGTTCTCCCTATCAAGCTGTATAATATGGGCATCTGAATTTCCCGAAGATAATTGTATTAAACAAAGAGGGTCTCTTCTCACATTAAGACCCATGAACTCACCATCAATTGCTAACACATTGCCTAAATCTAAATCTTCTGGTAAATCTTTTTGGTGCAATTTAATATTATTACTCATTTTTAAATATATATATGACGAATTCAAAGCATTGTCTAATTTTCGGAGGTAGTGGCCAGATAGGTCGAAACTTAATTAGAAAATTAACTAAAAATAATTATAGAGTAACCGTTGTAACAAGAAATATTCATCAAAAAAGCTACATTATTAAAACACAAGCAAATGCAGGTTATATTGATATTGTAGAGGCCAATATATTTGATGAAAAAAAAATAAAAGCTCTTTTTAAAAAAACAGATATTTGTATTAATTTGATAGGAATATTATTTGAACAAAAAAAAGGAAACACATTTAAAAATATTCATTCTATTTTTCCATCTTTATTGGCAAAGCTTTGTAAAGAATATAATTTAAAACATTTTATTCATTTATCAGCACTTGGAATTAATGATGCTGTTGATTCTGAGTATGCTAAAAGTAAATTAGAGGGTGAGAACAATGTTTTAAAAAATTTTCCTTTGGCAACAATTTTAAGGCCATCAATTGTCTATTCCGTAGATGATAATTTTACAACCAATTTCATGACACTTTTAAATAGATTACCGATATTTCCACTTTACTATGAAGGAAAGACTAAATTTGCTCCGATTCATTGTTCAGATTTAACTGATACAATTTATCATATTATTTCTAAAAATATATATTCAAAAATAATTGAATGCACAGGACCTGAGATAATATCTTTTAAAGAATTATTACAAAAGTTATTACATTTGATTAATAAAAAAAGGATTTTAATACCTTTTCCTTTACCATTAGCAAAATTTTCAGCCCGTTTTTTTGAGTTATTGCCTAACCCTTTGCTTACCAGCGATCAGCTAAGATTGTTAAAATATGACAATATATCATCTGGGAAATATAAAACTAACACAGAAATCGGAATTCCTAGTGTTAGATACTTTGATAAAGAGGTAAAAAAATATTGTTATATGTGGAGAGAAGGTGGACAGTATTCAACTGAAAAATATACTTCTAAAGATTTAGAAAATAAAGTTAACTAAATTATTTTAAGCTGACTGAATCTTTTTCTCAATAAAGTCAGGAACATCTTCTTTATCTGAAACTTCTTCTTTTTTACCTTTAGGCTGATAAGCGTATAAAAGATGAAGTTTACAATAAGAAAAATCTTTTAAAGAGGACCTTCCACAAAAATAAAAACCTTTTTCATCTGGATGACCTATAGGCCATTTGCATGAGTTTTCATCAAGTTCCTCTAATTGCCTTGGATTTTCGGGTTCAAAATCTTTTTCAATAATTAAAGATTTAAATTTACTTTTTCTTCCTCTTCTAGATTTGATATCTTTACGTTCTTGTGAATTTTCGAAATTTTGATTTGATGTAGCGGTTCTGGTTTTAATTTTAGCAGATAAATTCAATCTATGGGCTTTTCCAATAACTGCATTTCTGCTTATGCCACCAATAATTTGAGCAATTTGACTTGCAGTATTTCCTTTGCCCCATAGTTCTTTCAATTTGTTAACTTTTTCCTCGTTCCAGCTCATTATCAATATGTTGTATCAATGTTTATTTAAACTACAATATACTGATATATTGAAAAATTAAACAAGCAAAATCTCACAGTTATCAACAAAAATAACCTAAAATTGGGTTATATGTATTTTCAATCATAACTTGTATCTAATAATTAAAATTTATAAAAACTTATTTAAATTATGAGCTATTTAGCAAAAAATTATAATAGAAAAAAAATTTCATTTAAATATGGAAAAGGAAGTTTCCTTTATGCAACCAATGGAAAAAAATATTTAGATTTTGTTCAAGGCATAGCAGTTAATTCCTTAGGCCACGCACATCCAAAGCTAATAAATACTGTTAACAAACAATCAAAAAAACTTTGGCATGTGTCAAACGCATTCCAAATCCCCGAAGGGGAATTGTTAGCAAAAAAATTAGTTAAAAAAACTTTTGCTGATTATGTTATGTTTCAAAATAGTGGCGCAGAAGCAACAGAGGCTGCAATTAAAGTTGCTAGAAGATATTTTTATTCAATTGGTAAACCAAAAAAAAATAAAATTTTATGTGTTAAAAATAGTTTTCATGGAAGAACTATAGCTGCAATTTATGCAAGTGGATCCAAAAAAATGACCGAAGGTTTTGGACCAAAAGTAAATGGCTTTGATCATTTTAAATTTGGTAACCACACATCTTTAAAAAAAAAAATTTCAAAAAATACAGCAGCCATAATGATTGAGACTATAATGGGAGAAGGTGGTATAAAAGTAGTGCCTGATTGGTGTTTAGTAGGGTTAAGAAAAATTTGTGACCAAAAGAACATATTATTGATTTTAGATGAAGTTCAATGTGGAATAGGAAGATCAGGAGATTTTTTTGCTTTTGAAAAATCTAAAGTAAAACCAGATATTGTACCAATTGCAAAAGGAATTGGTGGTGGATTTCCAATTGGTGCGGTTTTAATGAATAAAAAAGTTGCTTCAGGAATGATAGCAGGAACGCATGGCTCTACTTTTGGAGGAAACCCACTTGCTATGTCTGTTGGTAATACAGTGATGGATATCATTCACAATAAAAAGTTTTTAGATAATGTAAAAAGAATTTCAAAATATTTTTTATTTAATCTTAATAATATCAAGAAAAAGTATCCCAATGTTATAAATGAGATTAGAGGCAAAGGTTTATTAATTGGCATAAAAGTTAAATCAGATCAAACAAAATTTATAAAAAAACTGATGGATAATAAATTATTGACCATAAGAGCTGCTGAAAATATAGTCAGAGTTTTGCCACCATTAAATGTAAAAAAAAGTGAAATTAATCAAGCTTTAAAGATAATAGAGAAAGTTTGTTCAGAAATGAATTAAAAATGAAACATTTTATAAATTTAAAAGATATTTCAGCTAAAGATCTTAAAAAGATTCTAATTGATGCAAAAAAAAGAAAAAAATTAAGAAAAAACCTGAGCACACTTGAAGTTGATAAAGGAGCTCCATTAAAAGGAAAAATGCTTATACAAATGTTTGAAAAAGCAAGCTCTAGAACAAGAATAAGCTTTTATTTAGCAATTAAGCAGCTTGGTGGTGGAACATTAACACTGAGATCAAATGAACTTCATCTTGGTCAAGGTGGAGAAAGCATAGCTGATACTGCAAAAATACTCTCAACTTATGGCGATGGTTTTATGTTGAGAACTGATAGTGATGAAAAAGTCGAGAGTTTCAGAGATCATTTAACAATACCAGTAATTAATGGTTTAAGTCCCTCTTCACATCCAACCCAAGTATTATCAGATGTATTTACTGTTGAGGAAATAAAAAAAAAACCAATTTCAAAATTAAATATTTGTTGGATTGGTGACTCTAATAATGTTCTGGATAGCTTGATAGCAGCTTCAGTTAAATTTTCATTTAAACTCTGTATAGGATGTCCCAAAAAATTTGAACCAGGCAAAGAAGTTAAGACATGGGTAAAAAAAAATAATAAAAAAATATTTATTTTCAATGATCCTAAAAAAGCTGTCAAAGGTGCTGATGTTATTTTTTCAGATAAAGTTATATCTTTAAATGATAAAGTTAATAAAAAGAAAAAAATTGAACAATTTAAAAAATTTAAAATAGATAAAAAATTAATGAGTTTTGCAAAAAGAGATTGTATTTTTTTACACTGTTTACCTCGCGGATCTGAAGTGAGTGATGAAATTTTCTTAGGAAATAAATCACATGTTTGGCAGCAAGCTTTAAATAGAGTTCATGTTCAAAAAAGTATTTTATTATATTGTTTTGGGAAATTAAGGTAGTGGTAACGGACTATCAGAATTTTGATTTAAATATTTTATAACTGATGCTCTATCTTTTTCTTTTCTTAACCCAGCAAATGCCATTTTTGTTCCCTTAATCCATTTGGCAGGTTTAATTAAATAACCGTTTAACTCTTCAAAAGTCCATTCTTTTTCGTACGATGCTAAAGCCTTAGAATATTTATAATCTGTGACGGCACCAGTTTTTCTACCAACTACATTATATAAAGCAGGACCAATGTTATTTTTTCCACCCTTAACTATTGAGTGACATGCAGCACACTTTTTAAAAACTTTTTCACCTAAAGCAATATCTCCCATTGCCATTAATACAGCAATATCAATTTTCTTTTCAACAGTAGCTTCAGTTGACGATGATACAGTCGTTGCTTCTTCTACTTCAACTGTGTAACCTGGAGTTTTAGGTTTTTCTACGTGAAATATTACGTTAGATAGTTTTCCAATACCAATTACCAAAAGAGCAACCATTAGAACTGCTGCTATTATTTTATTAAGTTCAAAAGAATCCATTTTGTAATTTTATTTTTGAACATATATCACGATAAATTAAAAAATTACCAAAATTTAATGTATAAATTTGCCTCTATTGCTATTTAAAATGTATAATAAAATGTAAATATAATGAAGACATTAACCATTATTCCATCTAGATTATCAGCTACTAGACTACCAGGTAAACCTTTACTTAAAATAAAGGGCCTATCAATTATCTCACATGTATTTAGAAAAGCCCAGGAAGCCAATATCGGAGAGGTTGTTGTTGCAACTGAAGACCAGGAAATAGTTGATGATGTTATAAAAAATGGAGGTAAAGCTGTAATTACAAGCAATAATCATAAAACTGGTACTGACAGAATTTATGAAGCATTGAAGAAATTAAATGTTAGAGATGTAGACTTAATAATGAACTTACAAGGTGACGAACCAGCGATTAATATTGAAGATATCATTAACTTAAATAAAAAAATGACCATTTATCCAAGTCAAATGGGAACTCTTGCTGCTGATATAAAAAATGACAACGATTTACAAAATGAAAATATAGTTAAGGTTATTACTAAAAAGAAACTTAAAGATGAAGATTTTTCTAAGGCTGAAAATTTTTTAAGAAATTCAAAAAATATGGATAATATTTATCATCATATAGGAATTTATTGTTATTCAGCTGAAACATTAGAAAAATTTGTAAGATTAAAACAATCTGAAAATGAAATTAAAAATAGATTAGAACAATTAAGAGCACTAGATAATAATATCAAAATAAATGTAGCTCTAGCAAAATCATCGCCTAAAGGAGTTGATACTGAAGAAGATTATCTGGCCTTAAAAAAAATTATGGAATATAAAGCCTAATGTCAAAAATATATTTTCAGGGTACTTTTGGAGCATATTCTCATTTAGCTGCTTTATCAGTTGATCCTGATGCAGAAATTTTACCATGTAAAACTTTTGATGAATGTTTTAATAGAGCAAGTTTAGAAGCTGAGTGTAAAATAATTATCCCAGAGTCTAATAGAATTACAGGTAATATTGGTATTGAATATTTAATCTTTAAACATAGACTAAATATTTATGAAGAGCATTTTCAAAAAATTGAACATAATTTGTTAGGACAACCTGATGCAAAACTAAGTGATATTAAAGAAGTATATTCTCATGCTCAAGGGCTATCTCAATGTTCAAAATTTATAAAAGATAATAATATAGCAGAGCATATAAGAGCTGATACCGCAGGGTCTGCAGAAATGATTTCTAAAACTAAAGATATTAAACAAGCAGCAATAGCCTCTTCTTTAAGTGCTGAAATTTATGGTTTAAGTGTAATTAAGAAAAATATTGAAAACGAAAATGGCAACTTTACAAGATTTTTAATTATGGGTAAAAATATTTCACAACCAGAATTTGAAGACAAAAAATATATTACTTCTTTTTTATTTAAATTGAAAAGTAAACCAGCTGCACTTTATCAATCACTTGGAGGCTTTGCTATTAATGGAGTTAATTTAACAAAACTACAGAGCTATCCAGAAAAGAATACTTTTGACTCATTCTTTTTCTTATGTGAATTAGATGGTCATATCGAAGATCCAAAAATTCAAAAATCCTTAGAAGAGCTTGGACTTCATTGTGAAGATTTTCACGTTCTAGGTGTTTTTGAGGCAGATAAGTTAAGAGAAAAAAATAATTAATCTTTTCTTGTGGAATAGAAATTATAACTGCTATAATAGTTTTGGAGGCTAGAGGTGGATGCTGCTTGAACCCGACCAGATCTTAACGGAAGCAGTCGTAGAGACAGTTATTCAGGTTCTAGTCTCCTTAAAATTAACAAAATGAATAATAACTCTAAAGTATTAGCATTAAAATATAGACCACAAGTTTTTGATGATCTTATTGGCCAAGAAGTTGTGGCTGAAACTATAACGAATTCTATTAAAGCAGATAAAATTCCTAATGCTTATCTATTCACAGGGATAAGAGGAATTGGCAAAACTACAACTGCTAGAATTGTTGCTAAGGGGCTTAACTGTTTAAAAGGAATTGAAAATTTATGTAAAAAAGATTTATGTGCAAATTGCGAGTCTATAGCTGATTCAAGTCACATTGATGTACTTGAAATGGATGCAGCTAGCAAAACTGGTGTTGATGATGTCAGAGATTTGATTGAATTCTCAAGATATGGGCCTACTTCAGCAAAATATAAGATTTTTATAATTGATGAAGTTCATATGTTAAGTAAACAAGCATTTAATGCTTTGTTAAAAACACTAGAAGAGCCACCAGCATATCTTAAATTTATTTTTGCAACTACAGAAATTAAAAAAATACCAATTACCGTGGTGTCAAGATGTCAAAGATTTGATTTATCTAGAATTAAATCAACGGAATTATTTGAATTTATAAAAAAAATTAAAGATAAAGAGAATGGCAAAGTATCAGATGAAGCTTTAAAGTTAATTGTTAAAATATCCGAAGGATCTGTAAGAGATGCGTTATCTTTATTAGATAGAGGTTTATTAAGTTTAGATAAAAATACAGAACTAGATCTTAACGGGGCACAAAAAATTTTTGGATATTTTGATAAATCTCAATTAATTAACTTATTTGAACTTATATTAAAAGGTGAAGAGGAAAGAGTTATTAATATTTACAGAAAAATTTATGATCAGGGAGTTGAGCCAAAAGTATTTGTTAATGATTTTTTAGAAATACTTTATTATTTTAAAAACATAAATTCATTATCTTTGGAAAGCACTAATTTTTCACTTAATGATGAAGAGTTTACAAAAATTAAAGATATTTCTAACCAGATAGACTCTGAGGTTTTGATTTTATTTTGGCAGTTTGCAATATCTTCACTTGAAGAATTAGATATTGTCTCTAATCAACATCTTTCCATTGAAATGTTTTTAATAAGATTGATGCATTTAAGCTCAATTAAGTTAAAAAAAAATTTAGATCAAGAGGAACGTAATGGCAATTTAGTTCATCAAACAGTTAATAAAGAAAGAGAACAAATATTTGATGATAGTTCAAAAATTGTTAATCAAATAAAAAATATAGCTCAAGAGGAAAAAAAGAAACCAGAGATTAAACCAGAGACTAAACAAGAGATAAAAGCTTTAGATAAAAATTTGATAAATTCATTTGATGATCTTCTTGATATCTGCAACCAAAAAAAAGAAATTAAACTTAAATATGAATTAGAAAAAAACGTAAATCTTGTAAAATTTGAAAGAAATAGAATTGAAATTTCTTTTAATGATAACTTAGATAAAGATTTTGTAAAAGATCTTTCCTCAAAACTTTTTGAATGGACTTCTGAAAGATGGATAATTACTTTTAGTAAATCCAAAGGTGAGATGTCAGTTAAAGAGAAACAAAGGAATAAAAAAGATAAACTGATTACCGAGGTTAAAAGTTCAGAGATCTATAAGATGGTGATGGAAAAATTTCCCGATGCAGAACTTATGGATGTTATGTTAAATGAAAAAAAAGAGGATAAAAATGAATGATTTTTCAAAAATTTTGGACAAAGCAAAGGAATTAGAAGTAAAAATGAAAGAAAGCCAAGAAAAAATTAAGGAGATTAAAGCTGAAGGAGTTTCAGGCTCTAATTCAGTTAAAATAATCCTTGATGGTGAAGGTGAGATGCACAAAATTGAATTATCTGATGAAATTATTAAAGAAGATAAGACAATAATTGAGGATTTAATTGTTGCTGCTCATAATAGTGCAAAATCACAATTGAAAACAAAGACCACAGAAGAGATTTCAAAAGCCACAGGAGGTTTTGGAATTCCTGGTTTTAAATGGCCATTATAATTAATGCAAAATATTAATGAGATTGAGGAATTGATAAAGTTAATTTCAAAATTTCCTGGTCTAGGCCCTAAATCAGCAAAAAGAATTGTTTTAAAATTAATTAATAATAGAGATGAACTGGTCAAGCCATTAGTAAGCACATTGGATCAAGTTTATAAAAACGTAACAAGATGTAATTTTTGTGGTTCATTAAAATCAAATCTAAGTGGATGTATTAATTGTGAAAGTTCAAAAGAAAAATATAACAAAATTTGTGTAGTAGAAGATATTGCAGACCAATGGTCAATTGAGAATTCAAATATTTTTCAAGGATATTTTCATATTTTAGGAGGAACTATATCGTCTGTAGGACAAAGAAAGGAAGATCTTTTAATCAACTCATTAGTAGAAAGAGTCAATAAAGAAAGTATAGAGGAAGTTATACTTGCAACCAGTGCAACTGTTGAAGGACAAACTACTGCTTACTATATCCAAGATAGTTTAAAACATACTGGTGTTAAAGTTACTAAATTAGCTCAAGGACTGCCAGTTGGTGGTGAAATTGAAAATTTAGATGATGGAACTTTATTTTCTGCTTTTAAAAATAGAGCTAATTTAAATTCTAGTTCTGATTAATTTTTTTTTTAAGTCTATTTAAATGTAGTAAAGGTTCTGTGTATCCTGAGGGCTGTTCTTTACCACTGAAAACTAAATCACATGCCGTTTTAAAAGCTAATGACCTATCAAAGTCATCACTCATCCTGATATACTTATCATCACTTTTATTTTGATTATCAACAATTTTTGCCATCTCTTTCATTATTCCTAAAACTTGTAATTTAGTAGTAATTCCATGATGTATCCAGTTAGCAATATGCTGTGAAGATATTCTTAAAGTTGCTCTATCTTCCATTAGCCCAATATTATTTATATCTGGAACTTTGGAACAACCTACGCCTTGATCTATCCATCTAACTACATAACCTAACAATGTTTGTGCTGAGTTAGAAATTTCACTATTAATTTCTTCAATTGACCAGTTAGGTCTATTGGCAACTGGAATTGTTAAAAGATCATCAAGTTTTGCTTTTTCTCGATTAATTATATTTTTTTGTTGATCAAAAATATCTATTTCATGGTAGTGTAATGCATGTAGGGCTGCTGCTGTAGGAGATGGTACCCAAGCACAATTTGCACCTGCTTTTAAGTGACCTGTTTTTTGCTCCATCATATCTTTCATTTTATCTGGCATTGCCCACATTCCTTTACCAATTTGAGCTTTTCCAGAAAGTCCACATTTTAAACCAACATCAACGTTGTTATTTTCGTATGCTAAGATCCATTTAGAAGATTTCATTTCTCCTTTTTTAATCATCGGTCCTGCTTCCATTGAAGTGTGCATTTCATCTCCAGTTCTATCTAAAAAACCTGTATTGATAAAAAATACTCTATTTTTAAGTGTTCTTATGCATTCTTTTAGATTAGATGAAGTTCTTCTTTCTTCATCCATAATTCCGATTTTACAAGTATATTTATCTAACCCTAAAACTTCCTCAACTTTAGAAAAAATCAAATCAGTAAATTCAGTTTCCTCTGGTCCATGCATTTTTGGTTTAACTATATAAATTGATCCAGTTCTAGAATTGTTTTTATTTTTAAGATCATGAAGTGCAGCAGCAACAGTTATAAAGGCATCCATGATACCTTCTGGGACTTCATTACCGTTATTGAGAATTATTGATGGGTTTGTCATTAAATGTCCAACATTTCGTATCAACAAGAGACTTCTTCCATGAAGTTTAAGCACTTTACCATCTTTTGATATGTAACTTCTGTTTGGATTTAATTTTCTTTCAAGTAGTTTGCCTCCCTTTTCAAATTGAGTTTTTAGATTACCTTTCATTAAACCCAACCAGTTTCTGTAGCAAATAACTTTATCTGCAGCATCCACTGCTGCAACGCTGTCTTCATTGTCACATATAGTAGATACAGCAGACTCTAAAATTATATCACTAATACCCGCATAATCTTGTTGAGCACTAAAAGCTCTTCGATCTCTTAAAATTTCAATATGTAAGTTATTATTTTTTAAGATAATTGCCGATGGGTTATCTGCCTCACCTCTATGACCAATAAATTTCTCTTCATCTACTAAATCAAATGTTTCAATTCCCTTTAATGTTTTAAAACTTCCTTCTTTTACCGCAACAGTAGTAATTTTACTCCAGCTCATATCCTTCAAAGGAAAATATGTATCTAAAAAGTCTCTACCATATTTAATAACCATTTCTCCTCTTAAAGGGTCGTATCTTTCAGAAACACTATCCTCAGATTGTTCTATAACATCAGTCCCATATAGACTGTCATAGAGACTCATCCATCTTGCATTAGCTGCGTTCAATGCATAACGTGAGTTCATAATTGGTACAACTAATTGTGGTCCTGCAATTTTTGTGATTTCATCGTCTACATTTTTTGTGGCTATAGAAAAATCCGGGCCTTGTTCTTTTAAATAGCCAATCTCAACTAAAAATTTTTTGTATTCAATTAAATTGAATTCATTAGATTTATTTTTAATATGCCATGCATCAATTTTTTTTTGTAAAGTTTCTCTAAAATTAATTAATTGTCTATTTTTTGGCTCAAGCTCCTCAACAACTTTTTCAAAACCTAACCAAAAATCTTCACCAGAAATATTTGTATCTTTCAATAGTTCATCTTTCACAAATCTAGATAAACTCTCTGAAACTTTTAGTTTGTTAATATTAATATACTTTTCTTGCATAGCACTAATATTTACCCCATCTGTATTTTTGCCTGAGAGTTTTGCTCCTTCGGCGGAAATTAATCTCTTTCCAGAGTGTTATGCGTTTAACGGTCCTTTTGCCTGAGAGTTTCCGGGGTGGTTGCTCCTTCGGCGCTAATAAGCTTATCAGTCTCTCCCGATATATAATTTTTATCTTTAAAAAAAAATTAAGTCAATTGATAACATTTACAGAGGATATTCATCATCACTTTATTGCCTTTTTTATATTCTAATTGTTCGATATAAATTAATTATGAAAAATTATCTAAATTTTGAAAATGATATTAAAAATTTAGAAAGTGAAATTGAAAAACTAAAAGATCCCTTTAATCAAGAGGGTTTATCTGAGGTCGACACCCAAAAAATATCAAATACGCAAGCTGAATTAGATAAAAAATTAAAGGACATTTACTCAAATTTAGACCCCTGGCAAACTACTATGGTTGCAAGACATGAAGATAGGCCTAAATCTAAATTTTTTATAGATAATTTATTTGATGATTTTATCTCTTTATCAGGAGATAGATATTACGGTGAAGATAAATCTGTATTAACTGGTTTTGCAAAATTCAATGGACAATCAGTATTGGTAATTGGACAAGAAAAAGGTGAAAATTTAGAGAGCAGAATTGAGAGAAATTTTGGGATGATGAGACCAGAGGGTTACCGAAAAACAATTAGGCTAATGAATTTGGCAAATAAATTTAATATCCCAATAATTTCTTTTATAGATACTCCAGGAGCATATCCAGGAGTTGGCGCTGAAGAAAGAGGACAGGCGGAGGCAATTGCAAAATCAATTGAATGCTGCATGGAACTTAAAGTGCCAGCAATTGCAATTATAATTGGTGAAGGTGGATCTGGAGGGGCGATAGCTTTAGCATCATCTAGTAAGGTAATAATGTTAGAACATGCTATTTATTCTGTGATATCACCTGAAGGATGTGCAACAATTTTATGGAGAGATCCAAAAAAAATGCTCGATGCGGCAAAGGCTATGAAATTATCAGCTAAAGATTTATTAGAACTTCAGGTTATAGACGAAATAATTCCAGAGCCATTGGGGGGAGCCCATAGAGATAGAGATTTAATATTAGACAATTTAAGAAATTCGATATCTAAAAATTTAGAATATTTTAAAGACTTATCCTCTGAGGAAATCATGAGTGAAAGAAAAAATAAATTTTTAAAGATTGGACGAAATAAAGGATTTGTAAGTAATTCAGAGGACATAAGTACACTCACAATAAAAGAAAATAATATTGTAGAAATTTTAAAATCTAAAAAAATACTTATTGGAGCTTCCGTCTTAAGCTTTATATTACTTGCTTTAGCATTTGCTTTATTTTAATTTACTTTATAAAGCTCCACAACAATGCTTGAATTTTTTTCCTGAGCCACAATAACAAGGTTCATTTCTTCCAATTTTTTTACCTTTTTTTATTTGGTCTAACATACTAGTTTTATTTTCTTGTTCTGGCGCTTGTTTAGTTATAACTTTCAAATTCATTAGTATGGTTACGAAATCTAACTTTAATTTTTCTAAAAGATTTGAAAATAGCTCAAAAGCCTCTTTTTTATACTCAATTAAAGGATCTCTTTGCCCATAGGATCTAAGACCTATTACTTGTCTTAATTGCTCTAAATATTGTATGTGAGACTTCCAATTTAGATCTATTGATTGAAGAAATATTCTTTTTTCAATTTCTTTTGCATGATCTTCACCAAGTAAATTTATTCTATCGTTTCGTGACTCTTTAAATTTATTTAAAATTTTTTCTTTAATTTCATTATCACTAGATGAAACTAACTCTTTAAATTCATTTTCTTCAAAACTTTTTCCAACAATTTGTCTTAATCGATTTGTGAATTCATTACTTTTTGGATTTGATAATTTTTGAATTTTTAATTTAACAATATCTTGCAAAATTTCTTTCAAAAATTCGTCTGAATATTCAAAAATATTTTTACTATTCATTGCATTTTTTCTTTGCGAAAATACAACGTGTCTTTGATCATTTAAGACATTATCAAACTTAATTAGAGTTTTTCGTATATCAAAATTTCTAGCTTCAACTTTTTGTTGTGCTCTCTCTAATGCTTTATTAATCCATGGATGATCAATACTTTCTCCATCTTTTAATCCTAATTTTTCAAGCATATTATTCATAGACTCTGAACCAAAAATCCTCATTAAATCGTCCTCTAAACTTACATAAAAAATAGAACTACCCTCATCTCCTTGTCGACCAGCTCTTCCTCTTGCCTGATTATCAACTCTTCGAGACTCCATTCTTTCTGTACCAATAACAAATAAACCACCCAATGTTTTAATTTTATCTTTATCAATTTTTAATTGTTCATCTTGAACTGATTCTTTCTTACCTCCTAATTGAATATCTACACCTCTTCCAGAAATACTGGTTGTAATTATGACTGAATTTTCCTTTCCAGCATTTGCTATAATATCTGCTTCATTTGCATGATTTTTTGCATTTAAAACAACATGCTTAATATTTTTTTCACTTAGTAATTTTGAATAAATTTCTGATTTATTTATACTTGAAGTAAATATTAAAATAGGTTGTCCTAAATTATGACACTCCACAATCCTTTCAATAATTGCATCATTTTTTTCACCTTCAGTTCTAAAAATTTGGTCATTGTAATCTTTTCTGATCATTTCATTATTTGTAGGTATCACTACTACTGGCAAATTATAAATTTCAAAAAATTCCTCTGACTCTGTTGCGGCTGTTCCTGTACATCCTGATATTTTTTTATAAAGTTTAAAATAATTTTGATAGGTTATTGAAGCTAAGGTTTGATTTTCTGCCTGAATAGTAATTTTTTCTTTTGCTTCTAATGCCTGATGTAATCCATCACCAAATCTTCTTCCCTCTAAAATTCTTCCGGTAAGTTCATCAATTATCTTAAGACTTTCATCTTTAACAATATAATCTTTACCTTTTTCAAATAAATGATTTGCACGTAATGCTTGATTTACATGATGAATTAGACCTAAATTTTCTGGATCATAAAAATTATTATTTTTTAAAATACCTGCATCAGAAAAAATTTTTTCTACATTATTAATTCCGTCATTGGTTAAAAGAATACCTCTATCCTTTTCATCAATTTCGTAATCTTTATCATTTAATTGTTTTACAAGTTTATCTATTGCAAGATATTGAGCTGTTTTATCATCTGCTGATCCTGAAATAACAAGAGGGGTTCTTGCTTCATCAATTAAGCAGGAGTCAATTTCATCAACAATTGAAAAAGCATGTTCTCTCTGAACCATTTCTGACTCTGAAAATTTCATATTATCTCTTAAATAATCAAAACCTAATTCACTATTAGTTGCATAAGTTATGTCACAGTTATAGTTTTTCTTTCTATCTTCATCATTTTGGTCGTTATTGATGTAGCCTGATGTTAGGCCAAGAAAATTATATATTCGTCCCATATCAATTGAGTCTCTTTTTGCGAGATAATCATTTACAGTTACTATATGAACTCCTTTTTCAGTCAGCGCGTTAAGATATGCAGCCAAAGTAATTGTTAAAGTCTTACCTTCCCCAGTTCTCATCTCTGCAATTTTACCCTCATGCAAAACAACACCACCAATTATTTGAACATCAAAGTGTCTTTCATTTCGTGCTCGTTTAGAAGCCTCCCTAACCAATGCAAAAGCTTCAGGTAAAATTTCATCCAATTTTTTTCCATTATTTATTTGTTCTTTAAAAGCAGATGTTTTTTTAGGAAAATCTAAATCGTCTAAATTTTTAAATTCATCTTCTAGAGAGTTTATTTTTGTTACAATACTTGAAATTCTATCTAGCTCTTTTTGATTACTAGATTTGATAAATTTAGAAATTAAATTTAATGGATTAAACATGAATATTTGATTTATTGTTTACTTATATTGTTTAATATATGTATTAAATAATAATTTTAAACGTTATGGGAATTAATTTATCAAATTTTTTATCTTCAAAATCAAAAAACACCAGAATGATTGATTTTCAAGACTTAGAGCATGTAGATGGTTTATCAATTTCTGTTGGTAGTGCAAATCTCTATAAAGATAACAGAGATGATTTAGTAATGTTTTATTTTAGAGAGGGTGCTAATCATGCATCTGTTTATACACAATCAAAAATAATTTCAGAAAATATTAAATGGAACTTAAATCAAAAATGCAAAAAAATTTATTCACTTTTAGTTAATACAAGGAACGCCAATGCATTTACTGGCAAAGAAGGATATGAAGGTCTAAAGAAAATTTCTTTAGAAATTTCTAATGAATTAAATAAAAAACAAGAGCTTGATGAAGATAATCCTAAAAAAATTTCTCCAAAAGAAATTTTGTTTGGATGCACAGGAACTATAGGTGAGTCATTTCCTTATCAAAAGATATTAAATCAGATACCCAATTTGATTAGCAAAATAAGATATACCCAAAATAAATTTATTTGGATGAAAGCTGCTCTTGGAATAATGACAACAGATACCAAACCCAAGTTGGCTATGGAGGAATGTAAAATTGGAAATAAAAAAATTAAGATTTATGGAATAGCAAAAGGCTCAGGAATGATACATCCAAATATGGCAACAACATTAGCTTATGTATTTACAGATGCAAAATTATCAAATGAAATTTTAAGTAGACTATTAAAAAAAAATATCTCCACAACTTTTAATGCCATTACATGTGATGGAGATACAAGCACAAATGATATGGCGACTATTTTTGCAACAGGTAAAGCAGATAATCCAATTGTAAAAAATTTTAATGATTCAAAAATTAAAAGCTTTGATTTAGCTTTAAATAAACTTTTATTAAGTTTAGCCAAAAGAGTAGTCTCTGATGGCGAAGGATCTTCAAAGTTTGTAGCCGTGAATGTAAAAAAATGTAAATCTGAAATAGAAGCAAAAAATATTGCTTTTTCAATTGCTAATTCGCCATTAGTAAAAACTGCAATTGCAGGTGAAGATCCAAATTGGGGTCGTTTAATAATGGCAATTGGAAAAGCAGGATCTAAAATAAATTTGAAAAAACTTTCAATCAAATTTGGTGATTTAAAAATTGTACAAGATGGTAAATTACATCAAAGTTATGATGAGAAAAAAACTAGCGCATACATGAAAAATGAAAATATCGAGTTTAATATTGAAATTTTTACAGGTTCTGAGAATTTTACAGTTTATACGATGGATTTTACAAAAAAATATGTAGAAATTAACGCAGATTATCGAAGTTAGCAATATTGAAAATTAAACTTTAATAATTAGTTAAGAAGCAATGATAAAATATAAATTAATCTGTAATGACTGTGAAATAACATTTGATAGTTGGTTTGCTTCATCAAAAGAATTTGAAAAATTAAAAAGAAAAAAACTATTAAACTGCCATAGTTGTAATTCGCTTAAGATAGATAAATCACTAATGGCACCAACATTGATGAATAAAAATAAAAGTCAAAAAAATAATTTAGAATTAGTAAAATATCAAAATATAAAAAAAACTATTAAAGATTATCAAAAATTTATTAAAGATAATTTTAAATACGTAGGGAAAAATTTTGCCTATGAGGCAAGATCTATTCATTATGAGAAAAAAAAAAATTCCAAAGGTATTTATGGTAGTGCCTCAACGAAAGAGCTTATTGAGCTTAAAGAAGAGGGAATTGAAGCACAAATGATCCCGTGGGTAGAAGATAAAGATAATTAAATTTTTAAAGATTTTGCGATATAATTAATTGAAGTATCTTTTGAAATACTCCACTCATCTTTGAAAATATTAAAGTTCATGCCATCTATTTTTTCAATTTTTAAATTATTTTTACTTAAAATATTTTTAAGATCAGCTGGTTTTACAAATTTCTCCCAATCATGAGTTCCTATTGGTAGCCATCTCAATACGTACTCAGCACCAATAATCGCAAAAACATATGATTTTAAAGTTTTATTTAAAGTTGCAACAAACATTAAACCATTTTT